>DASXBS010000040.1:0-11535 GCA_036491555.1 Casimicrobiaceae bacterium
CAACGCATTGCACAAGGGCAGCGTCGAGCAGGCCGGATTCGCGGTGCTCAAGGCTCCGGATATCCCGTCGATACTCATCGAGACCGCGTTCATCTCGAACCCCGAAGAGGAGCTCAAGCTGAAGAGCGAGGCGCAGCAGCAACGCTTCGCTGAATCGATCCTCGGCGGCGTCAAGCGCTACTTCGCGATGAATCCTCCCTTGGCGCGCGCGCGGGTCAGCTGAAGTCGCGAGCCCTCGCGTACAATCCCGCCGGATGGTTCGCTTTTTCGTCCTGTTCCTGCTGCTGCAGGGGGCGCTGTTCGGGCTGGAGCTGACGCCGTGGGCGCAGGAATGGTTCGTTGTTCCCTGGACGAACACGCTGGCTGCGATTTCGGCGGGCCTCGTGAGGCTCTTCGACCCAGCGGTCATCGCGCAGGGCAAGGTCCTGCAAAGCGCACACAACGGCTTCGCGGTGTCGATCGAAGCAGGTTGCAACGGTGTCGAGGCGACCATCGTCCTGCTCGCAGCGATCCTCGCCTTTCCCGCACCGTGGAAGCGCAAACTGCTGGGGCTTGCGATCGGCATCGTCGCGGTCCAGGGTCTCAATATCGTGCGCGTGATCAGCCTGTTTTACCTCGGACAGTGGAACTTCAGCGTGTTCGAATGGGCGCATCTTTACGTGTGGCAGGCGCTGATCATGCTCGACGTCATGGTCGTCTGGCTGCTGTGGGTGCGGACGCTGCCGAGAATGGCGCCAGCGCTCGCCTAGGCCCAAGGCCGGAATGGCGACGCGCTCGCTTCCATCCTTTCTCCTGCTAGTCGCCGCCTGGCTGGTCCCGACATTTTTCATCTGGTGGCTCGCGACGCCATTGCTTGCGTGGCCCGTTGCCGTGCTTTGCCAGATCGTCACCCGCATCGGATTCGCCGACCTCGTGCAAGGCATCGAGCAGTCCGTGGAAATGATCACCTTCGTGACCAATCTGCGCGCACCGGGAACGCTGTCCGCAGCCGCGAAAGCGGTGCTCGAGGTCCCGAGCAACGTCCGCCTGTTCAGCTTTGGACTGCCGCTGTTTGCCGCGATGACGCTTGCCGTGCGCGAAGCACATCCATTGCGCAGGCTTGCGATCGGCTACGCGGCCCTGGTGCCGGTGCAGACTTTCAGCGTGATCGCCGATTTCCTCAAGAATCTCGTGTCCGAGCCGGGTGTTGCGTCGCAGCTGGGTTACGCGCCGTGGCAACGCGAGGTCGTGACCTTCTGCTACCAGTTCGGGACGTTGATCCTCCCCGCGGTGGCGCCAGCGATCGTGTGGGTGCTCCTGCACCGGCACTTTCTGGAAAACCTCTCGGCGCGCCACGAAGCCTAGCTTCGTCTAGCGCGAGGAATCCGCCGCCGACCTGCGCGCCAATTCGCGCTCGCGTAGCACCCTGCGCTGTACCTTCCCCGTCGTGGTCATCGGCAACGCATCGATGAATTCGATTTCCTTCGGATATTCGTACGGGGCGAGGAATTTGCGCACGTGGCTGCGAATGTCTTGCTCCAGAACCGACGACGGCGCGGTGCCAGGGGCGAGCACGATGAAGGCCTTGACCACGTTGCCGCGCGTCGCGTCCGGGCTCGGAACGACCGCGGCGTTGGCAACCGCGGGGTGCTTGACCAGGCAGTTCTCGATTTCCGACGGGCCGATGCGATAGCCTGCTGCCTTGAACATGTCGTCAGCGCGTCCCTGATACCAGAGGTAGCCGTCGCGATCGCGGGTGGCGAGATCGCCAGTGCGGCACCAGTCGCCGCTGAACTTGCGCGCCGTGCCCTCCGGATTCTTGAAATAGCCAAGAAAGAAGACAGGATCCGGCTCGCCATCCGGCGCGACACGATGCATCGCGACTTCGCCGAGCTCGCCGTCCGCGACCTCGGCGCCCGCGTCATCGATCAGCGCGATCCGATGACCCGGATACGGGCGGCCCATCGAGCCGGGTTTTGCCGGCCAGGAGCCGTGCGAATTACCGACGATATAGTTCATCTCCGTCTGGCCGAACATCTCATTGATGGTCACGCCCAGCGCATCGCGCGCCCACTCGAATACCGTCGTTCCCACCGATTCGCCCGCGCTCATGATGCTGCGCAGTGCGAGCGTGTGCGCGTCGCGCGGTCGCGGCACCGCTTTCATGATCATCTTGAGCGCGGTCGGGAAAAGGAAGGCGTTGGTGACCCGGTATCTGGCCATCAGCGCGAGCGCGCGCTCCGGGTCGAAGCGCCCGCGATAACCGACGATCGGGCGCCCGAAATACAGCGTCGGCAGCAACGCATCCATCAAACCGCCTGTCCACGCCCAGTCGGCGGGCGACCAGAAGACGTCATGCTCGACCGGAAAACCCTCGTGCGAATAGACGAAGCCGGGCAGATTGCCGATCAGGCATCGATGCGGCATGAGCGCGCCTTTCGGCGGACCGGTGGTGCCGCTGGTGTAGACCAGCAGCGCAGGATCGCCGGCACGAGTGGGCGCAGGCGCGAAGTGAGGTGAGGCCTTCGCAAGCAGTTCGTCCCAGTCGATCGTCCACGACTCCCGTGCGCCGGCGACGCCGATGACATGCCGCAACGTCGCAACCTGATCGCGTACCGCCGCCACGTTGGGTAGCGAGGCCTGATCCACGATCACCGCCTTGGTCTCCGAGTCGTCCAGCCGGTAGACGAGGGCGTCGGGCCCGAACAGGAACGACAGCGGGACCGCAATTGCACCGAGCTGATAACACGCGATGTGCGCCACCGCTGTCTCGGGACGTTGCGGCAAGACGATGGCGACTTTGTCGCCGCTACCGATCCCGAGCGCACAAAGCGCATTGCACAGGCGATTGGCCTGTTGGTGCAGCGCGGCGTAGGTCAGCGTCGCGCTCGCGCCGTCCTCGTCCTCCCAATGGATAGCAACGCGACCGGGATCGCCGGCGTGCCGGTGGCACGTCGCGAAAGCGATGTTGAAGTCGGCAGGAATCCGCCACCGATGCTGCGCGCAGATCTCGTGGTAGCGGTCGACGGGCATGCGGCTTTTCAGGTGCCGGGAGCGGCGGCGGATGCTGTCGGCGGTTCGTGCGATTCGACCGTCGCCCAGATCCAGTCGGGCTGCTGCTCCAGCAGCCGGCCGAAAGCAATCGATTGCGTGGTGCTGGCGACGCTCATCTGCAAGCGCTTGCCGGGCTGATATTCTCCCGCCGGCACGATCAGCGTCTGGATGGGCGCGTCGCCGCTGCGCTTGCGCAGCGATAGAAACAACCCGTGGAACCTCCGTCCGCTCACGGTAGGCGACTCGCCGTCCACGGAATACTCGGCCTCGCCGCGGCGCAGACTCGAGAGCTCGACGCCGACCAGGTTGTTGGCGATCACCTGCAGCCCAATTTCAGCGCGATCCGCCGTCAGACGCTTCATGCGACGAACGATGCCCAGCGTCCACAGCGGCTGCCCGTCGGCGCGGATGGCGGCGAGCGTGCCAAGTGTGACCGCATTGATCACCGTCATCGGCGCAATCAGCCGGTAACCGGTCTGCGAGACGTCGCGCACCTCCCACGCCCCGCCCTGCGTGGCGTACGTCGCCAGCCGTCGGCGCACCACTTCCTGCGCTCGGCCGCTTTCGTTGCGCAGGTGGCCGAAGGTGGCGAGCTCGACCGTTTCGCCGAAATTGCCGGTGCTGCTGGTCCGACGGTCGGCCAGCGGACCGACTTCTTCGTCGCGCAGAAAGCCGGAAATCTTGGCGAACCCGACGATCGCATCGACGCTGCCGGTCGCCGATTGCCGTTCGCCGCGCCGTGCGACCGGACGAAACTCCGCATCGACCTGTGCCGCGAGCTTGGTGAGCAGGCTGAGCTGCTCGGCGCGGCGCGGCGTGCGTTCGGAGAGCGGGTCGTTGCGCACCTTTTGCTCCAGCATCAGCACGTTTTGCATCAGAACCGCGTGGAGGGGACGGGTGTCCAGGAAAAGCACGCGGCCTTCCAGCGGTTGCGGCGTGCGCCTGCGCAGCCCCATCCGGTCCCCCAGATCCACGTAAAAGCTGGTGAGGGTAGGTGGCTCAATGTTCAGTCGCAGAGGTGCACACCATTCCGAAAGCTGGTCGGCAACCCATTGCACGTGTCGCGGCGAAAGGTTGCCGGCGTTCATCAGCTGCAGCAGCAGCACCCGAAGATATTCCTGCTCGATGGTAGTGAGCACGCCGTCGGCCAGCGTAGCCACCGGAACCCGCTCGATCTGAGCGGTGCATGCCGTCTGGAAAAGCGCATTGAGCTCCGACCAGCGGGCGGGGATCCACTGCTCGTACCGATAGAGGCGGATCTTGGCGTCGACGCCCTGATGCGCGATCTGGCGCGCGATCAACTCCGGAAGCAGCGATTGCCACCGACCGCTTGGGGAACGCCCGGCAAAGTCGCGTCCGAACGCCTGGTAGCAGAGCAGGAACGCCTGCGTGAGATCGAACAGCGCTTGCCACAGCTGGCTCTCGACCCGCGAGGAGCGGTTGCCGTGCTCGAGGTATTGCGCCGTCAGACTGCGGCGCAGCGTATCGGAAAGCGCGTCGAGGTGAAAGGCCGCTTCCAGCCTGGCTGGGTTACGCGGCGCGGTGCGCTCGCCCAGCGCCCCGAGCTCGGTCAGGATGGCCGAGTGGGCGACCAGCGGATCGTTGCCTGGAAACGACGCAAGCCAGCGCTCAACGGATTTCCTGTCCGCGAGGGGGTCCTTGGTCGATCGTCCAAATCCGAACATGAGGTCCTGTCGTTAGCCGCGGGTGCCGGACGAGACGAGCACAGCGCCGTCTGGCGTCAGTGGCTGACGCAGTCGGTCGGTCGCATTCGCCGGACCGCCCCAAGGGTAGGCTGCGGCGCGCGGTTTGGCAACGTCAGCAAAGCCGGTTATTCGGGGCGTGGCGCAGTTTCTATTTGAGTTGGCGATGCCGCCGGTACGATACTTGCACAGCCCTTGTTGTCGTCAGCAGTCAGGCGGCGTTCAAGCGATAAAGCGGAGCGCAAGCCGGTGTTCCTGAAGGGGATTGCCGGACAGGGATGAGCCCGCGGCACCGCGGAAGACGCCTGCCCGAGCCCGGTCTGACGCGTTGCGGCGCCTTTTGCCGCTGCGCGCTAAACTGAAGCGGACAGCTGAATTCTTTATACTTGTGACGCACAGGAGTGCAAAAGGACACCATGGGAATCCTCATCAAAGCGCCCACGCGCCGAAGCGACGCGGGCCCGCAGCTGGCGGTGGCCAGCACGGCAGGTGAAGTTCGCGATTCGTTGCACATCCGTGAAGTCGTGCGAATCACGGGCCTGCGACGCGAGCAACTGTATATGTGGCAGCGCAGGTACGGTTTCCCGAATCCAGCGCGCGACGGTTTCGGAGACCGTGTCTACCCGCCCGACCAGGTCGCGCGCCTCAAGGTCATCAAGCAGCTGTTGTCTGAGGGATGGCGCGCTGGCGCGGTCGTGCCGCTCGCGGAATCGGCACTGCAGTCGATGCTCGGGATCGCGGTCGAGGATCCCGCCCCTCTGCCCGACGAGATCGAAACCGCAGTCAAGTTGCTCGGCGAGCACCGCGTGGGCGAGCTGCAGAATCATCTGTCTAAGCTTCTGGTCGGCCAAGGACTGCGCCGTTTTCTGGAGCAGACGCTGATACCGCTCAACGAAGCCGTGCATGAGCACGTCGTCCGCGGTGACATGCAAAACTTTCAGGAGCTGCGCTTCGCCGATCTGGCGCAGAGGCTGCTGCGCGACGTCACGCGTCTCGTGCGTCCGACGCGCGATGCGCGCCAGATTCTGGTGGCGACCCCACCCAACGATCCCAATCAACTCGGGCTCGCGATTCTCGAACTGCTGTTGTTCACCGAAGGCGTGAACTGCCTGACCTTGGGCAGCGGCGTGCCTGCGCAGGAAGTCGCGGGTGCGGCGCGCTCGTACAAGGTGAGCTTGGCGATCCTGCTGTTCGATCGCGGCATATCCGGAAAAATTGCGGGCCAGGAAATCCGCTCGCTGCGCACGGCGCTGCCCGAAGGGCTGCCGCTGGTGGTGAGCGGGCGCGCGGTGAACCTGCTCGCCAAGCCGATCCCCAACGTCCGCACTGCCGCTGACTTCAGCTCGGTGATGGCAACCATGCGCGAGCTCGGCGTGGCGGGATCGGTGCCGCAGGAGCTGCAGCAGCGCGCGTAGTCGCGCCTCAAGGCTCGTCCAGGAATTCCTGGAGCTTCCGGCGGTCGCGCTTGGTGGGGCGTCCGTCGGAGGTCGGTGCAGTGCTGGCCAGCGCTTTGCGGCGACCGATTTCGGTGTCGCGTTCAGCCACGCTCGTCGCGTCCTCGCGATAGAGCTTCTGGGCGTCGGCGGCGCCGCCGCGGCGCTCGCTCAGGGCCATGACCTCCACATTCCACGTCAGGGCATTGCGGCGTATCTGGACGCGCTGGCCGACCCTCACCGCGTGTGCGGGTTTCACCCGCGCGTCGTCGATGCGCGCCTGCCCCGCGTCGATTGCCAGTGCGGCGAGGCCGCGCGTCCGGTAGAAGCGCGCCGCCCACAGCCACTTGTCGAAGCGAATGCGATCAGCGGCGGGTTCAGCCTTTGCCGGCATTGCGCATCATCCACTCGCCCGTCGCCACGGCGGCGGCATCGAATTCCTCGCGCAGGGCCTCCGCGACGCGCGCGCGATCGATGGCGCTGCGATTCTGCGACATCTTGAACTTGGCCTCGACGCGGGTCACCGGGATGCGAAACGCGACGATGGCGTCGAGCATTGCTGCGAGACGTGCGCCCGTGAGCTGCAGATGCCACGGCGCGGGCCGAGACGCCTCGAAATGCGTGGTCAATTCCTCGACGGTCTCGCGCTTGCGTGCAGGATCGTCGATCACCTCACCGCTGCCGTGCAGGTGCACGACCGCGTAATTCCAGGTTGGCACCATCGCCGCAGGATCGCTGTACCAGGACGGTGAGACATAAGCGTGCGGGCCGTGAAAAATCGCGACCGATGTCCGCTCGGCGAGGACGCGCCAATGGGGGTTGGCACGCGCGACGTGCCCGATGAGCACGCCGTGCGCTCCCTCGGAGCGATGCAGCAGGAGCGGCAAGTGCGAGATCTGCGGCTCGTCTGCCGTCGGCGTCACCAGCGTCGCGAAGGGATGACGCAGGATCAGCTGCGCCACGGCGTCGGTGTCCCCCGACGCGAACGCCGGCGGAAGGTAGACGCTCACGGCGTCACTTCAGGGTGACGGTGAACAGGGTCATGGGCATCGCGGAATTCTTGTCGAAAACCGCTCCAGCCTCGATGCCGACCTCGGCGATCGCTGCCGCGCCCTTGAGCCGGGCGTATTGCGTGTGCATCGCCCCGAGCGCGAATTCGCGTCCCGAGCCCACTGCCCAGAAGCGGGTGTACTCGAACACTTCGCGCATGGAGTACACGCCGAAAATGCCGCTGGGATTGGCGATCAGCGCAGTCATCTGCGTGGATTCGTACGGATCGTCCTCTTCCTCCTTCGGATTGAGGAAGTGCTGCTCCTTGAGGATCGGGTGCAGCTTGCGAAACGTTTCGAAGATGGCGCGCTTAGTCGAGAAATCGAGGTCGACGTGTTTCTCCAGCAGGCTCTCGAACACGAGCTGGTGCGCAGCGCTGCCGCACAGGCCGATGCACGAGCCGCGGTATTGCACGATCTTGTCGTAGGCGCGGTCGAATTCAGCGGAGAGACGCGTGTCGCCAAACGTCGTGAGCGAGTCGGCGGCGATGGCGGCTTCGCGGTTTTTGCGGACGACGACGAGTGTGGTCATGACGGTGCGGATCGACGCGGATGGCGGTGCACAACTACGCAAACGACGGTGCTGCGTAGACCGATTATAGCGCGCGGGCCTCGCTCGGCAGGGCCGCGCCGAGGCGCGGGTTCATGCGCGCCGGATCCCAAGCGCGATGCGCCCAAGTCCAGAACGATTCGACGCTGTCCGGCAGCGCCGCAGGCGCGCGCTGCTCGAGGAACGTCCACGCGTCGAGCAACACCGGCAGCGGCGTGTCCGGTAACGCCGCGGCGCCGGTCTGCTTGGACAACTTTTCGCCGCTCGCGCTGGTCACGATAGGGTGATGCAGGTACGAAGGCGTCGGCAGCCCGAGGCAGCGTTGCAGCCAGATCTGTCGTGCGGTCGACGTCAACAGATCGGCGCCGCGCACCACGTGCGTCACGCCCTGATAGGCGTCGTCGACGACCACCGCAAGCTGATACGCGAACAGGGCATCGGCGCGCAGCACCACGAAGTCGCCGCTGTCGCGAGCGAGCACTTGCGTCTGCGCACCCTGCACGCGATCGACAAAGGTGATGGGCCGATCGTCGACGCGCACTCGAAGAGCACGACCGCTGCGCTTCGCGCGGTCGCTTGGGACGCCGCCGCGACACGTTCCCGGGTATAGGCGTTCGCCCGTGGCGCCGCAGGGAGCATCTTCGAGTTCCTTGCGCGTGCACGCGCAAGCGAAGACCTGATCGCGCCCGCGCAGCGCGTCGAGTGCAGCGTGATACGACGCGATGCGTTCGCTTTGGCGGATCACCGGACCGTCCCACTGGAACCCATAGCGTTCGAGCGAGGTGAGAATGGCGTCGGCAGCCCCAGACTTGCTGCGCGGCGCGTCGACGTCTTCGATACGAAGTTTCCAAGCCCCGCCGTTGGCGCGGGCATCGCACCAGCTTGCCATCGCGGCGACCAGCGAACCGAAGTGCAATGGCCCCGTCGGGGAGGGCGCGAAACGGCCGCAATAGCTGCCGAGGGACGCCACTACCGGGTGGTCACTGTCTGTACCGGCGGGTTTCCGGCGACCGGTACCGCGTAACTCCATGTCCAGTTCTGCTGCCAGTTCGCCAGCACCGCGTTAGGATAATCGGCGCGGCCGAGGCTGCCGTTGTACCGCCCGAGCGCGCGGTAGTAGTCGCCGTTCTCTCTGTCGAGATAATGGCGCAGGATCGCACAGCCATAGCGGAGGTTGGTGCGCAGGTTGAAAAGATTCTGATCCGAGGTGCCGATGAGCCTCAACCAGAACGGCATGACCTGCATGTATCCGCGCGCGTCGGCGACCGAGACCGCGAACTTACGGAAATTGCTCTCGTGCTGGATGAGCCCCAACACCATTTGCGGATCGAGGCCCGCGCGCGTGGCTTCGTATTGGACGGTGATGAGGAAATCTCGCCGCGTGGGCCAGTCGGGAATTTTGGGGGCGAGCCTCCTCGCCATTTCGCGTAGCCAGGCCTCGCCTTCGGCCGGCGTGGCGAAGGTAAGATTCGGCGCCGGATAGTCGCTTACCGCGCGTTGCAGCGCCGCCTGCACGCTCGACGACAGCATCTCCTCGACCTGCGCACCAGCAATCGCTTGCGACGCGCTCAGCACTGCCAGCACGGCAAGGGCGCATCGTCCGCATGCGGACGAGAAAAAAGTGCGAAGGGTAGGCACGGTCAGTGCGCGAGCCTCGCGCGCATCATGGAAACGATCTCGGCGAGCGGCACCACCTGGGCCTTGTCGTCACGCCGGCTCTGGTATTCGACGCCGCCGTCCTTTAGGCCGCGATCGCCGATGGTGATCCGATGCGGAATACCGATCAGCTCCAAGTCGGCGAACATGACTCCGGGCCGCTCGCCGCGGTCGTCGAGCAGGACTTCGACACCGGCCGCCTCCAGCTCGTCGTGCACGCGCAAGGCGGCATCGCGTACGGCGTCGCTACGATCGAAGCCGATGGGCGCGATCGCCACTGCGAACGGCGCCAGCGGCTCCGGCCATATGATGCCGCGCTCGTCGTGATTCTGCTCGATGGCGGCGGCGACCACGCGCGTGACGCCGATCCCGTAACAGCCCATTTCCATGACCTGCGGTTGACCGGCCGCATCGAGAAAAGTTGCGCCGAGCGCGCGGGAATAGACGTCGCCGAGAGCGAACACATGACCCACCTCGATCCCGCGCACTATGGCCAAGACGCCTTTGCCGTCCGGCGAGGGGTCTCCTGCCACGACGTTGCGAATGTCGGCAATGCGATCGGGTTCCCGACAATCGCGCCCGAAGTTCACGCCGCGAAGGTGAAAGTCGACCTCGTTGGCGCCGCACACGAAGTCCGCCATCGCGGCGACTTCGCGATCGACAATGAGAGGCATCGACGCCGGTATGCCGACCGGACCGAGGTAGCCCGGCGTGCAGCCCGTGGCAGATTCGATCTCCGCGTTGGTCGCCCATCGAAACCCTGCGAGACCCTCGACTTTGGAGGTCTTGATCTCGTTGAGGTTATGGTCACCCCGGATGAGCAGCATGTGTACCTTGCCGTCGACGTTGAGCATGATGCACTTGACGGTGCGCGACAGCGGCAGACCGAGAAGCGCAGCGACGTCCTCGCAGGTTGATTTGCCCGGGGTCGCGACTTTAGCCATGGCCTCCGAAGGAGCACGTCGCGTGCCAGGGGGCGCTGCTTCCGCGAGTTCCACGTTGGCCGCGTAGTCCGAGTCCGGGCAGTACGCGATTGCGTCCTCGCCAGAATCGGCCAGCACCTGGAATTCATGCGATGCGGCGCCGCCGATCTGCCCCGTGTCGGCGCGTACCGCACGAAATGAGAGTCCTAGTCGGGTGAAAATGCGCGTGTACGCGTCGTACATGGCCTGGTACGAGATGCCCATCGCCTCCTTGTCGACATCGAACGAGTACGCGTCCTTCATGATGAATTCGCGCGAGCGCATCACCCCGAAGCGCGGCCTCACTTCATCGCGAAACTTGGTCTGGATATGATAGAAGTTCACCGGCAGCTGTTTGTAGCTTCTGAGCTCCTTGCGTGCGATGTCGGTGATGACTTCCTCGGACGTCGGCTGCACGACGAAGTCGCGCTGATGACGGTCCTTGATGCGCAGCAGGTCGGGTCCGTATTTGTCCCAGCGCTGCGACTCCTGCCACAATTCGGCGGGCTGGATGACCGGCATCAGCAATTCGACGGCGCCGGCGCGGTTCATTTCCTCGCGAACGATGCCCTCGACCTTGCGCAGCACTCGAAGGCCCAACGGCATCCACGTGTAGATCCCCGCGGCGAGTCGCTTGATCATGCCGGTGCGCAGCATGAGCCGGTGACTGGCGAGCTCGGCCTCGGAGGGGGCTTCCTTCAGCGTGGAAACGAAGAACTTCGTGACGCGCATGGTCGCCTTGCCGAGGCAAAAGCGGCTATTTTACGTGAACGCCGAGTCCGGCCTTCGGTGCGCGCTTTGGCGCGCCTCAGCGCACAACCAGCACCGGCAATTTGGAATGCGCAAGTACCTTTTGCGTTTCGCTTCCCAGCAGCAATGCGCTGACGCCGCTGCGGCCGTGTGAAGCCATGACGATGGCTTCGCACTTGTTTTTCTTTGCGGCTGCGAGAATCGCTTCCCAGGGCGAGGGCGCGATGGCGTGCGTGGCGTTGAATTCCAGTCCGGCGGATTCCGCCTTGAGCGCGACCGGATCGAGCACGCGCGCCGCGTCCTTCTTGCATTGCGCTGCGTATTCCTTGCGCGAGACGGGCTCGTAGGCGACGCCATCGTTGTACGCCGGCATGGGATAGTCGGGCGAAGCGTAGAACG
>DASXBS010000041.1:0-3361 GCA_036491555.1 Casimicrobiaceae bacterium
AGGCGCATCTGCGTGCTCCGGGAATTCGAGGTTTCGGCGCGGAGGTCGGTGCGAGGCTGCGGCCGTCACGGCATCGAATCGTGCCCGCGCGTTGCGACAGCGACGACGCGAAACCGACGCATTCGCGCGCAAAGCCTATCAGACTTGCTCGTGCTCGCCTACGCGCGCTCGATTCGCGCGTACATCGCGCCGCCGCGCTTCTCGTTCCGAATTGCCTCGTGCGATCGCGGACTCGTCGGATGTCGCGCCGTACTTCCCCTTCCACGCCCGAAACGTCGAACGGCTGAAACAATGGTTCCAGCACAGCTCGACGATTGGCGTTCCTGCCGCGGCTTCGCGCAGAAAGCCCCGGATCTGCGTTTCCGAAAAGCGCCCACGCAGGTCCGGCATCGTCGCTAGTTCCTCGTTGCGTAGGTGATGAGCGAGATCGTCGCGCCCTGCGGATCGCGGATCGCCGCGAAGCGCCCGACGGTCGGGATGTCGGTCGGCGCCAGCAGCACCTGACCGCCCAGTCCGGCCACGCGCGCGACGACCGCATCGACGTCGTCGACGGTGACATACGCACCCCACGTAGGTGGCATGCCCTTCGCGTTCGGTGGCACCGCGGTAACACCGCCCACGCCTTGGCCGGCGACGTTGATCACCGTGTAGGTGCCGGCCGGCCCCATGTCCATGTCCTGGAATTGCCATCCGAGCAGTTTCCCGTAGAAGGTTCGCGCCGACTTCGTGTCAGTGGTGGTCAGCTCGTTCCAGCTGAAGGCGCCGTGCGTATCGTGCGGTGTGGCCATGTCGATGCTCCTTGGCGAGAAAGTGAGGAAATACTGCGGTGTTGCGGAAGTCAGCGCGCCCGCAGGTAGCCGCGCAGGTATCCGATAAGCCAGCCCAGCACGCGATTCCAGCCCTTGTTGTGAGCGTCGCGCGACGACACGCTGGCGAAACCGGTGTGCGTCAGTGACAGATGGGTGCCGGACGACGTGCGCGTGAGCTCGATTAGCACGTGCGTCGGCGGGCTTTCGCTGTCCCAGGTGGTGTTCCAGGTGAACGCAAGCGCCGTCGGCGGATCGACGCGGGTGTATTCGCCCCAGACCGCGAAAGGCTTGCCGTCGGCGTGCTTGCCCTCGGTGCGCCACTTGCCGCCGACACGCAAATCGCTTTCCATTTTCGTGCTGCGATAGCTCTCGTCATCGCCCCACCAGGCGAGGCGTTGCTGCGGATCGATCCACGCCTGGAAGACGCGCTCGGGCGGCGCGTCGATGTCGATCTCGGCGAACAGGGTCTCGTTCACGTGCACAGTGTCGTTCATGGTCAATGGCTCCTTGCCTTTTGCTCGACATAACGTTTGAGGTTGCGCAACTGGTGTTGCCACATGTGACGATAATGCGCGAGCCAGTCGTCGACGCCACGCAGCGGCGCGGCGTTGATCGCATAGAGTCGCTGGCGTCCGACCTTGATTTCGGTTACCAGCGCGGCTTCGCGCAGGATGCGAAGATGCTTCGAGATCGCCGGCCGGCTGATCGGGAAGTCGCGCGCGATGCTGCCGACCGGCTGACTGCCCTGGCGCAACAGCCCGAGGATCGCGCGGCGCGTCGGGTCCGCGAGCGCCTGAAAGACGTCGCCGGCCGGCGATTCTGCAACAATTGGGTTACGGATTGAAGTCGACATGGATAGGTGTAGCGTGGCCAAGGCTCATCTATAGGTAACTCATCAGTTACGCATTATAGACCGCGTCGCCGCGTTGTCAAGCCCCTGCCGATGCCGTTGGGTAGCTGGCGTTCAAGTGACTTCCCTGCGCACCGAGCACGGCGCTACGATATGACGCGATGATCGAGACGAGCACCGCGGTCAGTTTCCTGTTCACCGATATCGAAGGCAGCACGCGGCTGTGGGAAAGCGAGCCCGCGCGTATGGCCGACGCGCTGGCGCGCCACGACCGCCTTTGCCGTACCAGCGTCGAGGCACATGGCGGCCACCTGGTGAAAATGATCGGCGACGGCCTGCACGCCGCGTTCGACGATCCTGCCGCCGCCGTCGCGTCGGCGCTGGAGCTGCAGCGCGGGATGGCCCGCATCTCGAGTGAATGCGGCATCGACATCAAGATCCGCTGCGGCGTTCATGCCGGCGAATGCGAACTGCGCGACGGCGACTATTTCGGCAGCACGGTCAACCGTGCCGCCCGCATCGCCGCCGCAGCGCATGGCGGGCAGGTGTTGCTGTCGCAGGCCGTCGTCGATCTCGGACGCGCGCGCTTCGCGAAGAGCGCGGACGTGGTGCATCTCGGGCGTATACGGTTGCGCGATCTGTCGGCGCCGGAAGATGTCTGGCAGCTCGCGGCGCCTGGCCTGCTTGAAACCTTTCCCGCATTGCGCTCGCTCGATTCGACGCCGAACAATCTCCCACAGCAAGCAACGAGCTTCATCGGGCGCGAAAAGGAAATCGCCGAGCTCAAGCAGCTCATGGGCAAGACGCGATTGCTCACGCTGACCGGCGCGGGCGGGTCCGGCAAGACGCGCCTGGCGGTGCAGGTCGCCGCGGATCTGATCGACGAATTCGCCGATGGCGTGTGGCTGGTCGAGCTGGCGGCGCTGTCCGATCCGCAGATGGTCGCGCAAAGCATCGCCGGTGTGCTGGGACTCAAGGAAGAGCGCAACAAGGCCCTTGCGCACACTGTCGTCGAGCACCTTGCGGGCAGGCAGGTGCTGCTCATCCTCGACAACGCCGAGCATCTGCTTGCAGCGTGTGCGCAGCTTGCCACGGCGGTGCTGCGCCAGTGCCCGCAAGCTGTGCTGCTGGTGACCAGCCGCGAGGCTTTGCGCGTCGACGGCGAGCTTACCTACCGCGTGCCGTCGCTCCCCGCGCCGAATCCAGGAGAGAATTCGACCCCGGAGCTGGTGTCGCAATACGAATCCGCGCGCCTGTTCATCGAGCGCGCGCAGTTCCACACGCCACGCTTCGCCGTCACCGCGCAGAACGCGCCGGCGCTGGCGTCGATATGCTCGCGGCTGGACGGCATCCCGCTGGCCCTCGAGCTCGCCGCCGGGCGCGTGCGCTCGATGAGTGTCGAGGAAGTGAACCAGCGCCTCGATCAGACCTTCAGACTGCTCACGGGAGGTTCGCGCACCGCGCTGCCGCGCCAGCAGACGCTGCGCGCGCTGATCGACTGGAGCTACGACCTGCTCAACCCGGGCGAGCAGTCGCTGCTCTGGCGGGTAGCGGTGTTCGTCGGCGGCTGGACGCTCGAGGCTGCCGAGCGTGTGTGTAGCGGAGAGGGCGTCGATGAAGCCGCGGTTCTGGACTTGCTGACGTCGCTTGCAGACAAGAGCCTGCTGCAATCCGAGGAGCGTGACGGCGCGACCCGCTACCG
>DASXBS010000042.1:0-14560 GCA_036491555.1 Casimicrobiaceae bacterium
GACACCGTAATCGATCCGCCCAGCGCCTGCGCGCGCTCGCGCATGCCGCGTATTCCGTGCGATGTCGCCTTCACCAGATCACTTGCGTCGATGCCGACGCCGTTGTCGTCCACCTGAAGCACCAGTCCGTGGTCGGTCTGCATCAGGCTGACATGCACCTCGGTCGCGCCCGCATATTTGACGACGTTGGTGATCGTTTCCTGGAAAATGCGAAAGAGCGCAAGCGCACCTTCGCGGTCGACGACGACTTCCGACTCGGGCAGGTCGAGCTGAAAGCGGATGTTGGAGTGCTTCTGGTACTCGCCCGCCTGCCAGCGCAGCGCCGACGCCAGCCCGAGGTCGTCGAGAATGCTGGGGCGAAGCTCGGTCACGATCTTGCGCGTCGATGCGACCGCCGAGCGCACCAGCGCCAGCATGCCCTCGTATTTGCGCCGTGCGGCTTCGGAGACGCCGGCGCTGTGCTCCATCAGCCAGTCGAGGTCGATACGCAGGCCCGTCAGCGTGGAACCGAGCTCGTCGTGGACCTCGCGCGCGATATGCGCCTTCTCGTCCTCGCGCACCGACTGGAGATGGCTCGACAGCGCGCGCAGCTCCTCGCGCGAGCGCTCGAGCTCGATCTGCGCGAGGCGCGCCTGCGAGTCGTCGAAGATCACGCCATCCCATAGCGTGCTTCCATCGTCGGCAAATCGCGGCTTGGCGCGAATGCTGATCCAGCGCTCGTTCGCTCCGTGTCGCGGCTCCAGCCGACCGGTCCAGTTGAGCGTCGATAGGCGCGAGGCCGAATCGTTCAACGTCGCGAGCACGCTGGCGCGGTCTGTGGGGGACAGGAGCGAGAACAAGGTCTCGATGTCCTCCGTGAGCGCCGCGGGCTCTTCGCCCGTCACCGACAGCGCGCCCTGGCTCACGTAGAGAAAGCGAAGTTTCCCTTCGTTGTTGCGCTCGAGCTTGAACACCATGCCCGGCACATTGGTCGTCATGCGCTGATAGCGCTCCTCGCTTTCCTTGAGCGCATCCTCGGTCTTGCGACGCGCCGTGTTATCGAAGCACGAGCACAGGTAGCCCGCGAACGCGCCCTCGAGGTCATGATAGGGCCGGCCGCTGCAGATGATGGACCCGAATCCACCATCGCTTCGTCGCAGGCGGAACTCGAATTCGAAAGGCTGCCGCGTCGGAAAGCCACGCTCGATCGTCTCGCGCCAGATCTTGCGGTCGTCGGGATGCACGTTCTCGAGCCACCCGCCGCCGCGCTCTAGTTCCATCGAGCGTCCCGTGTAGTCGAGCCAAGCCTGATTCAGATATTCGCAGTTGCCCTCGACGTCCGATCGCCAGACCAGGTTGGGGAAGCTCGCGAACAGCGACAGGTAATAATCGCGGGCGCGCTCGGTCTGCTCTCGGAGCTTGATGCGCGGCGTCGCATCACGCGTCACCACCGCGAATCCGCGCAGTGTGCCCGGCTCGTCGCGAATCGCTGAGATGATGTCGTCGCCGCAGTATTGGGATCCGTCCTTGCGCTGGTGCCAGCACTCTTCCTCGAACCAGCCCCGCCGCGTGGCGATGATTAGCTCGCCCTCCGGGGGCGACTGGCGGTCCGACGGGTAGAGCACCGAGAACGGTTTGCCGATGATCTCGTCGCTTTCGTAGCCGTTGAGCAGGCGCGCGCCCGGATTCCAGGTAGCTATCCGTCCCTCGGGGTCGAGCATGTAGATCGCACAGTCCCTGACCGAATTGATGATGAGCTGGGTCCGGTTCTCCGCTTCGCGCAGGCTCTGCTCGACACGCTGCCTGCGCGCGACGTCGGCGATCAGGCGCAGGTTCGCGTTCGCGGATTCGCGCGCGCGCACGCGCGCTTCCTGGAAAAGGTACGTCACCAGCGCGAGCAGCGTGGCCAGTGCCGTGCCGAGCAGCAATCCCACCTCGGGTAGCGCCGAGCGCGCCTGCCTGACGTAGCGCTGCGTCGGCGTCACCCGCAGCACCCAGTGCGCGTTTCTGACTGTGATCGGCACGTCGAAGCTCCATTCATCGGAAGCCTTGGGCTCCGGCATGGCCATACTCTGGACGATGCGATCGTCTTCAAGGAGCTCGAAATAATGGTCGCTGTAGCGCCCGTCGATCAGCAGGGTGAGCCAGTTGGGCTGCGCGAGCGCGCCGGTGATCATGCCGATGTAAGCGTCGCCCTGGAACGTTGGCACGTAGATCACCGCTCCGCTGCCGCCGATGCGCAGATCGGTGAAGCGGCTGATCGTCGGCGCGCGCGTCTGGATCGCCAGGTCGATCGCGGGATTACGCTCCGGGTTTTCACGGATGCTGTAGCCAAGCGTATCGGAGGGAGGCGCGACCCACTGCACCTTGAAATCCGGTCCCGACCAGCCGATCGCCTTGAATTCGTCGAGATCGCGCAACAGCGTTGCCGCGTCGAGCTGCCAGGTGTCGGCGGTGTACTTGTGGATGAGCATCCGGTCGCTCAGGCTCTTCAGGGCATCGATGCGCGATTCAATGGCGCGGCGCACCTCGATGCCCGCCGACTTGGCTACCACCTCGGTGCCGTGGCGGATGAACAGCGCCTCCTGCGCAAGCGCGGCTCGCCATACCACCAACGCGCACGCGATGGCCGCCAGCCAGACGATCAATGGCGCCGCTCGCCACAATGCGGCGCGCTCATCCTGGCGTCCCATGAGCGCGTAGATGAGCATTGCCACCCCGAGCAGCAGGAGCACCAGCGAGCTCACGCGCTCGTCGCCGGCGAAACGCAGCGACTGCGCGGCCAGGTCGCTGCCGCTCCACGCGCCGAATGCGATCAGGAGCGCGAGCGCGGCGGCGATCGAAGCGAACGCGGCGAGCGTGACGGCGCGAAGCGGACCGCGCTGGGTACGCGGGACGAGCAGGAACAGCGCCACGCCCAGGATGACCGCAACCAATGCGGTCAGCGCGCCGATCCTCGCGTAGCCGGCTGCATCGCGCAGCCACGGATTGTCGAGCAGCGGGTTGCGCATGATCGCGCGCGGGAATGCAAACGCCGCGATGCCGAGCAATCCGATGAACGTCCCGGCGAGCGCGCACATCCTCGCCACCGCGCGCGCACGTAGCGCGTACAGCATGAATCCGACGCCATAGAGTTCGACGATCCATGCCGTGTCGTATTGCATCGGAGGCGCCCCGGTGATGCGAAGCGCTTCCGGGCCCTGGTGATACGCGACGAGCGTTGCGCCGGCAAACGCCGCGACGACCGCGCCGACCGCGAGCAGCAGTGCCGCGATCAGGTTATCGGTGCGCTTGAATTCGGGATTGGCGGCAGGGTCGGATATCGGCATGAATGAACTGCGCTGCTCCGGGGGTTCGCTATATCTCCGCGCCGTCCATCATACCGCGCGCCTCGGCTTCGCCACCGTCGCGCCTGTTGAATGCGCTGCCGCGTGCGGCCTGCCTGCACCGCAGGCCGACAATTTCAGGCGTGCTTGCCGGGAAGGCGGGAACGCTCCGGCGTCTCGACGGGATCGTCGGGCTCGCCGTCATCCGGATCGATGGGTCCGCCAGGTTCGTCGGGCTCCAGCGGCTCCTTCACCGGCGTGTGCGGCGTCCTCGGCGTGTGAGCGTGCATCGGCGGAGAAAAGGTTTGCATCGCGGGATGGTACCCATTGCGCTCGCGAATGCAATCACCGTGCCATTCGAAGCTTTGCCTTGTGCGCGTGGCCTGCCGTCCGTATTGCGATTTCTTTGTACAAATTTCCTCGGCCTTTTGAAACTTCTTCGCCGTGGGCTGGAGCCGGCCGGTGTCGTTCGGTGCGGTTTCCATCGTACGCACAACCGTCTTGGGCCTGGCATGGGGATTGCGAGTAGTCGATCCGCAGGGGCCGAGATGTCGAGATCGGAACCATCCCTCCCATGGCCCGCTTTCATATTTCAGTGCCCCTGCCCTTCTACGATGCATTGCAGGAATTTCGATGACCCGAGCTTTAGCCAAATTCGCATTTTACGTGCTCACTGCAGCTGCTCTCGTCGACATCGCGCGCTTTCGCGCTCGACACCACGCGGCCCGCACCAAGAAGGAAGCCATCATGAACTGGGAGAACGAGGGCGGCGCCGTTCACCCGGTACGCTGAGGCCGGGTGCCGCGCCGCCAGCGAGCGCTACGTCTGTAGGACCAGCGCCTACGAGTCCTTGCGCTAACAGCTACAGTATTAAAAGCTTTCGGCCGATAGCGCAGGGGGGCGCCGGCCGCCAACATGGCTCGTCGCATTTTCGCGAACGGATGGAGCAGGTCATGTTGGGTGAAATCCAGAGTCTGGCGAATCTAGCAAAATATCCATCGACCGGCACGCCTACGGACGCGTCGGCAACGGTACGCCAGAACGCCGGGCGCGCCGTCCCCGCGGGAAGCGCGCTGGAGCACTTCGGCTCGCTCTATGGCGCGTGCCCATCGATGCGCAAGATGTTCAAGAAAATAGAGCGCCTGGCGCGATCGAACGCGCCCGTCATCGTGCTCGGTGAAAGCGGAGCGGGCAAGGAGCTCGTCGCCAACACTTTGCATCATCTTTCCGCGCGCTCGGAAGCACCCTTCATCGCGGTGAATTGCGGCGCGCTCGCCGAAAACCTGATCGAGAGCGAGCTTTTCGGTCACGAGCGGGGCAGCTTCACGGGTGCGCTGCGCACGCACCGCGGCTGCTTCGAGCGCGCCGATGGTGGCACGCTTTTCCTCGACGAGATCACCGAGATGCCGCTGGAAATGCAGGTGCGGCTGTTGCGCGTGCTCGAGACCGGCCGCTTCTGTCGCGTCGGCGGTGATCAGGAACTCTCCACCGATGTGCGCGTGCTGGCCGCGACCAACCGGGACCTGTCGCAGGCTGTCGCTTCCGGACGCCTTCGCGAGGACCTGATGTATCGCCTTTGCGTGATTCCAGTGGTGGTTCCGCCGTTGCGCGATCGCGGCGAAGATTCGGTGCTGCTCGCGCAGATGTTCCTCGATACGCTCAACAACGAGCATGCCGAGAAAAAGAGCCTGAGCGACGCTGCCATCCGCCGCATCCGCGAGTATCGCTGGCCTGGCAACGTACGCGAGCTCAAGAATGTGATCCATCGCGCGTTCGTTCTTTCCGACGACGAGGTCGACGTCGACATCGACGCGGCGCGCACTCCCGAGGACATCACCGTTTCCAATGGCGCGTCGGTCGGCGTGGCGGTAGCCACGACGTCGGGATTCGGCGAGACCTTCTCGGTGTGCATTCCGGTGGGAATGTCGCTCGATGATGCCGAGCAGGCGCTGATCAGGGCGACGCTCGACTCGGTCGATGGCAGCAAGGTCAAGGCGGCACAAGTGCTGGGCATCAGTCTGAAGACGCTGTATAACCGCCTGCATGCTTACGATCAGGGAGACATCGCACGAAAGGCCGCGCGGCCTCCCTGCGCTGCGCTGGCTGCGTGACGTGTATCGTGACTTTGGCAATCCTCTTTTCTATAATGTGATCGGTTACTCTCATGTATGCGCACACCCAAAGACGCCTCTCTACCGGGGCGGACGGAGGTAACGCCGCCGTGGTGACACAGAAGACACGTGTTCTGATCGTCGATGACCACGCTGTAGTGCGCGCCGGCTTCAGGCAACTCCTCGAAGGCACCGACGACCTGCACGCGGAAGGCGAGGCGGGGACCGCTGCGGCCGCACTCAAGGAAGCGGCGACTGGAAAGTACGATGTCGTGCTGCTGGACATATCGCTTCCCGATGCCAGCGTGCTTGAAACCGTCAGTACGCTGCGCCGTCGCCATCCGGATCTGCCGATCCTGGTCGTGAGCATGCACGCGGAGGAGCAATACGCAGTCAATTTGCTGCGCGCCGGCGTGAGCGGATTCTTCCCGAAGGCGGGAGAGGCGAAGGACATGCTCCACGCGATCCGCACCATCGCCGACGGAAAGAAGTACATCAGCTCGACACTCGCCGAAGCGCTAGCCATGGAGGCCGCGGGCGATGCGCCCGAGCCGTTGCATCGGCAGCTATCCACGCGTGAATTCCAGATTTTCGTGCAACTTGCCGCGGGCAAGACCGTCACCGATATCGGCAATGAGCTTTGCCTGAGCGTGAAGACCGTCAGCACCTATCGCACGCGAATACTGGAAAAGATGAACCTGTCGCGCAATGCGGAGCTGACCGCGTATGCGCTGCGACACAACCTGATGAGCTAATGCGCCTCGGTCTCAGCGTGAATCCACCCGTAGATAAGCCGCGACGTGTACCGCTGCGGGTTTTCGTGGTCGAGGATTCCGAACTCATTCGCAAGCGCATTGTGGACAACGTGCGCTCGATCGGGGGTTTCGATGTCGTCGGCTTCGCGGAGTCGGCTGGCGAGGCGGTCCAGTCCATCGATCGCCTGCACCCCGACATCGTAATCACGGACATCAGACTCAAGGAAGGCAACGGCATCGAAGTCGTTCGTCATATGCGGGCGAACGCCTATACGCCGCGGCCGCGCATTTTCGTTCTCACCAACTACGCGTTCCCGGAATACAAGCATCAATGCTCGGTCGCGGGCGCCGACGAGTTCTTCGACAAGTCGTCCGAATACGATCGCTTTCTCGAGCTGTTGCACACCGTCCAGTAACTTCGTTTCGTCGGACGGTTCGCCGTCTGGCCGTGGCTCATTCCCCCTTTTCACCGTTTGGCCTCGCAGGGCTCTCGCGTGACTGCGGTGGCATGGCGATTGCATTCTTTCCCGTAGATGTGGGTGCAGCGGCGAAATACCGCGGCTTGATTAGGTTTCGTCGCCGGCTTCGAGTAACTCTTGCTCTCAGGAGCGGAAAGGATTGCAAATGTTGCACTATGCGCTCGTATTTTTCATAGTGGCACTCATCGCCGCCGTGTTTGGATTCACAGGCATCGCGGCAGGCGCGGCGGAAATCGCCAAGGTGCTGTTCGTCATTTTCCTGATCCTGTTCATCGTCTCGTTGATCGCCGGGCTGTTCCGGCGCGGTACGTAGGCGGCCACACCTGCGCTGGATGCGACCGGAGCTGCGCACCGGTTACCGGCCGCCAGGTATACCCGGGGGCGCAGGGCAACGAGCGCGGCAGGCTTCAGGCGAAGGCCGTTCGTGAAGTTCTAGGGGCGACGCATGCTGAAATGGGCGATCATCTTTTTTCTCATCTCGGTTTTCGCCGCGTTTTTCGGCTTTAGCAACGTGGCGGCAGGCGCGCAATCGATCGCGCGACTGTTGTTTTTCCTGTTCCTGGTGCTGTTCCTGATCGTGCTCATTTTCGGGGTCATCGCCGGGAAAACACTTTTTTGATCGGTAGGAACGGCGTGCAGGGCATGCCACCTTAGCACCCGCCGGAGGCACGTTACCTGCGGCGGGATCCAACAGTCATCGAGCAGCGGAGCAGGCAATGGACAACACGGGTTCGGCGGTGGAACGCAAGGCGAATCAGGCGCACATGGCGGTCGACGATGTCGCGCAGCGGGCAGCCGACAAGGCAGGTCCTGCGATCGATCGCGTCGCGCAGGCGGCGCATCAGACGGTCGACAAACTCGCAGGGGCGGCGGTGCCGGCTGCGCAATGGGCTATGCAGAGCGCGGATCAACTCAGGCAGCAGCAGGACGAGCTGCTCGAATCGTGCCGTGGCTATGTGCGTGAGCGGCCTATCGCGGTAGTCGGCGTGGCGCTGCTGGCGGGCTACCTGTTCGGTCGCATGGGACGCTGATGCGGAGTTCCCGCATCATTGTCGTCGCCGTATCCGGGAGGATGAGATTGCGGCGAAATGCGAGTCGTTCATGCGCAGCGGCGGGCCACACAGCCCGCCGCTGTGTTTTCGAAGCGGACGCGTGCCTGCGGGTATGACCGGACGTCGCGTGGATGCCGACGGCGTCCTCGATGACGCGCCGCCCGCACCGCGTCGGCCCGCGCCGGTGCCGTCGGTGGGGGAGGCGCCGGCCGAGACGGAGGCCGCTGCTTCTACCCCGGTGTCCGCCCGCAGCGTTGCCCTGGTCCTTGTGGCAGTCATCCTCGCCGCCTTCGCATTGCGCGCCGGCGCCGCGTTTTTCATTCCCCTGCTGATAAGCCTGTTTCTGAACTACGCGCTGGCCCCGCTGGTCGACCGGTTCGAGCGATTCGGAATCATGCGTCCGATCGGCGCAGCATTTGCGGTGGCACTCGTGGGCCTGATTTTCGGCGGGGCAGTCTACCGTCTCTACAACGACGCGGGCGCGGTCATCGAGCAGGTCCCCCCCGCCGTGCAAAGGCTGCGCGTGGCGCTGATGATTGCGCAGCGCGATCACACCGGCACGCTCGAGCACGTCAAACGCACCGCCGACGAGCTCGAGAAACTGGCCAAAGCTGCAACTCCGGAGCCCTCCGCGCCTGCGGCCGCCACCACGCCGCCGCCGCGCGTTGCCGTGCCGCCATCGGAAACGGCGATCGACTTCCGCTCGCTGCTGCTGGTGGGCACCAGCAGCATTTTCATTGCGATGGGGCAGGTTTTCTCGGCGCTGTTTCTTACCTTCTTCCTGCTCTGCGCGGGCGATCTTTTCCGGCGCAAGCTCGTCCACGTTGCCGGACCGTCACTCACCCGACGCAAGACCATTCTGTCGATTCTCAACGAAGTGGACCGGCAGAATCAACGCTACTTCGCGGTCGTGTTGTCGATCAATCTGGCGGTCGGCATCGCAACCGGCCTCGCGCTTTATGCGATCGGGCTCGACCGTCCCGACGTCTGGGGCATCGCCGCGGCGGTCCTGCACAGCATTCCCTATATTGGCCCGGGCATCGTCGCAGCGGGCGCGGCGCTCGTCGCCTACGGTCAGTTCGGGACGGCGCAGGCGGCGTTGCTCGCAGGCAGCCTACCCGTCGTGATCGCGGGAGCGCTCGGCGTCGGCCTGCAGACGTGGCTCATGGGACGCGCTGCACGCATGAATTCGCCGTCCGTGTTCGTCTCTCTGCTGTTCTGGGGAATGATTTGGGGCGGGTGGGGACTCCTGCTCGCGGTGCCGCTAAGCGTTGCCATCAAGACCATCTGCGAGCGCGTGGAAAAGCTTCGTCCCGTCGCAGAGCTCCTCGGGCCCTAAAACGCCAACTCAGATTCGCTTCGGCTCCCTGCGAGGTCGCGCCCAGCGCGCAGATTTACACGGCAGCAGTGGAAGATTTACCACACTACCGCCCGCCGCAGCCGCGCTACCCACGCAAGTCCTTGTTTCAGCAAGACGAGTTGATTGGCACACCCGTTGCTGAATCAGCTGTACCAGCGCAGCCTTCTGCGAATGGCATTTCACTTACGAGGAGTCTCCATGAACTGGGATCGTGTTGAAGGCAATTGGAAGCAGATGTCAGGCAAGGTCAAGGAACAGTGGGGCAAGCTCACCGATGACGCGCTCTCGCAGGTCAACGGTCAGCGCGACCAGCTTATCGGCAAGATTCAGGAAGCCTATGGCGTGAGCCGCGATGAGGCCGACCGTCAAGTGCGCGACTGGGAACGCCTCAACTAAGGCGCGCCAAACGCACTCAGCGCGCTCATCAATTGTCCAGGAGAAACCATGAAACTCACCATGACCGAAGCTCTTTGCATGGCGACGCTGAGCGCTTTCGCGTTTGGCGCACATGCGGCTACCGACGCGGAAAAGACGATCAAGAACCAGTACAACGCCGCGGTGGATCAGGCCGACGCGGAGTACAAGGCGGCAACGGATGCATGTAAGACCCGGCAAGGCAACGACAAGGACGTGTGCATGCAGGAGGCCAAGGCGACACGTGACAAGGCAAAGGCGGACGCCAAGGCGATGCGCAAGTCGCACGACGCGATGACTGACGCACACGAAACCAAGATGGACGCCGACTACAAGGTCGCCAAGGAGCGTTGCGACACGCTGAGCGGCGATGCCAAGGACAGCTGCATCAGCAGTGCGAAGCTCAAATATCACCAGTAACAGCGTCGGGGGCTCGATGATGAAGGCGAACGTTTTCTACGTGTGTCCAGCGCCGCGAGGCGGTTGGTCCGTGTTCGGCTCCGGCATCGAGCCGCCGCTCTCGACCTTTCCCGGCCGCGACGCTGCCGTCGAGTTCGCGTGCGAAGTGGCCGAGAGTGCAGTTCCGGGCGAAGTCAGGATCCTGGGCTTCGGCGGAACCGTCGAGGAGCTGTGGGTGTGCGCATCCGTGGCCCGCACCTCTGCATCGCGCCGCGCGTCCTCCCACGTTCTGATGCAATAAACAACCGATAAGGAAAACGACATGAGCATCGGCACGATACTTCTGATCCTCCTGGTACTCGTCTTGATCGGCGCGTTACCGGCGTGGCCCTACAGCTCCAGCTGGGGCTACGGACCGAGCGGGATTGCCGGCGTGATTGTGCTCGTGCTGGTGGTTCTGCTGCTGATGAAAATAATCTAGCGTCCCTGCATTTCGCGACAGGGCCACGCAGCCCTGTCGCGAAACGCACACCGACGCGATGTCGGTGCGATTCCTACAGCGATATCCGACCGGGGCTGATTATCTCCAATCGGTATGGCCCGCTAAAATCCTTCTCGTTCGCGCGCTCATTGGCCGCGCTTCCCGGGTATTCAATGAAAACCTTTCACATCGATTGTGAGCTTCGCTACGACGTTCTTCAGCAGACGCTTTTCCTGCTGAACATCGCGGTGCCCACGCTCGACGACCAGCATGTCTGCGCCGAGTCCATCACCACCGTTCCCGAGCTTCCTGTGGAGCAGTTGCAGGCGCGGGACTCGATGAATCGCCTGCTGCGCATCGACTCTCCGCCCGGTCCGCTGGAGATCCGCTACCTTGCCAACGTCGATGTCAAGCGGGCGATGCCGTCGCCCGACGCGGCCGAAGTCTCCGTTGCCTCGCTTCCGGCGGAGGTGATTCCTTACCTGGTTGCGACGCGCTACTGCGAAGCAGACCAGCTGTTCTCCCTCGCGGTCCGGGAATTCGGCCACCTGCCGCGTGGCATTCAGCGTGTCGAAGCGATTTGTCAATGGATCCGCGACAACATCGCGTATAGCGTGGGGGTGTCGAATCCGCTCTCCGGCGCTCGAGACACGCTGGCGCTTCGCGCCGGGGTGTGCAGGGACTTCGCGCATCTGGCGATCACGCTGTGTCGCGCGCTCAATATTCCTGCGCGGCTGGTCACGGGCTATGCGAAATACGCGGATCCGCCCCCGGACTTCCACGCCGTGTTCGAGGCCTATCTGGACAACGCTTGGTACGTTTTCGATCCGACCAGGTTATCTCCGGTGGAACATCTGGTGCGCATTGGCACTGGTCGGGACGCATCCGAAGTGGCATTCGCAACTTTTTTCGGCGCCGCTCGCTTGCGCTACCTGAGCCCGCTGGTCGAGCCGGCGAGCGAGTGGGAGGCCGCCAATTCGCTGGTGTCGCTGCAGCAGCCAGGCGCAGGAATTTTGCTGGCAGCGTAGCAACTACCGATGGAATCACTCGCAACTGGAAAGTTTTACCCGGATTACGTCACGGCAACGCATCGGGCGCCCTCGTTGCCCGGGCGCGCCCGCAGGGCATGCCGATCAGCATGGCATGCGGATTGCATCGTTTCAGTGCCAAGCCAACACAAGGAGAATGACATGGAAAGAAATTTCTCGATGAGCGTACCCGCGATCGCCGCGGCGGTGGCCGCCGCCTTCGCATTGAGCGCTTGCGACCGGAACGACACGTCGCGCACCAGTAGCACCGCACCGTCTTCGACCACTTCGTCGATGGCGACCACTTCACCGGCGCCTTCGTCATCTACGATGGGTAGCACAGCACCGAGCACCGGCGAAAAGGCAGCAACTGCGGTCGACGACTCGGCAATCACGGCGAAGGTCAAGTCGGCGCTGTTGGCCGAGCCCGGACTCAAATCGCTCAGCATCGATGTCAAGACAAATAACGCCACGGTCACACTGTCCGGTAACGTCGATAGCGATGCCTCGCGCACCAAGGCCAAGCAAGTCGCTCAGTCGGTTTCGGGCGTGTCCAACGTCGTCGATCAGCTGACGGTCAAGTCGTCCTGAAGAAGGGTATAGACGCTTTAGGCAATAGACGTAGGAAGGCCGCGCCAGGGGCGCGGCCTTTTTGCTACAGAACTCGATCAGGAATGCTGTGCGACGGGCGCAGCCTCCCAATACGGCCGGGTGCCGAAGTAGTTGTGGATGAACGCGCCCCATTCATGAACGAAGCGGTCCGCTTGATCGCCCGGAACTGCAGGCGCCCGTTCGATCCAATCGGCGTGCGCGTTGACGCGAAGCTGGTTGACGTCGATGTCCGCAGACACCGCGTTCCACGGTACGACGACGAGCTGGTCTAACGCGCTGGCGGTGCTTAGTTCGACAACTGCATAGGCGATGCGGCCGGTTGAGATGTCAAGCATTATGTCGCGCAATTCGCCGATTTTCTGGCCCTGCCTGTCGACGATCGTCCATCCAAGCACACTTTCGGCACCGATGAGGCTGGCCGACGAATGGCGGACGACGAAGCCGACGCTGCGGTTGGGGGTCATGCTGTCTCTCCTTGCTTGGCGGATCGTCCGCCGATGGCGATGGATTGGGCTCCGGCACGCAACCGAAACCCCTGTAACCATGATCGTTTTGCTTTGCGAGCTGCGCAAGCGGCGGTACCCGGTTTAAAGGGTAGGACTGCTGCGCGTGAGGCGTAGGATGCAGACTTACGCGATTTGTTCAATGTGCGATCTGCTCGCCACATCGAAATCATGGCATGCCACTTGCACGCCATGGCATCGAACCGACCGAGGAGCATCAATGAACATCATCGCTGCGCAGTTCGACGAATCCGCCCACGCCGATGCGGCCATACATGCACTGCGAATCGAGGCTGGCTCGAAGCATCCGACGTCACATGCATGGTCTTGAGTGCGCCCGGCCGCAACGCGGCCTTTCCCATCGGCGGCGACGAAAACAAGGACGCCGGCGCGTCCGGTGGCAGCAGCGGCGCGCTCACCGGCGCGGCGGTGGGCGGCGTCGCCGGTGCAATTACGGGGGTGGCCGCGGCAGCGTTGCTTGGACCGATCGGCGCGGTGGCAACGACCGCGATCGGTGCCTACGCCGGCTCGCTGGCGGGTGCGCTCGACAACATGACCGATGCAACGACGCAAGGCGCGGCGTCGCCGCGCCCCGCGGGCGTGATGGTGATGGTACACACGCTTGCGCCGGAACGCCGACAAGCCGCCATCGATGTGCTGCAACGTCAGGGCGCGCGCGCGATCGAACAGGCTGAGGGCGAGTGGAAGGACGGAACGTGGACCAATTTCGATCCGGTCATGCCACCGAACTGGGTTGTGCCGCCGACGCCCGCAGAAGCGCTTACGCGTCCCGACCTAAGGCGGTAAGCGCTACAGCGCGATGTAAACAATGCAACGCGGGGCACGTCGTGCTTCGTCAATAAACGCTTTATTTTCAACAGTTGATCAGGGTCATCGAGGCTGGCACGCGAAGTGCATTATCAGGTTTGCAGCAAGGCAATTTCCGTCGACAACCGTCAAAGGATCATCGCAATGAAGACGCTCACAACGATCATCGCAGTCGCGTTCCTTGCCGCCGTGGCCGGCTGCAACACCGTGGAAGGCGCAGGCAAGGACGTCAAGGCCACTGGCTCTGCCGTCGAGAAAGCCGCGGACAACGCGAAGCCGAAGTAATCGCTCGGCAGTTCCATCGCTTGCTGTATTGCGTCGGGCGGTGCGGGTAGCCGCCCGGTGCATTTGCGCAACCGCGGAAATCTACTCGACCGCGGGCCTTCGCTGGTAACCGCTCGAGAGCATGCACGCGTCGAACATGCGGTTGTAGGCGCCGTGCGTGGGATCGTAAGGGCCGTACCCGTGTTCCTTGCCGTGGGCTTCGGCCTGCTTTTCGCACGCGCGCGCGTCGCTCCTGAATTTATCGCTGGTCGCGCTGCCTCGGTCGTAATCGGCGTCGGTATGCTCCTTCATCGACGCGCACCCCATCAATGAAATCGCGAGCGTCGCCGCCAATGCGACCCCGACGGCCTCGCCCCATGCCTGTGCGGGTCCTCGCCTTGTGATCACGACCGGCTCATTCGACTCTGTGTGCGCATCGTGCACCCCGGAGGGTCCGGAAACGGTGGATTGCACCAGTTTCGCATGCTTCCGGCTCGCCGCGCCACTCACGGCCTGTGCCGTTCGCGCTGGCGTAAAATGCGGATGGGCGGAGTGTGACCCCAGGGCCCCAGGAGGCGACCATGAAACTCAACTCTGCACAGATCGAGCAGTTCGAGCGCGACGGCTACCTGTTCTTTCCATCGCTGTTCAACCCAGACGAAATCCGAGCGCTCACCGATGAGGTGCCGGCGCTGTACGCCCAGCGTCGCCCGGAGAACGTGCGTGAAAAGAATGGCGACGTCGTGCGCACCAACTTCGCGGCGCACCTCTACAGCGCGCCGTTTGCGCGCCTCGCCCGCCATCCGCGCATGGTGCTGCCGGTGATGCAGCTTTTCGGCGAACCGGTGTACATGCATCAGTTCAAGATCAACGGCAAGATGGCGTTCGACGGCGACTTGTGGCAGTGGCACCAGGATTACGGGACCTGGAAAAACGACGACCACATGCCCGCGCCGCGCGCCATGAACG
>DASXBS010000043.1:0-8859 GCA_036491555.1 Casimicrobiaceae bacterium
AGGATCTGGCCGCCATGTGCGGCGGACATGATTCGCGCGGCGCGGTTAACCACCGGGCCGAAGAAATCGTCGTCGCGGCACTCGTCGACGCCGGCATGCAGGCCGCTGCGTACTTGCAGGGAAACGGCGCCGTCCTCGACATTCTCCGCAAGTTCGAGTTGCAGCATGACCGCGGCATTGAGCGCGTCTAGCGGATCGTCAAACACCGCGTGAAAGCCGTCGCCGGTCGATTTCACCACCGTGCCCCGATGGGTCGTCACGGCTTTTCGCGTCAACGCGTCGTGCCGAGCGAGCGCCAAGCGCATGCGCTCGGGCTGCTGCTCCCAGAGCCGAGTGCTCCCCTCTATGTCGGTGAATAGATAGGTCGTGACCGCCGATTGGCCGTGCACTTCAACGCCCCCCAAAGGCACAACCGCAGGACGACTAATGTACGGCACGCGCGCGCGATTCACCAGTGAAGGCGCGCCCTTCCTCGACGTATCGGCCCTGCGGAAAGCGGAAGCCTCAGCGAACTACCAGTGAATCCCCTGCGTCAGCTGCGCGAAAGCCATCTGCTCGGGTGACAACGGCTGCGGCGCGGCGTCCTTCTTGCCGGCGGCCGCGCTGGAGTCCGGAAACATTTGGAACGCGGTGTTGAGCAGAATCTGCGTGAGCTTCGGTGCGATCGCATGCGCTACGGCGCCAAAAATCCCGAGCCGGGTGGCGATCCGAACCGGGCGGTAGACGATCGCCTCGACCACGAGGTCGGCCGCCTGTTCGGGCGACAGCGTCGGTACGTTCTCGTACATCTTGGTCGGCGCGATCATCGGCGTGCGCACCAGAGGCATGTTGATCGTGGTGAAGTGAACGCCCTTGTCGACAAATTCCGACGCCGCGCACGCGGAGAACGAGTCGAGCGCGGATTTCGACGCGACGTACGCGGAGAAACGCGGCGCGTTGCTGAGCACGCCGATCGACGAGATGTTGATGATGTGTCCGTGCTTGTGCTCGATCATGTTCGGCAGGAAGCCCATGATCAACCGCAGCGCACCGAAGTAATTGAGCTGCATGGTGCGCTCGAAATCATGGAAGCGGTCGAGCGAGTTGATGATCCCGCGGCGAATCGAGCGGCCCGCGTTGTTGACGAGGTAATGACACGCGCCATGTTCGACGAGGACGCGCTTCACCAGCGCATCGCAGGATGGCGTGTCGGAAACATCGCAGGTGTAGATCCAGGTCTTGCCGCCGGCGGCGTCGATTTCTTTTTTTGTCTCGAGCAGCTTCTCCTCTCCGCGCGCGATGATCATCACCTTGGCGCCCGCCGAGGCGAGCTTGAGCGCGGTGGCCTTGCCGATTCCGGACGATGCCCCGGTGATCACTACCACCTTGTCGCGAACGCGTCCCGCCAGGCTGCGGTCGATGAACAGGTCCGGATCGAGGTTGCGTTCCCAGTAGTCCCACAGCCGTGGCGCGTAGTCAGGCAGCTCGGGAACCGTGATGCCGGAGCCCTTGAGCGCCTTGGTCGCTTCCCGGTTGTCATAGCGCGTCGGCCAGTTGATGAATGAAAACGCATCCTGGGGAATGCCGAGGTCCTTGAGCACCGCGCGCACCATGCGCTTGACCGGCGAGAGCGAGCCGATTCCGTAAAGGATCGGCGCCGGGATGAAGCCGAACATGCGCGCGTTCACGCGCATGGTCATCTGCGGCGCGTGCGCCGCCTTGGCGAAAATGTTCAGCACCTCGCCGATGCGGTGCGGAGCAGGATCGGTCAGGTGGAAGCACTTCCCATCGAGCCCCTTCTTGTGCGCAAGGTGGTCGAGCGCGTCGGCGACGAAATCGACCGGGACGATGTTGATCCGCCCGCCTTCGATGCCGATCGTCGGAACCCACGGCGGAAGCATGGCTCGCATGCGCTGGATCAGTTTGAAGAAATAGTAGGGACCGTCGATCTTGTCGATGTAGCCCGTCTTGGAATGCCCTACGACGAAGCCGGGCCTGTAGATGCGCCACGGCCGCTTGTATTCGTCGCGCACGATCCCTTCGGAGACATGCTTGGTCTTGAAATACGGGTGATCGAGATCCTCGGCCTCCTCGAACATGTCTTCGCGAAACACGCCGTCGTAGAGCCCGGCAGCTGCGATCGAGCTGACGTGGTGAAAGCATCCCGCCTTGAGCGCTTCGGCGAGCTCGATCGCATGGCGAGTGCCTTCGACGTTGGCGCGCTCCTGCATTTCGGCACTGGCCTTGAGATCGTAGACGGCGGCGAGGTGAAAGAAATGATCGACCTTGCCCCTGAGTTGCTTGATTTCGGCGTCGGACATGCCTAGGCGCGGCTTGGAAAGGTCGCCTATCACGCCGATCAGGCGCTTGTCGTCGACGCCCAGCGTCTCGCGCAGGTTGGCGAGCTTTTTCTGCGAACCCTTGCGCACCAGCGCGAACACCGACTCGCCGCGCTCGAGCAGGTTCTCGACCAGGAAGCGACCGATAAAGCCGGTCGCACCGGTGACGAAATAGGCCATCGCGATTCCTCCTCAGGGTACTCGCGGCGCGTCGATCGCGAGAGCTTCCGTGCGCCGTCGCGCCATCGCTTCCGTGACGCCCGTGACGCCGGACGCGGCGCCTGCATTATAGGCGCGTGGCGCGCGCATCGTCCCTTCGCGCTGCCGCGCCCGGTATGATCGCGTTTTCATCGCTTACAATCGGCACTCGGCGTATGGTGTACGTGCCACGCGGGAGGAAACGCATGCTCAAGAAAGCCAAGGCGGGTCTCGCTTCGGAAAAGTCCGCGCAAGGCGACAGCCTGTCGCAGTCCGTGCTGAAGTCATCGCATCAGATCTGGCTTGCCGGGCTCGGCGCCTTCGCGAAGGCACAGAGCGGGGGCAAGCAGGTGTTCGAGACGCTGGTCAGGCAGGGCTCGGCGCTCGAGGCCAAGACGCGCCAGGCCGCTGCCTCGACCGCCGAAGCGGCGCGCGATGCTGCGACCTCCAAGGCAAAGGAGATGCACGCGATGGCCGGTGGAACCTGGGACAAGCTCGAGCAGGTTTTTCAGGAACGCGTCGCGCGCGCGCTCGGTCAGCTGGGCGTCTATACGTCGTCGGATGTCGAGCGCCTCACCGAGCGCGTCAACGAGCTTTCGGAGGCGGTCAATGCGCTGCTCAAGGCACAGGGCATCAAGCGCCCGCGCACGTCTCCGGTGAAGCGCATGGCGAATAGCGCCAAGCGCGCCGCTGCGCGCACGGTGTCGTCTGCCAGCGGGACCGCGGCCAAGACGGTTTCCAAGGCGACCAAGACTGCCCGTAAGACCGTGAAGACCGCCGGCAAGCTCGCCAAGGCGGCACTCAAGTAAGAACGTCTTCGCAGCGGCTCCGCTGTCGGCCACAAGTCGTCGCGCACGTCGCGTCGGCGTTGGGGCATGTCGAATATTCCATATGGATTTCCGGCATGCGTTGGGCTACCCTGCCGTATTCATGTTCAGACGGCCGACGCCGGGGTTCTTGCCCAGCATGCGCGTGACATCGCTCCTGCTTACGCTCCTGCTTGCGATGCCCTTCGCGACCGCGCACGGGCAGGGTTTCAAGTTTTCGCAGCCCGACGACAGCGATCGTCTCGAGGAGCAGGCGCGCCAGGATCGCATCGCGGTCAACCTGTCGACCCCCTGCCGCGCGAACATCAAGGATAGGAAGATCATGGTTGTAATCGGCGAGCGCCAGTCGAACGGCTACATCGCCGCGCAGCAGCAGAATTACGGCCAGCATTTCCAGGCGATCAACAATCGCCTTCGCGCGCTCGGCCTGCGCACCTACACGCCCGAAGAGATTCGCCGCCAGATCGCGCAGGCAGAGATCGAAGCCTACTTCCGCAACGACCCGGATGCCGCACTGGCCGCGTCGAAAAAACTCGGTGCGAGCTTCGTGCTGCGCGGACTGATCAGCGCGCAGGCGGGCATGAATCCGCTGATGGCGGTGAACCAGGTCTCGGTGAACATGGACTTCACGCTCTACGGCGCCAACGGTCGCGTGGTCGCGGAATCGCACGCGCATTCGAGCTCTTATTCGGGCGCCGATGTGCAGCACATGGCGCTGGTGCTCGTCAACGAGCAGGCTGACGAGGTGGTCTCGCAGCTCTACGCCGACTATTGCGCCAACGCCGGAATGGGTTCGGGCGTGAGGCCGCCTGCGAAGCCTTGACATGCTCGATGTGAATATCGTGGATTGACAGGAGAACCGAACATGCACAGTCACCAATCGATACCCGTGCTGGCCTTCGCGCTCGGCATCGCATTGATCGCGGGGAACGCCGCGGCGCAGCCCAAATTCGGGAACCCGTCGCCGACCGCCGGCAGCGAGACGTCGCAGAAAGCCAACGCATCGGCCGACCAGGCGCTCTACCAGGACGTCACCTACACCAACGTCAACAAGAAAGGCCCCGCGCTGGTCGTCATCCCCGGCGAGATGAAGAGCAACAACGCGACCTTCCTCCAGAAATACACCGCCAACAATATTGCCGACTTCGGCGAACTCGAGCTTTCCAAGGCCAATTTCCCGGTGCTCGAGCGTTCCAACCTCGGTCCCATCCAGCACGAATTCGAGCTGGCGTACAACCTCGGCGACCCTGACGCCGCGCGCAAGTTTCTGCGCATGGGCAAGCTCAAGAGCACCAAGTACATCGTGAAGTTCGACATCCTCAAGGCTGAGCAGGTCGCCGCTGCGCAGCAGGGATTCGACGGTAACGCGATCGGCCAGATGGCGGGACTGCTCGGCGTGTTCGGCGGGTCGCGCGGCGCCGCGCAGGCCGGGACCGTCGCGGGTGCCGGCATCAGCTCGGTGCACACCAGCGAATCCAGCGGCGTCTGGATCATCGGCATGCGCTACAAGATCATCGACGCCGAGTCCACCGAGCAGGTCGCGCAAGGCTATACCGAGGAGAAGATGGAACTCGGTGCCAAGTCCGCGTCGGTGCTCGGCGTGTCGCAGGCGCAGCAGGGCGGCGTGTCGCTGGATACGATGGTGCAGCGGCTGGTGCAGAAGTCCGTCTGGGAAATCGACAACAAGTACAAGTGATGCGTTGAAACCCCGGAGGCGACGCCGGCGCTCGCGCCGGCGTCGTCGCTTCGGGGTCAGGGGCGGCCATGGCGGACAAAGGCACACTCGGCAAGTACGAGCTGCGGCGCGAGATCGGTCGCGGCGCGATGGGCGTGGTCTACGAAGGCTACGACCCGATGATCAAGCGCGTGGTCGCGATCAAGACGATTCGCTCCGACCAGCTGATCGGCGATGAATCGGCAACTGTGATCGCGCGTTTTCGCCGCGAAGCGCAGGCGGCGGGGCGGTTGAGTCACCCCAACATCGTCTCGATCTACGATTTCGGCGAGGACGGCGGCGTTTGGTTCATCGCCATGGAGTTCGTCAAGGGCCGCGAGCTCAAGGAATACTTCGAGAGCAACGAGCGCTTCGCCATGCCCGACATTGTGCGCATCATGTCGCAGATGCTCGACGCGCTCGACTACTCGCATCGCCAGGGCGTCATCCACCGCGACATCAAGCCCGCCAACGTCTACATGCTCAACGACGGCACGGTAAAGGTCGCCGATTTCGGCATCGCGCACATCGAATCGTCGAGCCTCACGCAGGTGGGCACGGTGCTGGGAACGCCGAGCTACATGTCGCCCGAGCAGATCATGGGCTTGCCGGTCGACGGCCGCTCGGACATCTTCTCTGCCGGAGTCATCCTGTATCAGTTCCTCACCGGCGAGCGTCCGTTCGCGGGCTCGGCGACGACGACCATGCAAAAGGTTCTCAAGGAGGATCCGCTGCCGCCGTCGACGCTGAACGTTCAGGTGTTGCCCGCGATGGACGCAGTCATGAAAAAGGCGCTGGCCAAGCGCGCCGATGACCGCTTCCAGAGCGCGCGCGAGTTCGCGGTCGCAATCCGCAGCGCGGCGGCGCGCGAATCGGTGCCGGTGCCCGGCATCGAGGCGACGTCGGCCGATGCCACGTTGATCTCGGCGCCGCCGATGCCCGTGGCGAGTGCGCCAGCGCAGGCAGCTGTCCCGGTGCCACCGGCGGCGCGAATTCCGCAGTCGGGAACCGTGACCGCGCCGCCCTCGCCGCCGGACGCTGCGCCGCCCCCGCCGCCGGACGCCACGCCGCCTGCCGTAACATCCGCTCGCAACGGCAAGTCGCGGCTACCGGCGATCGCAGCCATCGTCGGTGTAGCGGTCATCGCGCTCGGCATCGGCGGATGGTACGCCACGCAGCGATCCGCAGCGGAAGCTCCGAAGTCGGCGACCGCACCGTCGGCGTCGAACGTCGCTGCCGCACCGACAGCTGCCGCGCCCGCAGCGAGCGTGCCCACGCAGCGTGATCCGGGCGCGGTGCTCATTTCCGCGGTCGGTCTGGTCGACCCGAGCGATCCCCGTTACCAGAGCGACAGGGCGCTGCTGCAAAACGATTTGCGCGCGGACTCGAAGAGCCAGCTCGTCGCGAAGGCGGTGGCGATGCTGGTTGATCCGAAGTCGCTGGCGAGCAACTACGACTGGGTGCGCGACCGGCTGCTGTCGAAAAGCGGGGGCTTCGTGACCACGGTCGTGCGCGAAGGCGAGCCGCGCGCCGGCAAGGACGGCCTGATGTCGATGACCACGCAGGCCGTGGTCAATGTCAAGGCAGTGCAGAAGTCGCTCAATCAGATGTCGCGCGACGAGCGCGTCGATCTGATCCGCGCCAACGGCGACCCCAAGGTTTCAGTGCGCATCGGGATGCGCGACGCCGACCTCCCGGATACGCCGGCGCAGCCCTCGCCGATCGCCGAAAACATTTTGAAGGAACGCATCAAGTCCTTCGGCTTTCGCACGTGGTCGGACGGCGGCGCTGATCCCGGGAATGTTCCGGACATCGTGATACTCGGCGAGGCGAAGATCAAGAAGCTGTCGGTGCGCCTCGAGGCCTCGGGGCTCATCGTGAGCAAGTACACGCTCACTTCGTGGACGATCAAGTGCGTCGATCGCGCGACCGGCGAGGAAATCTATTACAACACCACGCTGCCCAAGGGCCTCGGCAGCTGGGCGACCGAGGAAGAGGCAATCAAGGCGATCGGCGCGCGCATCGCCGAGGAATTTTCGCGTGAATTCTTCCTGCAGCACGTGAGCGTCAGTGGCAGGAATGTGACGCTCACCGTTCGGGGGCTGCCCCCGACCGCCGCCGAAAATTTCGCGCGCGAGCTGATCGGTTTGCCCGACGTCATCTCGGTGGCGCCGGGCGCCGCCGGGATCGCGGATTCGTACGAGCTGCAGCTCGCAGGCACGGGTGCGGCCGCGGACCTAGTGCAGGCAGGTGTGCTTGCGCCGCTCAATGCCAAGCTCGGACAGCGGTGCTTCAGTTTAGGCGGCAGCAGCGTCGACCAAGTGGGTGTCGTGTTCGACAAGCGCTGTACCGATGCAGCGGTGCTTCAGCGCTTCGAGACCTATCCTCCGGCGGGACTCTACGGTGCACCGCGCGGCCGGCAGACGACAGTGATCAAGAATCCCGAGACCCTGCGCAAGCTGACGATCTGAGCTAATCGCGCGCAGTTAGTGGACGAGACCCGCGCGCGACGGATCTAGCTTTCATTCGCGGTTGAGCTTCTCGACCTGCTTGACGTAGTTTTGCATGGCCTCGTCCTTGCTCGATCCCTTGAGCTTGGCCCACGCATCGTATTTCGCGGCGCCGACGAAATCGAATCCGCCCGGCCGCTCGCCCTTGACGTCGCCTTCGGTCGCCTGCTTGTAATACGAGTAGAGCTTGAGCAGTGTCGTATTGTCCGGCTTTTTGCGGGTCTGCTTGGCGGCGGCTGCTGCTGCTTCGAATTTTGCCTTGAGGTCTTTCGGCGCGGTGGCCATGGTGTCTCCTTGACGTGACGTGGCGCGTTTCGAAAGCCACAGCGTGTGTGCTACTTTAGCGCGACTCGCAAACGCAGAGCAATCGCGCTCCGCGGCGCGATGCGGACCAACAGGACGATCGATGGCACCAGGAGCCGACCGCAAGCGCGAGCGCATGTCAAGCGTGGATACCGCGTGGTTGCGGATGGACCGCCCCAGCAATCTCATGATGATCTGTGGCGTGCTCATCTTCAGCGAGCGCATCCGCTTGTCGCGCCTTAAAGCCACCGTCTCGGAGCGTTTCCTGCGCTTCCCGCGGTTTCGGCAGCGGCCGGTGCTCACGCAGGCGGGCGCGTACTGGCAGACCGATGCTTCCTTCGATCTCGCGGCGCACGTCGTGCGCTCGGCGTTGCCGGCACATGCCGGGAAGGTGGAGCTCGAAGCCACGGTAGGCGGGCTCATGAGCGAATCGCTCGATCAACGACGCCCCTTGTGGCGCTTCGATCTGGTCGAGCGCTATGGTCGAGGCAGCGCGGTCATCATACGCATCCACCACTGCTACGCCGATGGCATCGCGCTGATTCAGGTGATGCTGTCGATGACCGATGCCGATCGCGAAGGTAAGCTGCCAGGCCCCGCGTCACCACCCGATCCAGAGCCGCCGCGCGACCCCGACGATCCATTGGCGGCGCTGATCGAGCCTTTCGCCGACACGATCAAGTTCGCGGTTCGAACCGGCGCGTTGATCGTCGACAAGGGTGCCGCGCTGTGGAACGACCCTGCCAAGGCCGTAGCGCTCGCGGGCGAGGGCAGTGCGCTGACCGCGGAAATCGCGAAGCTGCTGCTGATGAAGGAGGATTCGCCGACACGATTCAAGGGCAAGCCCGGTGTCGTCAAGCGCGCCGCGTGGGCCGAGCGTCTACCGCTGCCCGACATCAAGGCGATCGGTCGCGCGCTCGACTGCTCGGTCAACGACGTGCTGCTGTCGTCAGTTGCGGGCGCGCTCGGAGCCTACCTCAGATCACACG
>DASXBS010000044.1:0-42097 GCA_036491555.1 Casimicrobiaceae bacterium
AGGTCGTCGATCCGATGGTGCGCCGCGACGACGACGATGCCGATCGCGTGTTTTTCGGCGCGACGGTCACCGTGCGCGACCGGGCAGGCAAGCAACGAACCGTCAGCATCGTCGGCATCGATGAAATCGACACCGAGCGCGGCTACATCAGCTGGATGTCGCCGATGGCGCGCGCGCTCATCAAGTCTCGCGAGGGAGATGTAGTGACGCTAAAGACGCCGGGAGGCGTCGAGGAGCTCGAGATTCTCGAAGTTCGCTACGAGCCTCTCGCGTCAGGTTGACGGCGCCGAAATCTTCCGCCTATAGTCGATGATGGATTCCGAACTGGCGGGACTCGAGCAGAAGCTGGCGGCGCTGCTCGCCGAATATCATCGCCTGCGCGCCGAGAATGCCTCGCTCACGCGCGAGCTGTCGCGTGCGCACGAGCAAAGCCGCCAGCTGTCGGACAAAATGGCCGCGGCGACGTCGCGCCTCGACGTGTTGCTGCAGCGCCTTCCGCAATAGCCCGCAACAGCCACTCCATGGACGATCCATCAACCATGCTCGATGTTTCCATCCTGGGTCGCGAGTACCGCGTCGCCTGCAAGGAATCGGAGCGGGCAGAGCTCATGCAGGCAGTGCAGTATCTCGATCGCCGCATGCGCGAGATCCGCGAGGCCGGCAAGATCGCCGGCACCGAGCGCATCGCCGTGATGGCGGCGCTCAACATCGCGCACGAGTTGCTGAGCGCGAAAGGCGGTGCGAAGGAGAGCTTTGACAGCAGCGGCACAAAGCGTAGAATTTCAGCCATGCAGTCGGCCATCGATCGTGCGATGGCAGAGCAGGACAAATTGATGTAGCGGGCGAGCGCGCCGACTGCGCCGATTGTTCCCTGCAGTGTTCGAACTGGCCTTACGTTCTTTGAACCAATGCTACGATAGCGAGGTTGCCGCGCCTTGATCGGGCCTGTGTGCGTTCCCTACGCGGGAAGCGCCTGATGGCCCTGGCAGGCGACCCTCTTGAACTCAGGTTCAAGACCACGGTTGGTACGGCACAGGCGGGGGACATCTTGTAACGCGGCGCTGCGACAGTGGCGCCGTTTTTTTTCCGCATCTCCTGGAATGCGCCATGCGCCACTGGCTGATGAAATCCGAGCCCGACGACGTCTCGATCGATGATCTGGCGGCGATGCCGAAAAAGACCGTGGCCTGGTACGGTGTTCGCAACTACCAGGCGCGCAACTTCATGCGCGACGAGATGCAGGTCGGCGATCTGGCCTTTTTCTATCACTCGAGCTGTCCCGAGCCCGGCATCGCGGGCATCGTGCGGGTGAGTCGCTCGGCGTATCCGGATGCAACCCAGTTCGACCGCAAGAGCAAATATTTCGACGCCAAAGCGACGCGCGATGCGCCGCGCTGGTTCAATGTCGAGGTCACGCTGGTCGAGAAAATGCGCCTGATCCCGCTGGCGGAATTGCGCGCGACGCCCGAGCTCGCGTCGTTGCGCCTGCTCCAGCGCGGCAATCGGCTTTCGATCACGCCGGTCGAAACGCACGACTGGAAATTCATCACCACCAAGCTTGCGCGTGCGCGCGCCGCATAAAGCGCGTCTCGCGGCGCGTCGCGGCTGAGGACGGCCGCCGTGGAATGGTGGCTGTTCCCTGCATTCGTCGCCATCGGCTGCGTCGTCGGTTTTCTGGCGGGGCTGCTCGGCGTAGGCGGTGGCATGACCATTGTTCCGTTGCTGGTGCTCATTTTCACCCGCGAGCATTTTCCGCAGGACCAGATTCTGCACATGGCGATCGCCACCTCGATGGCCACCATCGTCTTCACCTCGGTGTCCAGCGTTCGCGCGCATCACGCGCACCAAGCCGTCGTGTGGCCGATCGTGTGGAAGCTCGCGCCCGGCATGATGTTCGGCTCGCTGGTCGGCCCGCAGATCGTGAGCGGCATGCGGGCGGGACTGCTGTCGGGCATGTTCGCCGTGTTCGCCGGATTCATCGCCACGACCATGCTGTCCGATCGCAAACCCAGGCCGACGCGCGAACTGCCCGGTACCCCGGGAATGTTCGTGGTCGGAAGCTTCATCGGCGCGGTGGCGAGCATGGTCGGTGCCGGCGGCGCTTTTCTCGCAGTGCCCTTCATGACCGCATGCAACGTGCGCATACGCAATGCAGTCGGGACGTCGGCTGCGCTCGGCATGCCCATCGCCACCGCCGGAACCGTCGGCTTCATCATTGCCGGCCTGCGTCAGGCGGATTTGCCCGAATATACGGTGGGCTTCATCTACCTTCCGGCGCTGCTGGCAATCGTCGCGTCGAGCATCGTCGTCGCACCGATCGGCGCGCGCTTCGCGCATCGCTGGCCGGTGCCGCGGCTGCGGCGCGCATTCGCATGCCTGCTCTACGCGGTGGCTAGCTTTTTCGCGTGGAAGGCGATCACCGGCTGATCGTCAAGCGGCGCCGTAGCGCTTGCGCAGCGAATTCTTCTCGACCTTGCCCATCGCGTTGCGAGGAAGGTCGTCGACGAAGTGCACGTGCTTGGGTACCTTGAACGAGGCGATCTCCGCTTTGAGCGCGGCGATGATGGCAGCCTCGGTCGGTGCGTCCAGGCCGTTCGCCACCACCACCGCGGTCACGGCCTCGCCGAAGTCCGCATCCGGTATGCCGATCACCGCCGATTCGATCACACCGGGCAGCGCGTCGATGCGTTCCTCGATCTCCTTGGGATACACATTGAGTCCGCCGGTGATAATGAGGTCCTTGGCACGGCCGACGATCTTGAGGTAGCCATCGGGCGCGAGCTCGCCCATGTCGCCGGTGCGGAAGAATCCGTCGTGAGTGAATTCGGTTTGTGTTTTCTCGGGCATGCGCCAGTAGCCGCCGAACACGTTCGGCCCCTTGATTTCGATGGTGCCGACCTCTCCGGCTGCACACGCGGCGCCCGCCGCGTCGACGACACGTACGGTCACGCCCGGCAGCGGCCGCCCGACGCTGCCGCACCGGCGCTCGCCATTCAGCGGATTCGACGTGTTCATCCCGGTCTCGGTCATTCCGTAGCGCTCGAGAATGCGCTGTCCGGTCCGCCGCTCGAACTCGTTGAACGTCTCGGGCAGCAAGGGCGCGGAGCCGGAGATGAAAAGGCGCATGTTCGTGCACACATTCGTATCGAAGCGCGGATCGGAGAGCAGCCGCGAGTAGAAGGTCGGCACGCCCATCATCACCGTGGCATGCGGCAGCGATTCCAGCGTCTTCGCGGCGTCGAATCTCGCATGCCACAGCAAGCGCGCGCCGGCGAGCAGCGCGCAATGGCACGCCACGAACAGGCCGTGCACGTGGTAGAGAGGCAGCGCGTGCAGCAGGACATCATCGTGGGTGAAGCCCCACTGATTCACCAGCGTCAGCGCGTTACTGGCGAGGTTTCGATGCGTCAGCATGGCGCCCTTGGCGCGCCCGGTGGTGCCCGAGGTGTAGAGGATCGACGCGAGATCGTCGGGGGCGCGCTGCACCGGCTCGAAACCGTCGTCGTGGGTGCGCGCCGCTTCGAGTAGCGTGCCCTCGCCGGGAGCCAGCGTCAGCACGGTCGCCTGCGGCCGCAACGCGGCCAGGGCTGCCTGCGATTGGGGTCGCCCGACGATCACGCGCGGCTCGGCATCGTCGAAAAAATAGCGCAGCTCGCTTTTCTGGTAGCCGGTGTTGAGAGGGAGATAGACGAAGCCGCCGCGCAGGCAGGCGAGATAGAGCGCGAGCGCTTCCCAGCACTTGTCGACCTGCACCGCGACGCGATCACCCAGCTCACACCCCGCGTTGGCCAGCGCTGCCGCGATGCGCGCCGCGGTCGCATCGAGCTCCTCGTAGCGGATCACCGGGCCGTCCGGAATGAGAATGCAGGGTGCGTCGGCGCGCTCCAGAGAATGATCGCGCAGCAAGGCGCCTAGGTTCGCGTTCATTGGTCTGGGTCTGGGTGAGAAGCCGAGGCGAATGCCGTCGCTCGCAAGGCGGGCGACGGCATGTTCGCTCAGGTCTTCGCCGGGCGCAAGCCGGCCCGGCCGCGCGCGACGCGTTACGTGGCGGTCAGATCAGCCCGGCACCGCGCGCCCACTTGTACTTCGCGCCAAGCACCGCGACCGGCGTTTCGGTCGTGTACGGATACGCGGGGATGCCGTGCGCGAACAGATGCTCCGCCGCCTCTTCCACCTGGACGTCGCCCGCGAGCGATACCACGACGGGCTTCTGGATGCCCTTGGCTCGCATTTCGTCGATCACTTCGACCATTTTCTGCGCGAAAACCATCGGCGGCGTGACGATGGTATGCCAGTAGCCCAGGATGAGCGCGTGGATGCGCGGGTCCTCGAGGCCGAGCTTCACGGTGTTCTGGTAGGTCTTCGGGGGCTCGCCGCCGGTGATGTCCACCGGGTTGCCGGCCGCGCCGAACGGTGGAATGAACTTGCGAAACGCCGCGTCGAGGTCGGGCGGCATCGCCATCAGCGAAAGGCCGTTGTCGACGCAGGCGTCGGACAGCAGAACGCCGGAGCCGCCGGCGCCGGTGATGATGAGAACGTTCTCGCCCTTGGGCGTGGGCAGGATCGGAATGGCCCTCGCGAACTCGAGCAGGTCGCGCAAGCTTCGCGCGCGGATCACGCCCGATTGCCTGAGCACGTCCTCATAGATCCTGTCGTTGCCGGCGAGCGCGCCGGTGTGCGAGCTTGCGGCGCGGGCGCCCATGCTGGTGCGCCCGGCCTTGAGCATGACGATCGGCTTCTTCTTGGACACGCGCTTCGCCACTTCGGCAAAGGCGCGGCCATCCTTCAGATCTTCGCAATGCTGCGCGATGATCGTCGTGTTGTCGTCCTGCTCGAAGAACGTCAGCAGGTCATCCTCGTCGATGTCGGACTTGTTGCCCAGGCCCACGATCGCCGACACGCCCATTTTGGCCGAGCGCGAGAAACCGATAATCGCCATGCCGATGCCGCCCGACTGCGATGACAGCGCGGCGTGGCCTTTTACGTCATACGCGGTGCAGAACGTCGCGCAAAGATTCTTCCACGTGTAATAGAAGCCATAGATGTTGGGGCCCATGAGGCGCACACCGTACTTGCGCCCGATGTCCTGGATCTCCTTCTGGCCCTCGACGTTGCCCGTCTCGGCGAATCCCGACGGAATCAGGACCGCGCCGGGGATTTTTTTCTCGCCGACCTCGATCAGCGCGGCGGCGACGAACTTGGCGGGAATCGCGAACACGGCGACGTCGATCTTGCCTGGAACGTCCTTGACGCTCTTGTACGCCTTGCGCCCCATGATCTCGGATGCCGAGGGGTTGATCGGATAGATCTCGCCCTTGTAGCCGCCGTTGATGAGGTTCTTCATCACCGAATTGCCGATCTTGCCTTCTTCGCTCGACGCGCCGATCACGGCGACGGCGTCGGGCTTCATGATCCGGTTCATGTCGCGCACGATGTCGTCGTGGGCTGGCCGGAAGCGCGCGGGCGCCGGTGCGAAATCGACGACGATGCGCACGTCCGCGGCGATCGCGCCCTGCTTGGTCGCGAACACGGGGTTGAGATCCATCTCGCTGATTTCCGGAAAGTCCGCGATCAGCTGCGACACGTTCTGGATCATGCCGGCGAGCGCATTGCGATCGACCGGATCAGCGCCGCGCACGCCCTTGAGGATATCCGCCGCGGCGATGCCGTCGAGCATCGACAAGGCGTCGTCCTTCGACGCCGGTGCCAGGCGAAAGGTGATGTCCTTGAGCACTTCGACGAGCACGCCGCCCAGGCCGAATGCAACCAGCTTCCCGAACGACGGGTCGGTGACCGCGCCGATGATGACTTCCTGTCCGCCCTGCAGCATCTGCTGCACCTGAACGCCGAGCAGCTTGGCCTTTGCATCGTACTTCTTGGCGTTGGCCATGATCGTGTCGTAGCCGCGTTGCGCGTCTTCGGCGCTCTTGACGCCGACCAGGACGCCGCCGGCCTCGGTCTTGTGCAGTATTTCAGGCGATACGATCTTGAGCACGACCGGAAAGCCGATGCTGGTGGCGAGCTTTGCTGTCTCGGCGGCGGTCGTTGCGACGCCTTCCTTGGGCACCGCGATGCCGTACGCATCGCACACGAGCTTGCCTTCGGGCGCGGTCAGCGACGTTCGACCTTCCGACTTCACCTTGTCCAGAATGCGGCGTACTTCGGTTTTATTGTTCGCCATTCGTCGGTCCTTGGAGATCCCACCCGCGGGCGCGGGTGCATTGTTGCGGTACGTGCGGCCGGCAGTCAGATAACCTTGGCGGCGCGCAGGGCGGCCACCTTTTCCTTGGTATAGCCTAGTTCGGCGAGCACTTCGTCGGTGTGCTCGCCGAGCAGCGGCGAACGCTTTACCTCGGTTAAGCTGTCCGACATCTTGATCGGGTTGCCGACCGACAGATACTTGCCGCGTTTCGGATGGTCGACCTCGACGACAGTGCCTGTCTTGCGCAACGACGGTTCCTCGGCGATCTCCTTCATGGAGAGGATCGGGCCGCACGGAATGTCGCGCTTGTTGAGGATGTCCATCGCTTCGAATTTGGTCTTGGTCTTGGTCCACTTTTCGATCTCGCCGAAGATCTCCATGAGGTGCGGCAATCGTGCCTTGGGCGTGGCGTATCGCGAATCGGTGAGCCACTCCGGATGTCCTATTACCTCACAGATATCCTTCCACACCGGGGCTTGTGTGATGAAGTAGATGTAGGCATTCGGGTCGGTCTCCCAACCTTTGCATTTCAGGATCCACCCGGGTTGTCCACCTCCCGATGCGTTGCCCGCGCGCGGCACGGCTTCGAGGAACTTGCCATGGGGATACTGTGGATACTCCTCCATCAGATGCGTGCGATCGAGGCGCTGCTGGTCGCGCAATTTAACGCGGCACAGGTTGAGCACCCCGTCCTGCATCGCCGCGAGCACGCGTTGTCCACGTCCGCTGGTATTGCGCTGATAGAGCGCGGCCACGATGCCCAGCGCGAGGTGCAGTCCCGTTCCCGAGTCGCCGATCTGCGCGCCAGTGACAAGCGGCGGGCCGTCATCGAAACCTGTGGTCGAAGCGGAGCCGCCCGCGCATTGGGCGACGTTCTCGTACACCTTGCAGTCCTCGTAGGGTCCCGGACCGAAGCCCTTGACCGAAGCCACGATCATGCGCGGATTGACAGACTGGATGTGTTCCCAGGTCAGCCCCATGCGATCGAGGGCGCCAGGCGCGAAGTTCTCGACCAGCACGTCGCAGTGCTTGACCAGTGCTTCGAGCACTTCCTTGCCCTGTGGGTTCTTTGCGTCGACCGTGATCGAGCGCTTGTTGTGGTTGAGCATGGTGAAATAGAGGCTGTCGACGTCGGGGATGTCACGCAGCTGGCCGCGCGTGATGTCACCCTCGCCGGCGCGCTCCACCTTGATCACATCTGCGCCCAACCATGCGAGCAGCTGCGTGCAGGTTGGTCCCGATTGAACGTGCGTGAAATCGAGAATCTTGATGCCGTCCAGTGCCTTGCCCATTACATTCCCCTATCCGATTCGACTGTTCCGAACACGCTGCTTCGACTCAGACGACATCTACGGCTTCTTCTTCGCGGCGGGATTCAGACTCGTGATGCGCCCGCTTTCCGTGCCTGCTTTCTCGTCGATCACCGCATTGATCAGGGTCGGCTTGCGCGAGCGGATCGCGTCTTCCATCGCCTTCCGAAGCTCGGCCGGCGTTGACGCCATGACACCCACGCCACCGAAGGCCTCCATCAGTTTCTCGTAACGCGCGCCCTTCACGAACACCAGGGGTGACGGATCGTGTCCTCCCGCAGGATTCACTTCATCGCCGCGGTAAACGCCGTTGTTGTTCATGATCACGACACAGACCGGCAGGTTGTAGCGGCAGATCGTTTCGCATTCCATGCCTGAAAAACCGAAGGCGCTGTCGCCCTCGACTGCGATCACCTGCTCGCCGCTGACCACGGCGGCAGCGACCGAAAAGCCCATGCCGATGCCCATGACCCCCCATGTGCCTACATCCAGTCGCTTGCGCGGCTTGTACATGTCCACGATGCTGCGCGTGAAGTCGAGCGCGTTGGCGCCTTCGTTGACGAGGATGGCATCCGGGTTCGCCTTGACAATGTCGCGCACGACGTTCAGCGCGCTATGGAAATTCATTGGCGATGGATTCTTCGCCAGCGCCTCCCCCATCTTGGCGACGTTCTTGGTCTTACGCTCGCCGATGGCGTCGAGCCACTCGGCCGGCGGCGTCGGCCAGTTCGATCCTATGGCCTTGAGCATGGCCGAGACGCACGAACCGATGTCGCCGACGACCGGCGCGTCGATGCGGACGTTGCTGTCCGCCTCCTGCGGCGAGATGTCGATCTGAACGAACTTCTGGCCGCCCCACGCTTTGGGCGAAGCGCCGCCCCACGTCTTGCCCTTGCCTTGCGAAAGCAGCCAGTTGAGGCGTGCGCCGATCAGCATAACGACGTCGGCTTCCGGCAGCACGTACGATCGCGCGGCGGATGCCGATTGCTCGTGCGCGTCGGGCAACAGGCCCTTGGCCATCGACATGGGAAGGTAAGGAATGCCGGTTTTTTCGACCAACGCGCGGATATCCCCATCAGCTTGCGCGTACGCCGCACCCTTGCCGAGGATGATGAGCGGACGCTTGGCGTTCCGGAGCAAGTCGAGCGCGCGCTGCACGGCATCCGGCGCCGGGATCTGGCGCGGCGCCGGATCTACGACCTTGATCAGTGACTGCCGCCCCGCCTCCGCATCCATCGTTTGCGGAAAGAGCTTCGCCGGCAGGTCGAGATAGACGCCGCCGGGACGGCCGGAGAGAGCGGCACGAATCGCCCGCGCCACGCCCACGCCGATGTCCTCGGCGTGGAGGACCCGAAAGGCGGCCTTGGCGTGCGGCCGCGCAATGGCGAGTTGGTCCATCTCCTCGTAGTCGCCCTGCTGCAAGTCGACGATCTCGCGCTCGCTCGAGCCGCTGATGAGGATCATCGGAAAGCAGTTCGTGGTGGCGTTGGCGAGCGCCGCCAATCCGTTCATGAAGCCCGGTGCTGACACCGTGAGGCAGATGCCCGGCTTCTGCGTCATGAAACCGGCGATCGAAGCGGCATACCCGGCGTTCTGCTCATGGCGGAAAGAGATCACGCGCATGCCCGCGGCCTGCAACTTGCGCGTGAGATCGGTTATGGGAATACCGGGCAGACCAAAGATCGTGTCGATCCCGTTCAACTTGAGCGCATCGATGACCAGATGAAAGCCGTCGGTTTCTTGCGACGGAATATTGACCGCGCCACCGTCGATTTTCGGCGCGTCTTCTGCGGGGCTTGCCCCGGGCGAGGGCTTGGTGGTTCTGGTAGGTTGGTCGAGCATGATGTCTCTCCGAAAGCTTGGTTCGTCGTGCAATGCCGCATCAACGCTGCATGAACGCCGAAAGCGGTTCCGCGGCGCCTCCTACGAAGAGGCGCCGCGGCTCATCGTAGCTTACCCGGCGACGGCCTTCTGCGCGGCCACCGACGCATTGCCGGAAGCCTGTTGTCTCGCGCGCAGCGGACGCAGGACGAACAGCGCGAGCGCGACGACGACAAAGTTGGCGATTGCCGTGACAACGAAGACGGCGTGCCAGTTCCCCGTCCAATCCTTGAGCACGTTCGCGAGTGGAACGAGGAAGACGGAGGTTCCCTTCGCCGTGTAGAGCAGGCTCGTGTTCACCGTCGCGAACTTCGGCCCGAAAGTATCGGTGCAGGTCGACGGAAACAGGCTGAATATCTCGCCCCACGTGAAGAAGATGAGTCCGGCGAACAGCACGAAGGCCCATGGGTTGGTGCCGAGCGTGCCGAGGAGCCAATAGGCGATGCCGCCGCTTCCGAAGGCGATCGCCATCGTGGGTTCGCGCCCGATCTTGTCCGAGATCCAGCCAAAAAACGGACGCGCCACGCCGTTCATCACATTGTCGACGATCAGCGCCACGGTAAGAGTCGAGGCCCCGAGGAATAAGACGGTATTGGAGATGCCGTAATCCTTGGCGACCAGCGCGATCTGCGCAGTTGCCATCAAACCACTGGCCGAGATCATTACGAACATCAAATACAATAGCCAGAAGGTCGGCGTGGACAGCATTTCCGACGGCGCGAAGCTCCGTGTCGACTGCATGACCTTTGCCGAAGTCACGGCCACCTTGGCCTCGCCAGGGAGCGGGCCTCGCAGAAGCCAGCCAATGAGGAACACTACACCGCCTTGGATCAATCCGAACCAGAAAAACGTCGCCTCGTATCCGGACGAGCCGATCATCATGCGCATCGGGATCACCGAAAGCGCGGACCCCGCGCCGTACCCTGCCGCTGTCAGTCCGACCGCAAGACCACGCCGGTCGGCGAACCATTTCACCGCGTTACCCACGCAAACCGAATAGACGGCCCCGCCTCCGACGCCGGAGATCGCGGCGCCGACGTAGAGCATCGAGAGCGATTGGGCGTACGAATTGACGACCCACCCGAGCGCCACGAAAAGGCCACCGATGGCGACGACCAGCCTAGGGCCCTTATGAGGACCGAGGCGGTCCGCAATCCACCCTTCGATCGGCGTCAACCACGTCTCCAAGGCGATGAAAATACTGAACGCCACCTGGATCCCGGCGACATCCCACTGGTGCTTCTGCGCCATGGGTGTAACAAAAAGTGTCCAGCCGTACTGCAGATTGGCAATCAGCACCATGCAAATGATGCCGATGATGAGTTGCGCCCAGCGGTTCGTGGGCGACACGGGGGGCGCTGCTGCGCCTGCGTTCATTGCATTGGCCATGATCTCCTCCAAGCTTGCCCCGGCCTCGGTGGGCGCGGGTCATTTTGTGGTTGCTGCGACAACAGGGTTGCTTCCGTGCGCGCGACAATCAAGTGTGCGCGATCCTTGCGAAATGCCATCGAAGGGCGGCGACATTGAACAGCCTCGCATGCTTCTGGCGAGAGGTGATACTTTGGCGTAAAGTATTTCGTATATCAGGCAAAGTCAATACCAAACGAAGGTTGAAGGTTGTGGGCGAGCCGCCCTCCGAGGCGCGTTTAGCTTTTTGCCCCTGCGTCGCAATGGAAGGAAATCCGTGAAAGTATGCGTGGTCGGCGCTGGTGCGATCGGCGGCTACGTCGGCGTTCAGTTGGCACGTTCGGGTGTCGACGTGTCGCTGGTCGCGCGCGGCCCCAATCTGGCGGCCATCCGGGCGCATGGGCTTCGCCTCCAGATCAATGGAGCGGAGCTGCTTGCGCATGTACCGTGCACCGAAGATCCGTCGCTGCTTCCTCCCCAGGACTACGTGATACTGACGGTCAAGGCGCACGACGTTCCACCGCTCGCCAACTCGCTCAAGCCGCTACTCGGGCCCAATACGACCTTGGTGACAGCGACTAACGGCCTGCCGTACTGGTATTTCTACGGCACGGTACCGTTCGCAGGAACGACTTTGGACAGCATCGATCCCGGGGGAGTCCAGTGGCGCGCCTTCGGCCCCCAGCGCGCGATCGGATGCGTGGTGTTTCCCGCCGCCGAACTGATCTCGCCTGGGATCATCAGGCATGAACACGGCAACAAGTTCCCAATCGGAGAGCCGGATGGAAGCATGAGCGCGCGGTTGCGGACCTTACAGGAACTGATGCAGGCCGCAGGGCTGGACGCGCCGATGCGCGACGACATTCGCGACGAGATCTGGCTCAAACTAGCCGGAAATGTGTGCTTCAACCCGATCAGCGCACTGACCCACGCAACCATCGATGTGATCGCAAGCGATCCTGGAACGCGTGGCATCTGTGCGGCGATGATGGAGGAAACCCGCGCTGTCGGCATGAGTCTGGGTGTGCGCATGCGCGTCGACACCGAGCGCCGCCTTTCAGGTGCCGCGGCGATGGGACCGCACCGCATGTCGATGCTCCAGGATCTCGAGCGCGGAAAGCCGATGGAGGTCGAGCAGCTGGTCGGCGTCGTGAGCGAGCTCGGACGCCTGACGGGGGTCCCCACCCCGACCGTGGACGTGGTTCTCGCGCTGATCCGCCAGCGTGCCGCGACTGCCGCCGAAGTCGCGGCGCCGGATGCCGCGCCTGTATCGCAGGCTGCGTGACGTAGTCGCCGCTGACCTAATGTCGACCATGATCCAGACCACCGCTAGCCCGCTTTCCCTCGATCTTGAGCCGATCGGGAGCAACGTCAGTTTGCGCGATCAGGCGTACATCGCAATCAAGCGTGCCATTACCGCGGCCGACATCTATGGCCAGCCAGAGGAAGTGCGCGTCGACGAGCGGCAACTGTCCGAGGCGCTTGGCGTTTCCCGCACGCCCATACGCGAAGCGATGGCGCTGCTTGAGCAGGAAGGATTCCTGCGCACCGAGCCGCGGCGCGGCGTGTTCATTGTGCGCAAGACCAAGAAGCAGGTCATCGAAATGATCGAGATGTGGGCGGCGCTGGAGAGCATGGCCGCGCGTCTGGCAACGCTCAATGCGTCCGACGCCGACATCGCCAGCCTGCGCCACATGTTCGACGAGTTCCGCACTGCCACGCCTGCAGAGCACATCGACGAATATTCGGACGCCAACATCGCCTTTCACCAGGCGATCATCCGGCTGTCGGGCTCGCATCTCATGGGCAAGACCATCGAGAATTTGTTCATCCACGTGCGCGCGATCCGGCGCATGACCATTTCCCAGCGCGACCGCGCCGAGCGCTCGATCGCCGACCACATGCGCATCATCGAAGCGCTGGAGAAGCGCGATACCGAGCTCGCCGAGCGGCTTGTGCGTCAGCATTCGCTCGACCTCGCTGCGCACGTCGAAAAATACGGCGATTTCCTCGACTGATGGCGACACCTGCCGATACCCGGCCGTCGACGGTGGTCGATATCTCTGCGCTGGGAGGCCGGCGCAAAGCGCGGTCGCATCCGAAAGGACGCCCCGTCGATCCGCAGGCGCGCCGCGACATCGCAGAGCTTCTCGGCGACGCCCCGCGCCGCCGCGATCTGCTCATCGAATTCCTGCATCGCATCCAGGACCGGTATGGGTGCGTGTCGGCGGCGCACATCCTCGCGCTCGCGGAAGAGCTTCGTCTCGCGCGCACCGAGGTCTACGAGGTCGCGACCTTCTATCACCACTTCGACGTGGTCACCGAAGGCGAAGCCCCGCCACCGCCGATCACGGTGCGCGTATGCGAGACGCTGTCGTGCCAGATGGCGGGCGCCGAGGCCCTGCTCGCCGCGTGCGTGCAGGCGCAGTGGCCGGGCGTGCGCGTGATTGCGGCGCCCTGCATCGGACGCTGTGAGCAGGCACCTGCTGCCGTCGTCGGACGCAATGCCATCGGCAACGCGAGCATCGAACGCATCGCCCACCCGGTCATGAGTAAGGACCTGGAGGCGGCGCTTCCCGAGGCGATCGGTTACGCGGGGTATCGCAGCGCGGGCGGCTACCGAACGCTGCAGGCGTGCGTGCGCGGCGAGCACAGCATCGACGGCATCGTCGCAGCGCTGGAGGCGTCGGGCTTGCGCGGACTGGGGGGCGCCGGCTTCCCGGCCGGGCGTAAATGGAAGATCGTGCGCGCCGAACCCGCGCCACGGCTGCTCGCGGTGAACATCGACGAAGGCGAGCCGGGAACGTTCAAGGACCGCTACTACCTCGAACGCGATCCGCACCGTTTTCTAGAGGGCATGCTGATCGCAGCGTGGGCCGTCGGCATCGACGACGTCTATGTCTACTTGCGCGACGAATATGCCGGCTGTCGCGCGCTGCTCGAGCGCGAGCTTGCGGCGTTGCAGCGCGACCCGCCGTGCGCGCTGCCGCGCATTCACTTGAGACGCGGCGCCGGAGCGTACATCTGCGGCGAGGAGTCCGCGATGATCGAATCGATCGAGGGCAAGCGCGGCATGCCACGGCTGCGCCCCCCGTACGTCGCGCAGGTCGGTTTGTTCGGGCGACCCACGCTCGAGCACAACATGGAAACGCTTTTCTGGATTCGCGACATTGTCGAAAAAGGCGGTGCGTGGTTCGCCGGTCAGGGCCGCAATGGCCGGAAAGGCCTGCGCTCGTTCTCGGTATCGGGACGCGTCGCCCGGCCCGGCGTGCACCTCGCACCGGCGGGCATCACCGTGCGCGAGCTTATCGACGAGTTTTGCGGCGGCATGGCGCCTGGCCACGAGTTCTATGCGTACCTGCCAGGGGGCGCATCCGGCGGCATCCTCCCCGCCTCGCTCGGGGACGTCCCACTGGATTTCGATACGCTGCAGCCTTACGGCTGCTTCATCGGATCCGCCGCGGTGATCATCTTGTCCAAGCATGATCGTGCGCGCGATGCCGCGCTCAACCTGATGCGATTTTTCGCGGACGAATCGTGCGGCCAGTGCACGCCCTGCCGCGTCGGCACCGAAAAGGCGGTCGCGCTGATGAAGGTGCCGCGCTGGGATACCGCGCTCCTGGGCGAGTTGTCGCAGGCGATGGGCGATGCGTCGATTTGCGGACTCGGGCAGGCGGCACCGAATCCGATCGCGTGCGTCGTCAAGTATTTCCCGGAGGAGCTTTTATGAGTTCGCGGGGCGAGCCCCAGCATCGGTTGGGCGAATGAATCGGAACGCGCAGCACGAGGTGATCATATGAACGCGCCAGAAACCATTCTTGCGCTCGAACAGGTCGAGTTCACGCTCAACGGGCGCGCCGTGAAGGCTGATGCCGGTGAAACGATCATCGAGGCGGCGGAGCGCCACGGGATCGAGATCCCGCATCTGTGCTACAAGCCGGGAATGCGTCCGGATGGCAACTGCCGCGCATGCATGGTCGAGATCAAGGGCGAGCGCGTGCTCGCGCCGTCGTGCTGCAGGAAGCCCGCAGCGGGCATGGACGTTTCCACCGACAGCCCGCGCGCGCTGCATTCGCAGAAGCTGGTGGTCGAGATGCTCGTCGCCGACGTTCCGGATCGCGTGTACAAACCCGACTCCGAGCTCGATCAGTGGCGGCGCTGGCTACGCATAGGCAAGCCACGCTTCGCGTCGCGCGCGCAACCGGCGGCCGATCTCTCGCATCCGGCGATGGCGGTGAATCTCGACGCGTGCATCCAGTGCACCCGTTGCGTGCGCGCATGCCGGGAGGAGCAGGTCAACGACGTGATCGGCTACGCCTTTCGCGGCGGCCATTCCAAGATCGTTTTCGACCTCGACGATCCGATGGGCGAGTCGACCTGCGTCGCCTGCGGCGAATGCGTGCAGGCGTGCCCCACCGGCGCGCTGGCGCCCGCGCACGATGCGTATCTAGTCAAGGCCGACAAGACCGTGGGCTCGGTCTGCCCGTATTGCGGCGTGGGTTGCCAGATCACCTATCACGTCAAGGACAACCGCATCGCGCGCGTCGACGGTCGCGATGGTCTCGCTAACCACGAGCGGCTTTGCGTGAAGGGCCGCTTCGGCTTCGACTATGTGAGCCATCCGCAGCGCCTGACCCGTCCGCTGATCCGCAAGGCGGGGGTGCCGAAGTCGGCGGATTTCGTCATGGACCCGGCCGATCCGCTTTCGGTGTTTCGCGAGGCGACGTGGGACGAGGCGCTCGAGCTCGCCGGTGGAACGCTGGCGCGCATCCGTGATGCACGCGGACCCAATGCGTTGGCGGGTTTCGGATCGGCAAAGGGGTCGAACGAGGAGGCGTACCTGTTCCAGAAGCTCGTGCGCACCGGCTTCGGCACCAACAACGTCGACCATTGCACGCGCCTGTGCCACGCGTCGAGCGTTGCCGCACTGCTCGAGGGCATCGGCTCGGGGGCGGTGTCGAACCCGGTGATGGACGTTCTGCAGGCCGACGTCGTGCTGATCATCGGGGCCAATCCGGTGGTCAACCATCCGGTTGCGGCGACCTGGATCAAGAACGCTGTCAAGAACGGCACGCGGCTGATCCTCGCCGATCCGCGCCGCTCCGAGCTCGCGCGTCACGCCGCGCATTACCTGCAGTTCAAACCCGATACCGACGTTGCCCTGCTCAACGCGCTGATGCACGTCATCATTGAGGAGGGTCTTGTCGACGAGGCGTTCGTCGCGAGTCGCACCAGCGGCTACGAGGCGCTCAAGAAGAACGTCGCCGGCTACAGCCCCGAGGCGATGGCGCCGGTGTGCGGCGTTCCCGCGGCGACACTGCGCCAAGTCGCACGCCTGTTCGCGACCTCGCGCGCGTCGATGATCCTGTGGGGCATGGGCATCTCGCAGCACGTTCACGGGACCGACAACGCGCGCTGCCTGATCGCGCTGACGCTGATGACGGGGCAGGTGGGCCGTCCGGGCACGGGCCTGCATCCGCTGCGCGGACAGAACAATGTCCAGGGCGCGAGCGACGTCGGCTTGATCCCGATGATGTATCCCGACTACACCCGCGTCGACAACGCGTCGGTGCGCGCGCGCTTCGAATCGGAGTGGGGCACGACGCTCGATCCGAAACCCGGGCTGACCGTCGTCGAGATCATGGACGCGGTGCACGCGGGCCAGATCCGCGGCATGTACATCATGGGCGAGAATCCCGCGATGTCGGACCCCGACGTGCGCCATGCGCGACAGGCTCTGGCGGAGCTCGAAATGCTGGTGGTGCAGGATATTTTCCTGACCGAGACCGGCTATCTCGCCGACGTGATCCTGCCGGCGTCGGCGTTTCCCGAAAAGACCGGAACCTTCACCAACACCGATCGCAACGTGCAGCTCGGTCGGCAGGCGCTGGAGCCGCCGGGGGAGGCGCGCCCCGACCTCGCGATCATCGTCGCGATGGCAAGGCGTCTCGGGCTCGACTGGAACTATGCGCATCCGAGGGAGGTGTTCGCCGAAATGCGCCGCGTGATGCCGTCGATCGCCGGCGTGACGTGGGAGCGGCTCGAGCGCGAGAGCGGCGTGACCTATCCGTGCGAGAACGAGGGCGACCCCGGTGAGCGCGTGGTGTTCACCGAGTCCTTCCCCACCGAGTCGGGACGTGCGCGTTTCGTGCCGGCGTCGATCATCCCTGCGGCCGAGCAGCCGAACACCGAGTATCCGTACGTCCTGATCACCGGCCGCCAGCTCGAGCATTGGCACACCGGCAGCATGACGCGTCGCACCGAAGTGCTCGACAGCATCGAGCCTTCGGCCGTGGCATCGATGCATCCGGACGACCTGGACAACCTGCGCATTCAACCCGGCGGCGCGATCACCGTTGCGTCGCGTCGTGGCAGCATTACGCTTTCGGCGCGCGCCGACGACGGAACGCCGCGCGGCGCGGTGTTCATTCCCTTCTGCTACTACGAGGCGGCCGCCAATCTGCTCACCAATCCGGTGCTCGATCCCTTCGGCAAGATTCCCGAATTCAAGTACTGCGCGGTGCGCGTGAGTGGGGGCGGCGACCGCGCCACCTCAGTGGGCTACAGCGCACCCTGAGCCCTTTCGCTCAGAGGTGAATAGCTGCGAACAGCCGTGCGAGCTGTTCAGCGCGGTCGGCGAGCAGCGCGGAAGCGCCGCTCACGCATTGCTCCAGCGTGGCCGGGCCCGCGGGGATCGCAAAGCAGCCGGCGAAATGCTCGCCGAGCAGCGCAAGCGCAGCCGCGTCGACACTTCCCGACAACAGGGTCGCTGGAACGCCGCGCGCGCGAGCGCGCCTGGCCACCGCCCACGGGGTTTTGCCGAGCAGCGTCTGCGCATCGCTGCGACCTTCGCCGGTGATCAGCCAGTCGGCGCCATCGAGAGCAGCGTCGAGCCCCACCAGGTCGGCGACCACCTCGGCGCCCGAACGCAGCTCGCCACCGATAAGCTGCAGCGCGAAGCCCAGCCCTCCGGCTGCCCCCGACCCGGCGCGGTCCTGGACGCGCCGCGCGAGCGCTTGCTCGGCCAGCGCCGCGAAGCGGCCGATGATTGCATCGAGCGCGGCGATGCGCGGCGCCGCGACGCCTTTTTGCGGACCGAATATGGCGGTCGCGCCGCGTGCGCCGGTCAACGGATTGTCGACATCCGACATCACTACGATGCGGGCAGTGGCGAGCCTCGCGTCAAGGCCGCGCGCATCGACGGCTGCGATCGCGGCGAGCCCGCGCGGCGCCGCATCGATCACCGCACCCGCGGCGTCGTGCAGTTCCACGCCGAGCGCGGCGAGCAGTCCGGCGCCGCCGTCGTTGGTGCTGCTGCCGCCGACGCCGATCATGATCTCGCGCACGCCCGCGTCCAGCGCGGCGCGCATCAGCTCGCCGACGCCGCGCGTGCTGCGCTGCTCAACGTCCACCGACACGCCAGCGCGATCGGTGAGCCCAACCGCTTGCGCCGCCTCGATTACCGCTATCCGGCCGCCTTCGATCAGCCCGTAGGCCGCGTCGGTGGGCGCGCCGGACGCACCGGTCACCGTTTGCGAACGACGTTGTCCGCCGCGCGCGAGGATTGCATCGAGCGTGCCTTCCCCGCCATCGGCCATCGGACAGCGGCGCACGTCCATGCCAGGCCAGACGCGCATGAGCCCGCTCGCGATCGCGTCTGCCGCAGCGCTCGCGGAGATCGACCCCTTGAACGAATCGGGTGCGGCGACGACGATCGGACGAGTAGTCATGGGCGGACGCGTATCATGCGAGCGATTCGACGACTCGACGATGGTAACAGCCCCTTTCCCGATCCGCCCCGTCTGCGCGGCGCTCGCGTTGTGCCTCGTCACCTCGTGCGCGATCGGCGCGCCCGACTATGCACGTGAGGATCGCTGGGCGAGTGAGGTGGTGCCGTCGACAGTGGTCGGCGACGCGGTCTATCTCGCCACGCCTTCACGTGCCCGCGTGCTCGCGCTGTGGGCGCAGGCCTCGCCTTCGAAAGGCGCCGTCATCCTGGTGCACGGTCTGGGGGTGCACCCGGATTGGGGTGTGGTCGGTGCGCTGCGCACCGGGCTTCACGACGCCGGCTTCAGCACGCTGTCGGTGCAGATGCCGGTGCTTTCTGCGGATGCTCCCCGCGAGGACTACGCGGCGCTGCAGCCGCAGGTCGACGAGCGCCTGGGCGCCGCGATCGATTTTCTGAACGCCCATCGCGCTGGACGGATCGCGATCGTCGCGCACAGCATGGGCGCGGCGATGGCAAACGCCTACCTCGCTTCGCCCAAAGCGCTGCACATCGATGCCTTCGTGCCGATCGGCATGTTGGGCGCGTTCGCTGTGGCGCCGCGCGAGCCGGTGCAGGACGTGATCGCCGGCGATGATTTCCCGCAGGTTCGCGAATCGGCACCGCTGCGACAGCCCGATCTGCCGCGCGACGCGTGTTCGGAACGCGTGGTCATCGCCGGCACCGACCACTACATGGACAACCGGCAGAAGGAACTGGCCGCGGCGCTGATTCCCTTCCTGGAACGCGCGCTCGGAGGGAAGTGCGCGAAGTCAGGTGCCAAATGAGGCGCCAAGCCCACGCTCGCGTTTCGTCACCGACACGTCGCGGTCCGCGCGAGCGGATCAGGTCTTGAGTCGGTAGCCCGTCCTGAATATCCAGCTCACGATCACCAGGAAAAGCGCCAGGAACGCGAGCGTCATCGCAACGCTCACCGCGAGACTCACGTCGGCCGCGCCGTAGAAGCTCCAGCGAAATCCGCTGATCAGATAGACCACGGGGTTGGCCAGCGTCACCGTCCTCCAGAACGGCGGAAGCATGTGGATCGAGTAGAAGCTTCCGCCGAGAAACGTGAGCGGGGTGATGATCAGCAGCGGAATGAGCTGCAGCTTTTCGAAGCCGTCGGCCCAGATCCCGATGATGAACCCGAACAGGCTGAAGGTGACCGCGGTCAGCACCAGGAACCCGACCATCCACACCGGGTGCTGGATCTGGATCGGGACGAACAGTCCTGCGGTGGCCAGGATGATCAGTCCGAGGATTATCGACTTCGTTGCCGCTGCGCCGACGTAGGCTAGGACGATCTCGAAGTACGAGACCGGCGCCGACAGGAGCTCGTAGATGGTGCCGGTGAACTTGGGGAAATAGATTCCGAACGACGCGTTGGAAATGCTCTGCGTGAGCAGCGAGAGCATGATGAGTCCGGGGACGATGAACGCCCCGTAGCTCACGCCGTCGATCTCGGGAATGCGCGATCCGATCGCCGAGCCGAAGACGACGAAGTAGAGCGACGTCGACAGCACCGGCGAGATGATGCTTTGCATCAGCGTGCGCCGCGTGCGCGCCATCTCGAATCCGTAGATCGCGCGCACCGCATGCAGGTTCATCGAGGTATTCATGATCTCCTATTCAGTGCTCGCGGACGAGATCGACGAAAATATCCTCGAGCGAGCGCTGCGTCGTCTGCAGGTCCTGGAATTCGATCCCCGCGCTTTCGAGGTCCTTGAGCAGCGCGATCAGGTCCGCCCGGCCGGTCGCGGCGTGCGCGCCACCGGCACCTACCCCCGCGCCCGCATCGGCGGCGTCGTAGGTATACACGAGCTGCGTGCCTTCGGAGGCGAGCTCGAGCCCGTACGCGGCCAACTCCGCGGGCACCGCGGCCAGCGGGCTCGCCAGCGTCAGGTGAAGCTGTTTTTTCCCGAGCTTGCGCATCAGCTCGATCTTGTCTTCGACCAGGATGATGCGTCCCTTGCTGATGACGCCGATGCGATCGGCCATTTCCTGCGCTTCGTCGATGTAGTGCGTGGTAAGGATGATGGTCACTCCGGTTGCGCGCAGTGATCGCACCAGTTCCCACATGTCGCGCCGCAGCCGCACATCGACACCCGCGGTGGGCTCGTCGAGAAAGAGCACGCGCGGCTCGTGCGAAAGCGCCTTGGCGATGAGCAGCCGCCGCTTCATCCCGCCGGACAGCGTCATGACCTTGTTGTCCTTCTTGTCCCACAACGAGAGTGATTTCAGCACCGACTCGATGTGCGCCGGGTTTGGCGCCTTGCCGAACAGACCGCGACTGAAGGAGACGGTGTTCCACACCGATTCGAAGGCGTCGGTGGTGAGCTCCTGCGGAACAAGCCCGACCATCGATCGTGCGGCGCGATAGTCGCCGATGATGTCGTGGCCGTCGACGCTCACACGTCCCGAGGTGGGGGTGACAATGCCGCAGATCACGCTGATCAGCGTCGTCTTGCCGGCGCCATTGGGACCGAGCAGCGCGAAAATCTCGCCGGGCCGGATCTGCAGGTCCACCTCATCGAGCGCGCGAAAGCCGGAAGCGTAGGTTTTCGAGACCTTCGATACGGTGATCACCGGCGGCATGGGTCAAGCATAGCAAACGCGACGTACGCCGCTACGTGCGATGCGTCGCGCGTCGAAGCCGGTCGGCGATCGCGTCCCACTCCGGCGCGGCCGCAGCGCGCTCGATCCAGAGCTCGAGCGCGCCGCTCGCATCGAGCGCGCGAAGATTCGCGTACAGATCGTGCGCGTAGGCGACCGCATCCTGCGCCGCCACCCGCCAGTGACCGGCAAACGACGGTATAGGCGAGAGCGAGTGCGCGAGCACCGCGATGTGCGCCGACGATGCCGTGTCGAGCCCGGCAACGCGCGCACGCAGTTCGTCGCGCGCCATCAGGTACGAGGGCGTGCGTGGCGCATAATGCGACTCGAGCGTTCCCGATGCACGCGGCGCGTCCGGTCCCGCAGCATCGGGGACGGCACCGATCACGCGCGCGATGCGCGCCGCCGCGATCGCGCCCGGACGCAGCAGCACAGGATGTCTTCGGGTGCAGTCGACGATGGTCGACTCGATGCCGTGGTCGCACGCGCCGCCGTCGAGAATCAAACTCACTTCGCTGCCGAATTCATCCGCGACATGCTGCGCGAGCGTCGCGCTGACTCGACCGAACCGGTTGGCCGACGGCGCCGCGATGCCTTCGCCGCCCAGTACCGCGAAGCGCTCGAGCAGCGCGTGGGCGACCGGGTGCGCGGGGACGCGAAGCCCCACGCTGTCCTGGCCGCCGGTGATCAGCGTCGAGACATGCTCGGCGCGTGGCACGACCAACGTCAGCGGACCCGGCCAGAACGCGTCGGCGAGCGTCTGCGCGATGGGTGGTACGATGCGCGCCCATCGAGGCATCATCGAGGCGCGCGCCATGTGCACGATCACCGGATGCTCGCCGGGTCGTCCCTTGGCGGCATACAGCCGTCGCAGCGCATCGGCATTGCCCGCATCGGCGCCCAGCCCGTAAACGGTCTCGGTGGGGAAAGCGACCAGCAAGCCCTCGCTCAGCAGCGTGGCCGCGCGCCCGATGCAATCGTCGGTCGCACGCTCGGTCATCTGCGCCCACCTGAGTTCGCTGCCGTACCGACCGCCGGACCAGGCGAATTTGGTAGAATCAAGCCCTTTCGCCGCCGAGCGGCACGCCTGCGGCTGCAAGTGGCTCGCCTGCGGCTGCAAGTGGCGCGCCTGCGGCTCGAGGCGCGCTCCAGACGCGGCAGATAAGAAACCAAACCCAGGAAGGCAGGAGTGTCGATGAGCGATTTTCTGTTTACGTCGGAGTCGGTTTCCGAGGGTCATCCGGACAAGGTGGCCGACCAGATCTCCGATGCGGTTCTGGACGCGATAATAACGCGTGATCCGCACGGGCGCGTCGCGGCCGAAACGCTGGTGTCCACCGGGCTGGTGGTCATGACCGGCGAGATCACCACCGACCACAAGCACGACTATGCGCGCATCGCGCGCGACGCGATCCATCGCATCGGCTACACCGACCCCGAGCTTCGCTTCGACGCTGAGGGCTGCGCCGTGATGGTGTGCTACGGCCGGCAGTCGCCAGACATCGCACGCGGCGTGGACCGCACGTCGGATGAATACATGAACCAGGGTGCCGGCGACCAGGGCCTGATGTTCGGTTACGCCTGCGACGAAACGCCGACGCTGATGCCGTTTCCCATCTACTACGCGCATCGGCTGGTGCAGCGCCAGAGTGAAGTTCGACGCGATGGCCGGCTGTCCTGGCTTCGTCCCGATGCTAAGTCACAGATCACGGTGCGCTACGTCGATGGCAAGCCGCAGAGCATCGACACCGTGGTGCTTTCGACGCAGCACCATCCGAGCATGAATTACCGGCAGGAAGAACTCGCGGAAGCCGTCGTCGAGGAAATCATCAAGCCGGTGCTGCCGCCTGAGATGCTGTCGAACACGCGCTTCCTGGTCAACCCGACCGGACGCTTCGAGATTGGCGGTCCGCACGGCGACGCTGGGCTCACCGGGCGCAAGATCATCGTCGACACCTACGGCGGAGCGGCGCCGCACGGCGGCGGAGCGTTCTCCGGCAAGGACCCATCGAAAGTCGACCGTTCCGCAGCGTACGCGGCGCGCTACGTCGCCAAGAACATCGTCGCCGCGGGCATTGCGCGCCAGTGCCAGGTCCAGCTCTCGTACGCGATCGGGGTAGCCAAGCCGATTAACGTCACGGTGTACACCGAAGGCACCGGCTGCATGAGCGACGCCGACGTGGCGAAGCTGGTCACCGCGCATTTCGATCTTCGCCCCAAGGGCATCATCCAGATGCTCGACCTGCTGCGGCCGATCTACCAGAAGACCGCGGCGTACGGCCATTTCGGCCGCGACGAGCCCGAGTTCACGTGGGAATCGATTGACAAGGTGGAGACGCTTCGTGCCGCCGCGGGTCTCGACGATCGCGCTGCGCCGCGCAGCCTTGCGCGCGAGACGATCTAGACGCCGATCGCGTCGCGCTCAGCGCGGCGCCGACCTTTCGGGCAGCGGGATGAACTCGGTCTCGCCTGGAACCGCTTCGAAAGCGCGTTGCTGCCAGCGGTCCGACGCGGCGTCGATGAGCTCGCGCGAGCTCGCGACGAAATTCCACCAGATCAGCCGGTCGCCATCCATCGCGGCGCCGCCGAGCAGCATGCAGCGCGCGTCGGTGTGCGCTTCGACGCGCGCGCTTCGGTCCGGTTCCAGCACCGCCATGTGACGCTCGGGCAGCGCAAGCCCATCGACGCGCACTTCGCCGGCGACCGCGTAGACCGCGCGCTGCTCGTGCTCGGGCGGAACGTCCAGCGCCGCGCCTGCCTGGATCTGCACATCGACGTAGAGCATCGGCGAGAACGTCTTCGTCGGCGCGCGCTCGCCGAACGCAGTCCCGGCAATCAATCGCATCTGCGCGCCCGGCACGTCGATCTCCGGCAACGACGCCCGCGGATGATGGTTGAACGAGGGATCCGCCTGCTCGTGCGCCTTCGGGAGCGCGACCCACGTCTGCAGGCCATGCAGGCGGTGGCCGCGGGCTCGGTCCTCCGGCGTCGAGCGCTCCGAATGCACGATGCCCCGGCCGGCGGTCATCCAGTTCACATCGCCGGGGACGATGCGTTGCACCGAGCCGGCGCTGTCGCGATGCATCTGCGAACCGTCGAATAGGTAAGTCACCGTGGCCAGCCCGATATGCGGATGCGGGCGGACATCGACGCCCTGGCCGGGCGCGAAAGCGACCGGGCCGAAATGATCGAAAAAAATGAACGGCCCGACCATCTTGTCAGGAAACGACGGCAGCAGGCGCTGCACCTGGAATCCGCCGCCAAGATCGCGCGTGTGGGGATTGAGGATGGTAGTCATTGATTGATTCTATCAGCCGGTGCGATCGTCGCCGCCGAGCGTTGCGTGCCGAAGCTGGCCGACGACGAAGCGTCCCGGATCGACCGCGTCCGCGAGTGCGCCTTCGACCGGCAGCGGCTCTCCGTCGATCTGCGAAGCAAGCAACTCCGCGGCAAGCCATGCCCAGGTCGCGCCGCGCGATGCGAAAGCGAATGCGCCATAGAGTCCGGGCAGTCGTCGCAGATCGCGCAAGCGCGCCCCTTTGAACGCGTTGGCATGCATGCGTGCGTACGCGACGTCGACCATGGCGCCGACCATCGGCATGCGGTCGCGGGCGACGCAGCGGACGCCGGCGCTCCCGACGACGGTCGCCGGATCCAGCGCCCCGGTGCTGCCTGGAAGCATGCTTGCTGCACGCGCGAGATTGTGCGTATGGCTCGCGGCGTCGACCGCCGTGTCGCCACGATCGAGGTCGTACGTCGCGCCGATCACCGCCATCCCGTCGCAGGCCGGAAGAACGTAGCCATCACCGCCGACCACCGTGCGCGGCGCAACGAAGGGCGGCGCCGGAACGTGACTTTGCTGACCACGGACGCGCCGCCATGGATACGCCGAGTCGATGCCAGGTCCGGCCAGCCGCACCGCATCGCCCGCATTGGCCAGTACTACCACCGGCGCGCGCGCGGCGATCGCGCCGTCTGCCGCGCGCGCGATCCAGTGGTCGCCCGCGCGCTCCAGCAGGGCCACCTCGCGATCGAGATCGAGGAGCAGCCGCGAGCGCGCACCCGCGAGCTGCAGCGCAATGAGTTCGCTCGGATCGAGCCAGCCGGCGCGCTCGAACCACCAGCCTCCAACCTCGACGCGCGCGCCGGCCAATACGCAAGCAGCATCGCGCGTGACATGGCGAGCGAAGTCGTCGGGATAGCCCAGAATCGTCGCGGTGTTGGCGACGCGCGCGTCGTTGGCAGGCCCATCGGCGAGCTGCAGCACGCCGCAACCATGCCACACAGGCGCACGTCCGGCCTCGAAGAGCGTGCCTTGGCGCGACTGCGCGTATAGGAATCCGGCACGCGTCCACCGAGAAAGCAGGCAATCATCGCGCGAGACGTGCGGCTGGGACACGGCGGCGCGCATCCCCGACGCGGCGGCCGCAGGCGCGCTGGCGCGCTCGAGCATGACGACACGCCAACCACGCGTGGTGAGCCGCTCGGCGACGGCCGATCCAGCGAGGCCGGCGCCGATCACGATCGCTCGTCGTTCGTCCACCATCGCGGGCGATGAGCGCACGACGATGCGTCCGCGCGGCTCATAGTGCCCGGCCAGCATATCGCGCTTCGCGCCGAAGCCCTTTCTGCGCTCGACGGCGAATCCCGCCGCGGCCAGCGCGTCGCGCACGCTGCGCGCGACGCTCCAGGTCGCGAGCGTGGCGCCCGGCTTGGCCAGCCGCGCCAGCGCCTTGGCGAGGCGCGGCGACCACATCTGAGGATTGCGCTCGGGCGCGAAGCCGTCCAGAAAAAAGGCATCGGCCCCGGCGCGCAGGTCGGGCAGCGCGTCGGCGACCTCCGCAAACATCAGCGTCAGCGTCACCGCGCCATCATCGAAAGGCAGGCGATGCACCCCCCGCACCAGCATGGGCCAGGCGGCGCGCAGCGCGCCGGCGGCCGCCGCCAGCTCAGGGTGACGCGCGTGCGCGCTGGCCAGATCGGTCACCCGAAACGGATGCTGCTCGATCGACACGAAATGCAGACGTCGGCAACGTTGCGGGTCGGCGCGCCACGCAATCCACGTGGTCAGGAAATTGATTCCCAGGCCGAAGCCGCATTCGACGATGCAAAACGATGCCGCGCGCGCCCAGCGGGCTGGCAAGTCGTTGCCGCCGAGGAACACGTGCCGCGCCTGTCCGGTCGCCGAGCTCGCGCTGTGATAGACGTCTCCGTAGCGCTCCGAATACGGCGTGCCGGACTCATCGTAACGCAGCGTAGCGGGCACGAGCGGTGCGTTCACGTGCGCGCGCGGGTTGGATAGACTGACGGGTAGACCGAGTCTTCGCCGATTTCAGCCATGCGCTTTGCCTACTACGACAACCTTTCCGCTGCGCGCCAGCGCATCTACCGCAAGAGCGACGCCATCGCCACGTTGGGATTGCCGCCGGGTCTCGCGCTCGGCGCGCTTGTGCAGCAGCTCGCCGACGCGCTGCAGCGCGACCGTCGCAGCGACGTGCAGTCGGTGTGCCAGCGGCTGATCGACGCGCTCACCGCCGGCTACCACGTTCCGCGGATTCGCGTGCGCGTCCTGGCGACTCGACCGGCCGATGGCAGCGGCGAGCTGCACGGACTCTACGAGCCGGAAGACGAGGGAACCCCGGCGCGGGTGAGTGTGTGGATGCGCACCGCGCAGCGCAGGAACGTCGTCGCCTTCAAAACCTTCCTGCGCACGCTCATCCACGAGCTGTGCCATCACCTGGATTACGAGCTTTTCGCGCTCGAGGAGACCTTCCATACCGAGGGATTCTACAAGCGCGAATCGGCGCTGGCATCGGCGTTGCTCGAGCAGAAAGCGGCGCTCGCGCAAGACGACGCGCACGGCAGCGGCACTGACTAGCGCTGCGACTGCGCGAGCTCGGAGGCGTTCCAGCCGCCGCCCAGCGCCTTGATCAGCCCGACGCTCGCCGTCAGCCGGCGACCACGAATGCTGAGCGCGGTACGCTCGCTGTTGAGCGCGGCGTTCTGCACGACAACGACCGCGAGATAGGTGGTGATGCCTGCGCGGTATTGGTTGTTGGTGATCGTCACCGTTTCACGTGCCGCGCTCACCGCTTCGTCCTGCACGGTGGTTTCCTGCTCGAGCACCCGAAGGGCGACCAGATTGTCCTCGACCTCCTGGAATCCGCCGAGCACGGTCTGCCTGTAGGTCGCGACGGTGGCGTCGTAAGTGGCCACCGCCTGCGCCTTTTGCCCCAGGCGCAGCCCGGCGTCGAAAATCGACTGCGCAACCGCCGCGCCGATCGACCAGTATTGATTCGGAAGCGATAGCAGCTGCGAAATCGTCGAGCTTTGGAATCCACCGATGCCGGTCAGCGTCAGCGCCGGGAAGAACGCGGCTTCGGCGACGCCGATCTTCGCGTTGGCCGCAGCAACGCTACGCTCGGCGGCGGCGATGTCGGGCCGGCGCTCGAGCAGTTCCGACGGAACGCCCGCCGGCACCACAGGGAACGTCCAGGCGGGCGTGGAGCGGGCGATCGTGAGCTCGGCCGGTGGCTTGCCGATCAGGAGCGCAATGGCGTGCTCCAGCTGCGCGCGCCCGATCTGCGCGTCGAGGGCCTGTGCTTGCGTCGCCTTGAGCTGCGCCTGCGCCTGCACTACGTCATTGCGGCTCACCGTACCCGCGCTGTACTGGTTCTGCGTGAGCTGCAACGACTTTTCGTATCCGGCTGCCGACTCCTGCAGCAGCACGATATCAGCGTCGGACACGCGCAGCAGCCAGTAGTCCTGCGCGAGCAGCGCCTGCGCCGACAGACGCGCCGACTCGAGATCGGCGGCGCTCGCCTGTGCGCTCGCTTCGCTCGCTTCGATGCCGCGCCGGATGCGACCCCACAGGTCGATCTCCCAGCTCGCGTCGAGTGCGACGTTGTAGCTGTTGTTGATGCTGCGCTCGGTTCCGGTATTGCGCGCGCCACCGGCTTGCGTCTTCGAGCGCGTGGCACCCACCGCCAGGTCCAGCGACGGGAACAAGCCTGCACGCGCCTGCTGCGTGAGCGCCTGCGCTTCGCGCACCTGCGCCGCGGCGACCGCTATGTTGAAGTTGGAGATGTCGACCTGCTCCTCCAGCGCATCGAGCTCGGCGTCGCCGTAGATCTGCCACCATTTTCCGCGCGGCACGCTGTCCTGCGGCTGCGCGGGCTTCCAGTCGGCGAGCTCCTTGTACGCGGGCGAGGTCGGCGCGCTCGGCCGCTGGTAATCGGGGCCGAGCATGCATCCGCCGACTGCGAGCAGCGTAGCGCACCCGGCGGTGAGGAATGTATTCCGGGCGTAGGCGGACAAGGTGCTGGGCATGCAATGTCGAAACGCCATCATGGAGCTCATCTGGAAGCGCGCAGCGCGGGTTCGAGACGCGTGCGCCGCGCAAATCGGCGGCGCGCCCAAAGACTTGCGCGGTCGAGGTAAAGGTAGACCACCGGGGTCGTATAGAGCGTCAGCATCTGGCTCACAATCAGTCCGCCGACGATGGAAATGCCCAGCGGCCGGCGCATCTCCGCGCCATCACCGGTGCCCAGTGCCAGTGGTATCGCGGCGAGCAGCGCCGCCATCGTGGTCATCATGATCGGCCGGAAGCGCAGTACGCAGGCTTCGAAAATCGCATCGCGCGTGCTCATTCCGCGCCCACGCTCGGCGTCGAGCGCGAAGTCGATCATCATGATCGCGTTTTTCTTGACGATGCCGATGAGCAGGATCACGCCGATGAGCGCGATGACGCTGAACTCGGTATTGAACATCCGCAAAGCGAGCAGTGCACCGACGCCCGCCGACGGCAGCGTCGACAGGATGGTGATCGGGTGGACATAGCTCTCGTAGAGCACGCCGAGCACGATGTAGACGGTCAGCAGCGCCGCCAGGATCAGATAAGGCTGGCTGTTGAGCGAATCCTGGAAGGCGCGCGCGGTCCCCTGGAAGCTGCCGCGGATCGTCGATGGCACGCCGATGCGATTGAGCGCGTCGTCGATCGCCACTGTTGCCTGCCCGAGCGAGACGCCCAGCGGCAGGTTGAACGAGATGGTGGTCGCGACGAACTGCGACTGGTGATTGACGCCGAGCGCAGTGTTGGTCGGCGCATAGTGAGCGATCGCCGACAGCGGCACCTGCGCGCCCGACGACGCGGTTACGTAGACGTCGTTGAGCGAATCGGGCGATTGCCAGTATTCGGGTGCCGCCTCCATGACCACGTGGTACTGGTTGAGCACCGAATAGATCGTCGACACCTGACGCTGTCCGAAGGCATCGTTGAGCGCGGTGTCGATCAGCCCCGGTGACACCTTGAGCCTCGACGCGGCGTCGCGATCGATGACCAGCGAGGTCTGCAACCCCTTGTCCTGCGAGTCGGTATTGACGTCGGCGAGCTCCGGGAGATTGTTCATTGCGGCGCGAATGCGCGGCTCCCACTCGCGCAACTCGGCGAGGTCGTCCGCCTGCAGCGTGTACTGGTAGGTCGCGTTGGACTGCCGGCCGCCCACACGGATATCCTGGACGGGGTTGAGAAACAGGCTCGCACCCGGCTCCTTGGCGAGCTTCACGCGCAGGCGCGCGATGATCTGGTCGACGCTGTCCTTGCGCACCGACAAGGGTTTGAGTGCGACGAACATGAATCCGGTGTTGCGCTGCGCGCCGCCGGTGAACGCCACCACGTTTTCGACCGCCGGATCGGAGCGCACGATGGATACGAAGCTGTCCAGCTTGGGCTGCATGGCCTGGAACGAAATGCTCTGGTCGGCCTGGATGAAACCGGTCAGGCGTCCGGTGTCCTGCTGCGGAAAAAAGCCCTTGGGGATGCTGATGTAGAGGTAAACGTTCAGGCACACGGTCACCAGCAGGACGATCATCATCAGCGGCCCGTGATCGAGCGCCCAGCCGAGGCTTCGCTGGTAACCGTTGCGCATCGCGTCGAAGCCGCGCTCGCTCCAGTCGAGCCAGCGCCGCCGCTTCATCTCGCGCTCGGGCCGAAGCAGCCGCGAGCACATCATCGGCGTCATGGTGAGCGAGAGCACCAGCGAGACGAGAATCGCCACCGACAGCGTCACCGCGAACTCGCGGAAATAGCGCCCGACGATGCCGCCCATGAGCAGGATCGGAATGAACACGGCGATCAGCGACAGACTCATCGAGAGCACCGTGAAGCCCACTTCGCGCGCGCCGAGCAACGACGCTTGCATCGGCGACATTCCCTCCTCGATGTGGCGCGATACGTTCTCGAGTACGACGATCGCGTCGTCGACCACGAACCCGGTGGCGATGGTAAGCGCCATCAGCGAGAGGTTGTTCAGGCTGAAGCCGAACAGGTACATAGCCCCGAACGTCGAGATCAGCGACACCGGGACCGCGACGCTGGGGATCACCGTCGCACGCCAGTTGCGCAGGAACGCGAACACGACCAGCACCACCAGCAGCACCGCGATGAGCAGCGTGCGCTCGACGTCGCGCAGCGACGCCCGGATCGTGGTGGTGCGCTCCATGACCACGTCGAGGTTGATCGCGCTCGGAATCGATGCACGCAGTTGCGGAATCATCGCGGTAATCGCGTCGACCGTTTCGATGATGTTGGCGTTGGGCTGGCGGCTGATGATGACCAGCACCGACGGCTTGCCATTCGACGAGCCCGCGTTGCGCAGGTCTTGCACCGAATCGACGACGTCGCCGAGGTCGGTCAGACGGACCGCCGAACCGTTGCGATAGGCAACGACCAGCGGCATGTAGTCGGCGGCCTTGGTCGCCTGGTCGTTGGCGTAGATCTGCCAGTGGCGATCGCCGTCCTCGACCGCGCCCTTGGGGCGGTTCGCGTTGGTCGAAGAAAGTACCGAGCGCACCTGCTCGAAGCCGATGCCGTATTTGTAGAGCGCCTGCGGATTGAGCTCGACGCGCACCGCCGGCAACGAGCTTCCGCCTACTTGCACCTGTCCGACGCCGGCGAGCTGCGAGAGCTTCTGCGCGATGATCGTCGACGCCGCGTCGTACATTTCGCCCTTGGTCATCGTGTCCGAAGTGAGCGCGAGGATCATGATCGGGGCATCCGCCGGGTTGACCTTGCGATACGTCGGATTGCTGGGAAGTCCGGTGGGGAGCAGGTTGCGCGCCGCGTTGAGCGCAGCCTGCACGTCGCGCGCGGCGCCGTCGATGTCGCGATTGAGCTCGAACTGCAGCGTCACCCGCGTCGAGCCGAGCGAGCTGCTCGACGTCATTTCAGTGACGCCGGCGATGCGTCCGAGCGAGCGTTCGAGCGGCGTGGCGACCGTTGCCGCCATGGTTTCCGGACTCGCACCAGGCAGCGATGCCTGCACCGAGATCGTCGGAAAATCGACCTGCGGTAGCGGCGATACCGGGAGCAGGCGAAACGCAACGGCGCCCGCCAACGCCAGTCCGATGGTGAGCAGTGTGGTCCCGACCGGGCGCGCGATGAACGGCGCCGAGAGGTTCACGCCCCACTCCTGCAGACGGGAGGGCTTGTCGGTCATGTCAGTCGGGAAGGGCCGCCCCGACCGACTGACCCGCCCCGTGGGGGGCGGCGAGCGGAGCGAGCGTGGGGGGATGAACCAAGTCGGGAAGGGCCGCCCCGATTGACTGACCCGCCCCATGGGGGGCAGCGAGCGGAGCGAGCGTGGGGGAAAGTTTCATCCTAGTCGCCGCTCGCCGGAAGCGATTCGGGAGGGTTGCGCGCGGCGCGCCAGCGCGCAAAGCGTCGGGCCAGATCGTCGAACGCGAGATAAATCACCGGCGTGGTGAACAGCGTCAGCGCCTGGCTCAGGATCAGCCCGCCGACCATCGCGATGCCCAGCGGATGACGCAGCTCCGAGCCCACGCCCCAACCGAGCATCAGCGGGAGCGCTCCGAGCAGCGCCGCCATCGTCGTCATCATGATCGGCCTGAAGCGCAGCAGGGACGCCTGGAAAATGGCCTCGCGCGGCTCCTTACCTTCCTGGCGCTCGGCGTCGAGCGCGAAGTCGATCATCATGATCGCGTTTTTCTTGACGATGCCGATCAGGAGAACGATGCCGATGATCGCGATCACGCCAAGGTCGTTGCCCGAAATCATCAGCGCGAGCAGCGCGCCGACGCCGGCGGAGGGCAGCGTCGAGAGAATCGTGATTGGATGGATGAAGCTCTCATAGAGCACACCGAGCACGATGTACATCGTGATGATCGCGGCGAGCAGCAGCCAAACCTCGTTCGCCAGCGCCCCCTGGAACGCCGCGGCGGCGCCCTGGAACTGGATATCGACGCTGGCGGGAAGCTCGAGCTCCTTTGCCGCCTGCTGGATCTGCTTGACCGCGTCGCCGAGCGAGGCGTTCCTGGCGAGGTTGAACGAGATGGTCGACGCCGGAAACTGGCCGATGTGATTAATCGACAGCGGTGAGGCGCGCTCGCTGATGCGCGCGATCGCGGTGAGTGGGACCTGCTGCGGTCCCTGCGATGTGGTGCTTGCGCTGCTGACGCTGGTTGTCGTTCCCGACGCGGCGCCCGGCGCGGCGAGCGATGCCGACGCATTGCCCCCGGTCGCCGTTGGCGATGCGGAAACGCCCGCGGCCGCCGGGACGTAGATGTTCGCGAGCGCTTCAGGACCGAGCTGGAACGCGGGAGCGGCTTCGAGCACCACGCGGTACTGGTTGGTCTGCGTGAAAATAGTCGACACCAGGCGCTGCCCGAACGCGTTGTACAGCGCGTTGTCGACCGCCGCCGGCGTGATGCCGTAGCGCGCCGCCGTGGCGCGGTCGATGTCCACGTAGACTTGCAGACCTTGCGTCTGCAGGTCGCTCGCGACATCGGCAAGGATGGGGATACGGCGCAGGCGTTCGACCAGCCGGGTGGTCGCGCTGTTGAGCTCGTCCTGATTGGGATCCTCGAGCGTGAACTGGTATTGAGTGCGACTGACGCGATCCTCGATCGTGAGGTCCTGCACTGGCTGCATGTACAGCGTAATGCCTTCGACCTGCGTCAGTTTGCCCTGCAGCCTGCGGATCACGTCCGCGGCGCGTGCATCGCGTTGCGCGAGGGGCTTCAGATTGATGAGCATGCGACCGCTGTTGAGCGTTGTGTTGGTGCCGTCGACGCCGATGAATGACGACAGGCTCTCGACGGCAGGATCGTCGAGGACGACGCGCGCCACGGCCTGCTGTCGCTCGGCCATCGCTGCGAACGAGATCGACTGCGGCGCTTCGGTGATGCCCTGGATCGCGCCGGTGTCCTGCACCGGGAAAAAGCCCTTCGGGATCACGATGTAGAGCACGATGGTCAGAATCAGCGTGAGCACGGCGACGATCAAGGTGGCGCGCTGGCGATCGAGCACCCAGTTCAGCATCTGCCCATAGCGCTCGATTACGCGCTCGAAGAATTCGCCGCTCACCCGGTAGAAGCGGCTTTGGCGGTCTTTTGCGGTGTGGCGCAGGAAGCGCGCCGACATCATCGGCGTCAGCGTCAGCGACACAAACGCCGAGATCAGGATCGACACCGCCAGCGTGATCGCGAACTCGCGGAACAGCCGCCCGACCACGTCGCCCATGAACAGCAGCGGGATCAGCACCGCGATCAGCGAAATCGTCAGCGAGATGATGGTGAAACCGATCTGCTCAGAGCCCTTGAGTGCCGCCTCGAGCGGCTTGTCGCCGTCCTCTATGTAGCGCGCGATGTTCTCGATCATGACGATCGCGTCGTCAACCACGAAGCCGGTCGCGATGGTGAGCGCCATCAGTGTGAGGTTGTTGATCGAGAAGCCGGCGAGGTACATGACGCCGAAGGTGCCGACCAGCGACAGCGGCACCGCGACGCTGGGGATGATCGTCGCCGAGGTGCTGCGAAGAAACAGGAAGATCACCATCACCACCAGCGCAATCGCCAGCAGGAGCTCGAACTGCACGTCGTGCACCGACGCACGGATGGTGACGGTGCGATCAGTGAGCAGCGTCACGTCGACCGCCGAAGGCAGCGACCCCTTGAGCTGCGGCAACAGCAGCTTGATGCGGTCCACCACCTCGATCACGTTGGCGCCCGGCTGGCGCTGGATGTTGACGATGATCGCTGGCTTCTCGTTGGCCCATGCCGCGAGCCGGGTGTTCTCAGCACCGTCGATGATGTCGGCGACGTCGGAGAGACGAACCGGCGCGCCGTTGCGGTACGCGAGGATCATCTGCTGGTACTCCGCGGCGGATCGCAGCTGATCGTTGGCGTCGATGGTCGAAGCGCGAGTGGGTCCGTCGAAGCTTCCCTTGGCCTGATTGGTGTTCGCGGCGCTGATCGCGGTACGCACGTCATCCATCGACAGCCCGTACGCGGCGAGCGCAGTGGGGTTGGCCTGGATGCGCACGGCGGGGCGCTGCCCGCCGCTGATGCTGACCAGGCCCACGCCGGGCAGCTGCGAGAGCTTGGTCGCGAAGCGCGTATCGGCAAGATCCTCGATCTTTGGCAGCGGCAGCGTCGACGACGTCAGTGCCAGCGTCATGATCGGCGTGTCGGCAGGGTTGACCTTGTTGTAGATCGGCGGCGTCGGCAGATCGGCGGGCAGGAAGCTGCCCGACGCGTTGATCGCCGCCTGCACCTCCTGCTCGGCGACATCGAGCGAGAGCGCGAGGTCGAATTGCAGCGTAATGACCGAGGCTCCCGCGGAACTGATCGACGACATCTGCTTGAGTCCGGGCATCTGACCGAACTGGCGCTCGAGCGGCGCGGTGATCGACGAGGTGGTGACGTCGGGGCTTGCTCCCGGATACAGCGTCACCACCTGGATGGTCGGATAGTCGACTTCCGGCAGCGCCGAAATCGGAAGGATGCGATACGCGATGGCGCCGGCAAGCAGGATCGCCAGCATCAGGAGCGACGTCGCCACCGGCCGCAGGATGAATATGCGCGATGGATTCATGTCATGCCGTCGGCTGGCGTTGGGCGTCGCGCCTCAACCGCCGCTATTCGCGGGTCGACTTCCTGTGGGCGCACCCTTGTCACCCGTTGCGGCGTCGCCGCCCTTGCCCTTGCCGGAACGACTGCGTTCTGCAGGCGCCGGAACGTTGCGCGCATTCGGATCCACGAGCTCGACCTTGGCGCCGTCGCGCAGCTTGTCGGCGCCGTCGACGACCACCTTCGCGCCCGCCTGCAGCCCGCTCTGCACTTCGGTGGTCTCGCCCTGCGCGGCGCCCAGCTTCACCGGCACCACCTTCACGGTCTGGTCGTCGTTGACCACGTAGACGAAGGTCCCCGGCGCGCCGCGTTGGATCGCCGCGCTGGGAACGAGCACGGCGTTATCGTGACGGTCGATGGGCATGCGCACGTTGACGAACTGGTTCGGAAACAACGCGCCGCTTTCGTTGGCGAATTCGGCCTTGAGTTTCACCGTCCCGGTCGTCGTGTCGATCTGGTTGTCGACGGTGACGAGCTTGCCGGTGGCGAGCTGGACTTTCTGACCACGGTCGAGCGCCTCGACCGCGATGCTGTCGCCGGAAGCCAGCCGTTTCATCAGTTGCGGCACGTTGTCCTCGGGCACCGGAAAGACCACCGTCGTGGGCTGCATCTGCGTGATGACGACGAGCCCGTTGGCGTCCGACGCGTGCACCATGTTGCCGGGATCGACCTGGCGCAACCCGACGCGGCCGGCGATCGGCGCGGTGATGCGCGTGAATGACAGCTGCAGCTTGGCGCTGTCGACAGCGCCCTGATCGGCTTCTATCGTTCCCTGATATTGCCGAACCAGCGCTTCCTGCGTGTCGACCTGCTGCTTGGCGATCGAGTCTTGCGCGAGCAGCGTCTGGTAGCGCTGCAAATCGACGCGCGCATTGGCGAGCAGCGCCTGGTCCTTGGCGAGCTGGCCCTGCGCCTGAGCGACCTGCACCTGGTAGGTGCGTGGATCGATTTCCGCGATCAGGTCGCCCGCCTTCACCATCTGACCCTCGCGGAAAGGGGCGCTCATGAGCTGCCCGTCGACGCGGCTGCGCACGGTGACGATGTTGCGCGGCGTGACCGTGCCCAACGCATCGAGCACGACGTCGATGCTGCCCACGCGGGCCGGCGCCGCGACCACCGGCTGCGGGCGCGATGCCGCGTCGCCGCGGCCACCCTTGCCGCCGCCGGGTCCGCCGGGCCCCGCAGGGGCATCCGCGGTTTTGGGCCACGCGTACCAGATGCCTGCGACGACGGCGACGAGGACCGCGATCGCGGCCACCCACACCCACACGCGTCGCCGCCGCTGTGGGCCCGGGGGCGGGGCGATCAGCGCTGCGGTCTCGGCTCCGGAACTGGTGTCAGGGCTCATGCGGTCACATTCCACGTGGAGGGGGCATGGGATTGTCCACGCTGGGACGCGATCGTTGCGTCGGAGATGTAACCAACTATGATCCGGGGCATTCGCGTTGTGCGCTACGTGATCGCGCTACAGCTAGCATCGCACGGCGCCAACCCGCCGCACCCGTGCGCAAACCCCCCGCTTGCGCTACACTATTGTACCCCCGAGGAGCGTTGCAACAGGCTGCCGTCCGGTCCGTCGAAAAGGACCGCGCAACCTGCCAGGCTCGGGTTGGACATTGGCAACGGCGCTCGTTGAACCGCGGATCTCGCGCGGCGAGACGAGACCATCGCGACTCAGTCGCGGCCTCGCTTTCCGGCGCGTTCCCCTTGCTGGAGCGAAGCATGAACGACGTTGCCGATATCACAAAGTTCACCGATTTCAAGGTCGCCGACCTCGGTCTCGCCGAGTGGGGGCGCAAGGAAATCGCCATCGCCGAGACTGAAATGCCGGGTCTCATGGCGATCCGCGAGGAATACGCCGGGGCGCAGCCGTTGCGCGCAGCGCGCATCGCCGGATCGCTGCACATGACCATTCAGACCGCGGTCCTGATCGAAACACTCAGGGCGCTCGGCGCCGAAGTGCGCTGGGCGTCGTGCAACATCTACTCCACGCAGGATCACGCCGCGGCGGCGATCGCCGCCGGCGGCACCGCCGTGTTCGCGCACAAAGGCGAGTCGCTCGAGGAGTACTGGGAATATACGCACCGCATCTTCGAGTGGAGCGACGGCCGCGGCCCGAACATGATTCTGGACGACGGCGGCGACGCGACGTTGCTGGTGCATCTGGGCGAGCAGGCCGAGAGCGATCGCAGCGTGATCGCGAAGCCTGCCAACGACGAGGAGTTTTGGCTGTATACGTCGATCGCCAAGCGGCTCGCTGCAAACGCGAAGTTCTACTCCACGCTAAAGGCCAACATCAGGGGCGTGACCGAGGAGACAACGACCGGCGTCAAGCGTCTGTATCGGATGCACGCCGAGGGCCGGCTCGGCTTTCCGGCGATCAACGTCAACGATTCGGTGACCAAGAGCAAGTTCGACGACCTGTACGGCTGCCGCGAGTCGCTGGTCGACGGCATTAAGCGCGCGACCGACGTCATGATCGCGGGCAAGGTCGCGGTGGTCTGCGGTTATGGCGACGTCGGCAAGGGTTGTGCGCAGGCACTGCGCGCGCTTTCGGCGCAGGTATGGGTCACCGAGATCGATCCGATCTGCGCGCTGCAGGCGGCGATGGAAGGTTTTCGCGTCGTGACCATGAACCAGGTCGCCGACAAGGCCGATATCTTCGTCACCGCCACCGGCAACGTCGACGTGATCACCTACGAGCACATGGCGCGCATGAAGAACAACGCGATCGTGTGCAACATCGGCCACTTCGACAACGAGATCGACGTCGCCTCGCTCAAGAAGTGCACGTGGGAGAACATCAAGCCGCAGGTCGACCACGTCGTGTTCGCCGACGGAAAGCGCATCATCCTGCTCGCCGAGGGACGGCTGGTGAACCTGGGCTGCGGTACAGGACATCCGAGCTATGTGATGTCGAGCTCGTTCGCCAATCAGGTCATCGCGCAGATCGAGCTCTGGGACGACGCGCGCACCGGCGGCAAGCGCTATCCCATAGGCGTCTACGTGCTTCCCAAGCACCTCGACGAAAAGGTCGCGCGGCTCCAGCTGCACAAGCTGGACGCGACGCTGACCGAGCTCAGCGACCGGCAGGCGCGTTACCTGGGCATCGAGCCGACCGGCCCGTACAAGCCCGACGCTTACCGCTACTGAGCGACCACATGCGCCTTCTCATCGTCTGGCTGGTCAATGCGGCGGCGCTGTTCGCGCTGCCGTACCTGATGTCGTCGATTCACGTCGATTCGTTCGTGTCGGCGCTGATCGCGGCGCTGATCCTGGGTCTCATCAACGCCTTCATCCGTCCGCTGCTAATCCTGCTTACACTGCCGGCGACGCTGCTCACGCTCGGTTTGTTCATCTTCGTGATCAACGGGCTGTTGTTCTGGCTCGTCGGATCGTTCGTCGAAGGGTTTCACGTGGGCGGATTCTGGTCGGGTGTCGGCGGAGCGATCCTCTACAGCATCATTTCGTGGGCGCTGTCGGCGATTCTGCTCCGCGACACCGCTCCACGGCGCAATGCATGACGGTGCCGGCGACGCGGGTCTTCAGCTTCGAGTTCTTCCCGCCGGCGACCGCCGAAGGCGCGCAGAAGCTCTCGGCAACGCGCGCGCAGCTGGCGACGCTGTCGCCGCATTTCTTCTCGGTCACCTACGGCGCGGGAGGGTCCACCCGCGATCGCACGCTGCAGGCGGTGCTCGACATCCAGGCTGCGGGACAGCGTGCGGCGCCGCACATCTCGTGCATCGGGTCGTCGCGGGCGAGCATCCGTGACACGCTCGCAACGTATCGCGAGCACGGGATTCATCATCTGATCGCGCTGCGCGGCGACCTCCCTTCCGGGTCCGCAGGCGCCGGCGAGTTTCGCTACGCCAACGAGCTCGTCGCATTCATTCGCGCCGAGAGTGGCGACTGGTTCCATATCGATGTCGCCTGCTATCCGGAGTATCACCCGCAGGCGAGCGATCCCGCGTCCGACCTCGCGAATTTCAAGAGAAAGATCGATGCCGGCGCCGACTCGGCGATCACGCAATATTTCTACAACGCAGACAGCTATTACCGGTTCGTGGACGCTGCGCGTGACGCGGGCGTCGACGTCGCGATCGTTCCCGGCGTCATGCCGATTACGAGCTTTTCGAAGCTGGCGCGTTTTTCGGACGCCTGCGGCGCGGAGATTCCGCGCTGGATCCGGCGCAAGATGGAAAGCCTGGGGGACGACAGCGAAGCGGTGCGCGACTTCGGGCTCGACGTCGTCACCCGCTTGTGCGCCGACCTGCTTGCGCACGGTGCACCGGGGCTGCACTTCTACACGCTCAACCAGGCAGAGCTTAGCACCGCCATCTGGCAGCACCTTCGGCTGAGCTGAGCGTCAGGTTCTGCCCGGCTGGAACGAAATCAGTTCGCGCGTCGTGTTCTCGGTACGTACCAGGGTGCTCTCCGAACCGTCGTAGAGCACGTACGACGCATCGTGAAGCTCGCGCGCGGGCGCCTTTACTTCCGGTGCGTACCACACCGAGTCACGGCGCTCGGTCCGCGATCGGAAGAATTGATCATCGTCGAGCTGCAGGATGCGATAGATATAAACGGCATTGAACGATCCTGCGGGGACGGTGACCTGGCGTAGTCCCTGGACGGTCCCGTACGAGAGTATCTGCGCGGGCAACTGGGTTTCGGGGCTGGTGGTCGCGACGGTTTGTCGCCACGTCTTCCCTTGCGCGAGCGGAAAGTCGTACAGCTCGATCGGCGTCGGGAAGCGGCGAAAGGTCTCGTTCTTGAGCGAGCCGGATACCAGCCATCGCTCGGCGGTGATCTCCTCGTTTTCCTCGCTGCGCCCGTAGGGACCCACGGACGTCTCGTGCAGTGTCACGATGCCGTTTGCAATGGCGGTCACTTCAACCTCCATCATTGTGACCGCACCGCGCCGCAGGTTGTCGGTGATCTTGTACTGCCAATGGTCGCCCAGCACGAGCCTCGGTGCTGGGATCGGAGCGCTCACCGGAGTGGAGCCCGGTGCCTGACAGCCGGCGAGCGCGACGACGAAAAGTGTCGCGAACGAGAGCAGCGACGAAGCGAAGCGATCGTTCAGCGTGGACATGACGTTCCTCCTGACATGCGACGCGCGTATTCGTGGTGCGCGACGAGCCTTCATGCTAGACGAATGCGCGGGCGCCGACCAGCACCTCGCGACGCGCTCCCGTTCGAGCCTTGCGTGCTCCTTCTCATGCCGGCCCCGCATAGCTTCAATATGTCGAGCCGGAGCCGCCGCCATCGGTGATCGCGCCGGTGCTCGCGGTCGACACGAGCTGTATGTACTTAGCGAGCACGCCGCGCGTGTAGCGAGGCGCCGGTGCCGTCCACACCGCGCGCCGGCGCGCGAGCTCCGCGTCGTCGACGTGCAGGTCGACTCGCTTGGTGTGGGCATCGATGGTGATGCGGTCGCCCTCGTGCACCAGCGCGATCGTTCCTCCGACGTAGGCCTCGGGCGCAACGTGGCCGACCACCATGCCCCAGGTGCCGCCCGAAAAACGGCCGTCGGTAATGAGCCCGACGCTCTCGCCCAGGCCCTGACCGATCAGCGCCGACGTGGGCGCCAGCATTTCCTGCATTCCCGGACCGCCTTTGGGCCCTTCGTACCGAATTACCATCACGTCGCCCGGCATGATGCTGCGCGCGAGAATGGCGTCGAGCGCTGCAGGCTCCGAATCGAAAACGCGAGCCGGTCCGGTGATCGACGGATTCTTCAATCCGGTGATCTTGGCCACGCAACCCTCGGGCGCGAGATTGCCGCGCAGGATCGCAAGGTGGCCTTGCGCGTACATCGGGTCGTCGAATGGTCGAATGACATCCTGATCGCTGCGCGGTTGCGCGGGAATTGCCTGGAGCTCCTCGCCTAGGGTCTTCCCGGTGATGGTCATGCAATCGCCGTGCAGCAACCCGTGCGCCAGCAGCATCTTGAGCACCTGCGGCACGCCGCCCGCGGCGTTGAAGTCCACTGCGACGTAGCGCCCCGATGGCTTCAGGTCGCATAACACCGGAACACGCTGGCGCACGCGCTCGAAATCGTCGATGCTCCATTCAACGCCGGCCGCCGACGCGATCGCGAGATAGTGCAGCACGGCGTTGGTCGAGCCGCCCGTCGCCATCACCAGCGCAATCGCATTCTCGATCGATTTCCGGGTGATGATGTCGCGCGGCTTGAGGTCGCGCGCCACCGCTCCGATCAGGGCTTGCGCGGACGCCGCTGCGCTGTCGGCCTTTTCCGGATCGGGCGAAGCGAGTTGCGAGCTGCCAAGCAGCGAAAGACCCAGCGCCTCGAACGACGAGGACATCGTGTTGGCGGTGTACTGGCCACCGCACGCGCCGACGGTCGGGCACGCGTTCTTTTCGATGCCCACCAGGTCTTCTTCCGACATCTTGCCGGCCACGAAAGCGCCGACAGCCTCGAAAGGGCTCACGATGGTGAGCTTCTGGCCCTTCCAGAAGCCCGGCTTGATCGTTCCGGCGTAGACGAAGATCGCCGGTACGTTCATGCGTGCCATCGCCATCATCGCGCCAGGCATGTTCTTGTCGCAGCCGCCGACACACAGCACGCCGTCCATGCACTGTCCCATGACGGCGACTTCGATGGCATCGGCGATGACTTCGCGCGAGACCAGTGAATACTTCATGCCCTCGGTCCCCATGCCAATACCGTCGGTCACGGTCGGGAAGCCGAACACCTGCGGCTTCGCGCCGCCAGCTGCGAGCGCATCCATGGCGCGATCGACCAGCGGCTGGATGCCGGCGTTGCACGGGTTCATGGTCGAGTGCCCATTGGCGACGCCGATGATCGGCTTGTCGAAGTCGCCATCCGCGAAGCCGACGGCGCGCAGCATGGCCCGGTTGGGCGAGCGGGCTACACCCTGAGTGATGATGCGACTTCGGCGATTATCGGCCATGGCGATTCCTTGGAGCTGCGGAACTTCCTTATAGCGGCGCTATTCTGATACTGTCCAA
>DASXBS010000045.1:0-18995 GCA_036491555.1 Casimicrobiaceae bacterium
GTACGCACTGGGGTCGGCCTCGATCAACCGCTCGGGCAGCGGCGCCGGCTGGATCAGGAAGAACCAGTGCCAGTACGCGCGCGCGAAGACTTCGGTCGTCTGCTCGTACATTGCCAGCGTCGGCGCGATGTCGAGCAGCACCATCCGCTTCACCGCCTGCGGATGGTCCATCGCCATCCGATGCGCCACGCGCGCCCCGCGATCGTGCGCGAGCACGTCGAAGTGCTCGAAGCCGAGGCTTCGCATCAGCGTCACCTGATCGAGCGCCATCGCGCGTTTGGCGTAGTTAGCGTGGTCGGACGCGCCCGCAGGCTTCGACGAGTCGCCGTAGCCGCGGAGGTCCGCGGCGATCACGGTGTGGCTCGTCGCCAACATCGTCGCGACGCGATGCCAGATGGCGTGCGTCTGCGGGTAGCCGTGCAGCAGAAGCAGGGGCGGACCGGCACCTCCGATGACGGCGGCGATGTCGATGCCGGCCTCCACCGTGACCCTACGGCTTTCAAAGCCGGGGAACAGCGCCTTAGTGCTCGAGTCGGTCGACAATCGATCCTCGCGGAGTGTGGCCAGTCAGTCGCGTTGCTCGTAGTGCAGGACGGCACCGGGGAAGTGGCGGAAGACCTCCGCCAGCGGCAGCGAGCGCACGCGGGCGTCGAGCACCTCGCCCGTGAGGACGTTGGCGAGCCGCGCGCCCGCCGGGACGAATCCCAGATCGAGCATCGTATCGGCCCACGCGTCTTCGCCCACCGGCAATGTGCCGGTGTCGAGCCCCAGCGAGGCGAACAGGCGGCCGGCGACGGCGATGATCCCGTGGTTGTCGAGGCGTCGCGCGAAGGCGACGACGTGATCGGCGCGCGCGCCCGCCACGTCTACCGGAAGATAGTCCTGCGTGGTCATGAGCTCGCGGTGAACCGCGCGAAAGCGCAGCAGACGATGCATGACCCACATGTTGGCGCGTCCATCGCCCGCCGCGAACCACCCTGGGATGGCCCGCGCAACCTGGTCTGCGCCAGCACCCGCCAGCGCGTCGAACTCCTTCAGTACCGCGCGGCGCACCACGTAGTCCACCGCAACCCGATTGTCCGGATCGACCAGGCGCAGGTCGACCAGCTCCGTGCCCTGATAAATGTCCGGAACGCCGGGTGACGTGAACTTGAGAAGCGACATCGATACGCTGTTGAGCTGTCCGAACCAGGCGAAGAGTCCGATCTGCGCGCGCAGATCGTCGAGAAAGAGGTTGTGCTCGCCGCCGGCGAGCAGAGCGCTGACGAACGCGACGAGCGCCGCCTCGTAATCCGCGTCGACGGAGAGCCAGCTCGTGTGCATCTTGGCTTCGCGAGCCGCTTTCACCATGTAATCTCGTATGCGTCGCACATACTGCGCCATGGCGTCGTCGTCGATCCCGCGCGCCGGAAAGGTTCCGACCAGCGTCTGATAGAGCAGGTATTCGTCGTTGCGCGAGGGTGCGTTCCGGCCGTCGACCTGTCGCTTGCGGCTGCGGTTGAGCCGGCTCCAGCGCCTGACCGCAAGGCGCCAAATCGCGGGTACTTCCGAGATAACGTCGACGCGGGCGCGGACGTCGCCTGAGCGCTTGTTATCGTGCGTCGATGTGGCAAGCATGGTTGTGGGCCACGCGGTGGCGCGATCCTGCGAGGCCCCGTGAAACGCACGCACCGTCGTGCCGAACTCGTCGGGGTCGCTGCCGACGTCGTTGACCGAGACCAGGCGATTGAAGCGGTAGAACGCCGTGTCCTCGACGCCCTTGGCCGTCACCGGCGCGGTGAACTGCTGGAAGCGCATCGCGAAGGCGCGATACTCGGCTGCACGCGATTCCAGCGCGTGTGGCGGCGGCGTCGCCAGCATCAACGAGCGCATGAAGTCGAACACGCTGGGGTCGGCCCTGCGCGATTCGCGTCGGGCGCGCGCGATCGCCCAGTCGATGTAGCGCCGGTCCTGCGCCGAAGCCCCGCCCTCGCTCACGTAGGTCCGGTAGACGGGAAAGCGCGCGACGATCTCCTCGATCGCTTCGCGCAGCGCGTTGAACGTGAAGTCCCGGGTGTTGGGATCGGCGCGGGCGATGCGCAGCGCACGGTTGGTGACCATCGTCAGTTCCGCGGCCAGCGGCCCGCGCATGATCGCGACCTTGCTGCGCAGTACCGTGGTGCCGTAGTCGTCGGCGTCGGCGCCGACAAACGCGCGCCATGCGCGATCGAGTCGCAGCTTGGCGGATCTGTCGACGAACAGTCCGTTGACGGCGTTCGCGAAACGATAGCCTGTCGTGCCGTTCACCGGCCAATCCTCGGGAAGGCGCTCGTGGCTGGCGGATATTTTCTCGAGCACGACATACAGGGGGGCAACGTCTTGCTCCGGCTGTGGGCGCATCTCGGCGACGTATTGCCGATAGCGCGTCTGCAGCCGCTTGACGTAGCTGCCGGGATCATAAAGGCCGTCCGGGTGATCGATGCGCAAACCATGAATCTTTCCCTCGGCGGCAAGCTGGAGGATGAAGGCATGCGTTGCATCGAACGCATCGTCATTCTCCATCCGCAGCGCGGCGAGATCGTTGACGTCGAAGAATCGCCGGTAGTTGATCTCGTCGGACGCAACACGCCAGTGCGCAAGGCGAAACGCCTGCGCTTCGAGCAGCGCATGCATCGCCTCGAATGTCGCGGCATCGCCCGGCGTGCCGTTGATTCCGGCCACGACCTGGTCGATCGCCCCGGCCAGCGGCGGATGCGCCCGCGCGAGGCGGACCAGCGTGGCCTTGCACGCGGCGCCATCGTTGCGGCGGCTGGCAAGCGCCTCCGTGCCGCTGACCGAGCGCGCCGGCAGCGCGCGCAGCGTCGCGACGAGCCGGGCCACCGATGCGCCGACGTCCCCCGCGAGTGCGTCGCGGCAGCGTTCCAGCGCCTCGGCAAGCAGCGGCGCGCACTCGCGCGGGTCGATCGGGAACCGATGGTCGTAGTAGCGGACGGCGAAGCCGCCGACATCGGCCTCGAACGCGAGCTTGAGCTCACCGCGCTCGAGCACGACGCCGTAGGGGTCGCCCAGCACCGGCACCACGAGCCGGCCGCGAAACGCTGGATCGAAGGGCGCCCAATCGATGTCGAAATAATCCGCGAATTCGGATGCCGGGCCGTTCTCGAGCACGTCCATCCACCAGCGATTGTCGGCACCCATTACCCCGACGTGGTTGGGAACGACATCGCACAGGTGCCCCATACCGTGCGCATCGAGCGTGGCGACGAAGCGGTCGAAATCCGCGCGCGTGCCGATCTCCGGATTGATCTCGCTGTGGTCGACGATATCGTATCCGTGAAGACTGCCAGGGCGCGCGCGCAGGTAAGGAGAGCAGTACACGTGGCTTACGCCCAGCGCCGCCAGATACGGGATAAGAGCCTCGGTATCGGCGAACGTGAACGCTCGATTGAGTTGCAGGCGGTAAGTTGCGCGCGGCACACGCGTCACGCTTGCGCTGCTTTCGGCCGGCCGCGGCGACGGCGGACGCGGGCGCTCGGTCGCGAGCGTGCGGGCCAGCGCATCGAAGCGCGCGTCGTGCGGCCAGCGCTCGAGCGGCAACGGCAGTTTCCGGCGCCAGTTGGGATACGCGTCGGTGGTACCCGGGAGATTGGCCTGATCCTGGACGCCCACGACGTCTTCGAGCTGGATGACCTGCAGCCGCGAAGGTGTCGCTGCCAGATAGGATTGGATGGCGCGGGCAAGCTCCGGCTCCATGGACTGGTCCGCCGGCGCGTGGGTCGCGACCGGCGACATGAGCAGCCCCGCACGCTGTAACGCCGCGAGCATCCGGGTGCGATCGCTTGTCCGCTCGCGAACCTGCGCGTCGCGATCCGCCTCGGTCGCGATGAATCCGTTCGCCGCGCGCAGGTCGATGTCGGCACCGGACCACCATCCCGCGAGCGTCGGCAGATCGTGCGTGCCGGTGGTCGCCAGCGCCTCCGGGGGATACGCCGCAGGCGCCTTGAATTCGCCCGCGGCGTCACGTTCGAAGATCAGCACGCGATACGAAAGAATCGCGTTGGCCTGCAGCGCCGCGCGGACGTAATCGGGCACGGTGCCGAGGTCCTCGCCGATGACGATGCAGCGGTGCCGGTGACTCTCCAGCGCGAGCAGGCCGAGAAGATCGTCGAACGGATACTGGACATACGCGCCGTCCGCGGGGTTGCTTGCTGCCGGGACCCAGAACAGTCGCGCCAGCCCCATCACGTGATCGATGCGCAGCGCGCCGGCATGCCGCATGGTGGCGCGCAGGGTGGCAAGGAAGGGCGCGTAGCCCGCGGCGGCAAGGCGCGCCGGAACGAGCGGCGGCAGCCCCCAGTCCTGTCCGCGCATATTGAAGGCGTCGGGCGGCGCGCCCACGCTCGCCCCCATCGCGTAGATGTTCTGGTTCGCCCATGCCTCCGCGCCGCCGCGATCGATCGAGACCGCGAGGTCGGTGTAGATGCCGATCGACAGACTCGCGGCGCGCGCACGGTCCGCCGCGGCGGCGAGCTGAAGCTCAGCCTGCCACTGAAGGTACGCGAAGTACTCGATGCGCTCGGCGTGCTGCGCCGCGAAGCGCGTGACCGCGGTCGATGCCGGATCGCGGTAGTGCGGCGGCCACGCCGGCCAGCCCCACACCTCCGGCTGGGCGCCGTGGAAATGCTCCTGCAACGCCTCGAACAAGGCGTGACGACGCAGCGCGTCGCCTCCCGCCGCGAGATAAGCGCGAAACGCATCCGCGCGTACGTCCTCGAGATGATGCGCCCTGAAATGCCGATAAAGCATCTCGAGCACCGTGCGCTTGGCCTGTGCGACGCCGGCGTAGTCGACAAGCGGCGCTTCGCGCAATTTCGCCAGCGTCGCCTGAAAGGTTGATGATGCGACGAGCGCGCGGGCCTCGGCGCATTCGTGAAATTCCGCGATGGCCTCGACGTCTAGGTAGAGCGTGTTCCGGAACATCCGGCTCGACGGGCTGTAGGGACTCGCGTGCCAGGGTTGATCCGGGAACAGCGCGTGCAGAGGGTTGACACCGACGATGCCCGCGCCGCGCGCGCCCCATTGCTCGCTGAGTGTTGCCAGGTCGGTGAAGTCGCCGATCCCCCAGTTGCGCTCCGAGCGCACCCCGTAAAGCTGCACGGTGGCACCCCATGTCCGCCCTTCACTCGGAGGGACCGGGACGTAGCACGCTGCGGGGGCGACGGCGCACGTGGTTCGCGCGAAGATCGTCCCGCCCGCGGACAACTCGATGCGGTGATAGCCGGGGGGAAGCGAAGCCGAGAGGGTCAGCTCCACGCCGATGCACGTCCCCCCGTCGGCGGGCGAGCTGTCGGCCCGCGCGTACGCCAACCGTCCGTTGTCGAGCTCGGCACCATCCTCGCGCATCACGCGCACTGCCAGAGGCGTGCCCTCCAGCGCGCGCGGCAGCCGGCAGCGCAGCGTCCACGGACGCACATTCTCGCGGAAGACCACCAGTGGAGCGATCCCGCGCTCGTCGAGCGCGGCGTCGTGGGCACGAAGCGCCATGTCGGTTTTCGCATCGTCGGCCGCATCGACGCCCATCGCCGCGAGCAGCGCAACGATCGTCGCGTCGGCGACACGGTGCTGCGTGCCCCATATATCGTGATACTCGGGGAGGATGCAGTAGGCCGCCGCCAATCGCGCCAGGGCATCGCTCACGAGGATTGCTCCACGCTGAAGACGACGGCGTAGGGCGGCCAGGCGCCGCCCGCGGCGAGGCCGGGATCGCTTTCGTAGATGGAGGTCCCGGGAAGCGCCTCGACGTCGGTCGCGCCCGCCGGACCGAAGTGCGCGCCGAGGTGCAACGCTACACCGTCGCCGAGCACCCAGCGCACGCGCAGAAGCGTTTCCCGCGCGACCTCGAACGAACCTCCGGCCATCGCCGCGCGGAGGTGCGGCGCCACGTGCTGGCGTCGCAAGGCGAGACAGCGCCGATAGAACGCGAGCCAGACCGAACCTTTTTCCGACTCGGGATCCTTCCAGTCGAGCCTGCTGACCTCGAAGGTGCCGACGGCATTGGGGTCCGGAATCTTGGCTTGCTCCGCCGGGTTGCGGAATAGCTCGAAGCGCTCGAACTCCTTTCTACGACCCTGAGACACCGCCTGCGCCAAGTCGGCCCCGAAATCGCAGAAGAAGAGGAATGGCGTCGTCGCACCGAATTCCTCACCCATGAACAGCATCGGCTGCGCCGGTGCGAGCAGGACACACGCCACGGCCGCGCGCAGCGCGCGCGGGTCGGCAAGCGCCACCAGTCGCTCGCCGAATGCGCGGTTGCCGACCTGATCGTGCGTCTGCGTGAACGACACGAACGCGCTGGGAGGAAGCCGCGCGCTCGGCTCGCCGCGCGCCGCGCCGCCGCGAAATGGCGACGGCTCGCCCTGATACGCGAAGCCCTGCGCCAGGCAGCGGCCGAACATCCAAAGTGGGCGTGCCGCATAATCAGCGTAGTAGCCGTCGCGCTCGCCGGTGACGAGCACGTGCAGCGCATGATGGATGTCATCGTTCCACTGTGCGGTCGCCTGCCGCGGCTGGCAGGCGGCGTCGCGGACCAGCCGGCGCGCCTCGTTGCGATCGTTCTCGAGCACGAGGTGAACATGGCGCTGCTCGCGTTCGGCGAGAGCGTGCACCGCGTCGGCGATCTCCATCACGATGTCGGGTGTGGATTCGTCGACGATCGCGTGCACGGCGTCGAGGCGCAGGCCGTCGAACCGATATTCGTCGAGCCAGTAGAGGGCGTTATGCACGAAAAAGTCGCGCACCGCGCGGCTCTTCTCGCCGCCGAAGTTGATCGCCGGGCCCCAAGGCGTGGCATGGCCGGGATCGAAGAATTGCGGCGCGTACGCGTGCAGGTAGTTGCCTTCCGGTCCGAAATGGTTATAGACGACGTCGAGCAGCATCATCAGGCCGCGCGCATGCGCCTCATCCACTAGGCGCTTCAGATCTTCGGGCGTGCCGTAGCAGGTCGCCGGCGCGAACGCGAGCACGCCGTCGTAGCCCCAGTTTCGGGCGCCGGGGAATGCCGCGACCGGCATCAGCTCGACGGCGGTCACGCCAAGGTCGGCAAGATAGTCGAGGCGCTCGATGGCGGCGGCGAAGGTGCCCGCTCGGGTGAACGTGCCGACGTGCAGTTCGTAGAGCACCGCCTGTTCCCATGGACGGCCGCGCCAGCGTTCATGCTGCCAGTCGAACGCCATCGGATCGATGACGGTGCTCGTGCCATGCACGCCCTCGGGATTGAAGCGCGACGCCGGATCGGGACGCGGCTCGCCGTCATCGCAGCGGAAAGCGTAGTGCGCACCCGGGGCCGCGCCCGCCACGCGCGCCTCGAACCAGCCGTCCTCTTGCGCTACGAGCGGATGCGTCGATGCACTCCCGCCGCCGAGCACCACGTTGACCGCGTGCGCACCCGGCGCCCACAGTCGAAAACGCGTCATGGAGCCTTCGACCTCGGCGCCGAACGGCATCCGATGCGCGAACTTCATCCTGGACGCCGCAGGCGCTGCAGCAGCGCCAACGAACGCCCGCCGATGGGATAGATGCCGTGCGGCATGAAGGTTCCGTCCTCCAGGAGGCCATCGTCGCGATCGGTGTCCACGAGGACGAGCCAGCCGGCACCGCCATCGTCGGGGAGATGAAAATCGATGCGGTCGTGATGCGCGTTGAACAGCACGAGAAAGTCGTCGTCGTTCGCCGGCCTGGCGCGCGCATCCCTCTCGCCCGGCGCGTCGCCGGCGAGGTAGACGCCCAGGCACCGGGCGAAGTCATGATTCCATTCCTCGACCGTCATTTCCGTGCCATCCGGCTTCAGCCAGGCGATGCCCGTCGACGCGCTGGCGTCGGCCGTGCGCTCCTGGAAAAAATGCTTGCGATGAAAGGTCGGATGGTCGATGCGCAGCCGCACCATCCGCCGCACGAACTCGAGCAGGCGCGTGCGCGCCTCGCTGGGCGTCCAGTCGACCCAGTTGATCGCGTTATCCTGGCAATAGCTGTTGTTGTTGCCGAGTTGAGTGCGGCCGATCTCGTCGCCCGCCAGAAGCATCGGCACGCCCTGCGACAACATCAGCGTCGCTAGCAGGTTGCGAACCTGGCGCGCGCGCAGCGCGTTGATCGCCGCGTCTTCGGTAGGACCTTCGACACCGCAATTCCACGATAGGTTGTTGTCGCTGCCGTCGCGATTGTCTTCTCCGTTGGCCTCGTTGTGCTTGCCGTCGTACGACACCAGATCCTGCAACGTGAAACCGTCGTGCGCCGTGACGAAATTGATGCTGGCGGAGGGCAGGCGGCCGCTGCTTGCGTACAGATCAGCAGAGCCGGTCAGGCGGCGCGCGAATTCTCCGATCAGGCCGCCATCACCCTTCCAGTACGCGCGCATCGTGTCGCGGTACTTGTCGTTCCACTCGCCCCATCCGGGCGGGAAATTGCCCACCTGGTAGCCGCCGGCGCCCAGGTCCCAGGGCTCGGCGATCAGTTTGACGCGGTTCAGCACCGGATCCTGGTGCAGGATAGCGAAGAACGAGCCGAGACGGTTGATGTCGTGCAGCTCACGCGCCAGCGCGGAGGCGAGGTCGAAGCGGAATCCGTCGACATGCATCTCCAGCACCCAGTAGCGCAGCGAGTCCAGCATCAACTGCAGCACGCGCGGATGCTGCATGTTGAGCGTGTTGCCGGTGCCGGTGAAGTCCGTGTAGCGTCGCGGCGCATCGGCGGCGAGGTGGTAATAGGAGGTGTTGTCAATGCCACGGAAGCACAGCGTCGGCCCCAGCTCGTTGCCCTCCGCCGTGTGGTTGTAGACGACGTCGAGGATGACCTCGAGCCCCGCAGAATGCAGAGCCTTGACCATCGTCTTGAACTCGTTGACCTTGCCCGACGCCGAGTAGCGCGCGTCGGGCGCGAAGAAGCCAATCGAGTTGTACCCCCAGTAGTTGCGAAGCTGTTTTGTGACCAGCCGCCGGTCGTCGACGAAGGCGTGCACCGGCATCAGCTCGAGCGTGGTGACACCCAGGCGCTTCAGGTAGTCGATCACCGGCGCGGTCGCAAGCCCGGCAAAGGTGCCGCGCAGCGGTGGCGGAATATCGGGATGCTGCAGCGTGAAGCCGCGCACGTGCAGCTCGTAGATCACCGTCTCGTGCCACGGCACGCGGGGCGGCCGGTCGTCGTCCCAGGTGAACGCCGACTCGATGATCTTGCACTTCGGCATTGCGGCGCCGCTGTCGCGGCGATCGAGCGACAGGTCGGCCCGCTTGTGGTCGATGGTGTATCCGAACAGCGCGTCGCTCCAGCGCAGCGCGCCGACTATGTTGCGCGCGTAGGGGTCGAGCAGCAGCTTGTGGGCGTTGAAGCGCAGCCCTTCCTCAGGGCGATAGGGGCCGTGTACGCGGTATCCATACAGCAGGCCCGGTCGCGCCTCCGGCAGGTAGCAATGCCAGATCTGGTCGGTGCGTTCGGTGAGTCCGATGCGCTGGACCTCGCGCCGCCCCGTCGGATCGAAAATGCACAGCTCGACCCGCTCAGCATGCTCGGAGAATAGCGCGAAGTTGACGCCTTCGCCGTCCCACGTCGCTCCGCACGGATCCGGGCGTCCCGGCCAGAACGTGGTGATGGGCTTCATTTGATGTCGATCCAGTGCATTCCCACCGCGGGCCCCTCCGGGGATGATCAAAGCCTGGCTGCGCGCGCATCGACACCCTCAGCGAAGCCGAGGATCCTTCTCGGGCTTGTGCGGATCATCCGTGGGACGTCGAGTCCAACGCTCGAGCATCTCGCCGGCGCGCTTGGCGCCACCGATGCCGAAGGCGAGCGCGAGCGCCAGGCCAACCGCCGCGATCAGGATGAGGAACGTTTGCCGGATGATATCGCCCAGGCCGAGCTGCTCGAGCGCGATCAGGATGACGAAGGCCATGATCGCATAGAGCGAGAACCGGCCAAGCAATTCGGCGTCGTCCATGCCGACGTTCTTGCAGTACGTGGTCACCGCCGCGCCCACGAAGTGGGCGAAGTACGCGCCAAAGGCGAGCACCAGCACGGCTACCATCACCTTCGGCACGAACAGCACGACGCGGCCGATCAGGTCGGTGACGTAGGCCAGCCCGAGGCTGTTGAACGCGATCATCAGCGCCGCCAGCAGCACCAGCCAGTACACCAGAATCCCCAGCACGTCGACAGTATCGGTCTCGCCGCCGCCTTGCTTGAGGAACGCGTCGATGCCCGCCTTCTCGGTCACGATGTTGAAGTTGATCGCCCGCAGCATGCGAACGATCGCGAAGCGGGACGCCTTTGCCACCAGCCAGCCGATGATCAGAATCGCGAGTGCGAGCAGCACGCGCGGCAGGAACTCGCCTATCTGGTGCAGCGAGGTCCGGATCGGCTCGAGCAGCATTTGCATGTCTTCCATCGCGTCCTCCGGTTCGGTTGGGAATGCGTGCCCGGGAGCCGTCACGCCCGCCCGGCTTCTTCGCTCGAGCGCAGCAGGCGAAGCAACCCGCGCAGCGGGATACCAACCCACTCCGGTCGATTCTCGGTCTCGTACTTGACCTCGTACATCACTTTCTCGAGCAGGAACAGATCGAGCAGGCCGTCGCGCTGCGCGGTGGCACCCGGTAGACCGGCAGCCTCGACAGCACGGTCGTAGCCTTCGAGGAACGTCGCCTGCGTCTCGGCCAGCCATTCCGCGCCGCGTTGCGCGCGGGTCGCCTGCAGATCAGCCGCCTCTCCGGCAGTGCGCTGCAGCGTGGCGTTGAGGGCGTAGTCGAACGATCGGAGCATGCCGGCGACATCCTTCATCGGCGACTGTTTCTCGCGCCGCTCGGAGACCGTGCGTGCCGGCTCGCCCTCGAAATCCGCAATCACAAAGTCGTTCTCCACGACCAGCACCTGTCCCAGGTGATAGTCACCATGGATGCGCGTACGACTGGCGTCGACGCGGTCCTGCGCGTGCGCATCGATGCGCGCCAGGATTTCCTTGCGCGCGGCGAGCGCCACGTCGGCGTCCGCTCGCGCTGGCGCAGGCAGTGTCGCGAGCCCTCGTCCCAACAGGTCCAGCGTAGCGACGGCTTCCTCGCGTGCCCGTCGGGACCAGGCGGCGACGTCTGCTGCCGAGATCGGCACCGGGTCGAAGGCGGGATTGCCGCGCGAACGTGACAAGGCGACATGGAGCTCGCCGGTTCGCGTGCCCAGCGCGCGCGCCAGCTCGAGATAGCCACCGTGCTGGCTCGACGGGCTTTTCGCGTCGCTCTCGGTCGCCGGTGCCGCCTCGAGGAAGCGCTCCAGGTAGTTAAGCGTCGTGGTCCAGCCGTCGCCCTGATTGTCGACATAGCCCTGAAGCAGCGCGAGCGTCGCGGTCGTGCCGTCGTCCGCAACATAGTCTATCGTCCCCGCGACCGGGATGCTGTTCGCGAAACGCGCGACCTCGGTGAGATAACGGCCGATTTCGACTTCGGGATTTGCTCCATCCTGGACTCGCCGATAGGCCTTCAGGAACAGATGCTGGCCGAGCACGACGACGGTGTTGCTACCCTGCGCCGAAGGGTGGCTGATGGCGGTGTCGTCGATCGCGTCCATCACATCGCCCACCAGCTGTCCGAATGCCGCAGTGGGAGCGAAACGCAATTTGCCTTTGCTCGTCTTGATCTCGGTTCCCGCCGCGATCGCTGCGATCAGCTGCCGGCAGAAGGCGTCGTCGGCGAACGCGTCGGCCATGACGCCGACTTTCGCCTGCTGGCGTATTTTTGCCACGGTGAGCGGGAGCAGCGCGTGCAGGTGCTCGTCCTCAGGCTCCCACTCCAGGGTGAGAGGCAGAAAATAGGTCTGCGGGTCGCCCTGCGGGCCCTCGATGCGCGCCAGACTGATCATCCAGTCGTGCCCAGGATGTCGCCACTCCGCGTAGTCGTTGAGCACCACGCGCTTGATCGGCTCGCCTTTCGCGCCATACCAGCGCCGGCCGGCCACGAATTCGGGGAGCACGTCGCGCTCGAACTGAGCGCGGCCTTTCTCCGCGAGCGCGATGCGCCATGGAACGACGCGCTCACGGAAAAGGCTCGCCCAACCGTCGAAGAGCACGAGCACCGGCAACTCGTCGCGGGGGAAACGCTCCTCGTGCCACGCCGGTACGTCTGCACCCGTGGCCAGCCGAAACCACAGGAAGCCGTGCCCGGCGAGCGTCAGCAGGTACGGCAGGTCGCCGATCGGCGGGAACGGCGTGCGTCCCATCAGCTCCACCGGAACGCGACCCTTGAAGCGTGCGAGGTCGAGTTCGACTGGCTGCGCCGTGCGGGCGAGGTTGGCGACGCAGAGCACAACTTCGTCGCCGTACTCGCGAATATAGGCCAGGATCTTTCGATTGCCCGGCCTGAGGAAAGTGAGCAGTCCGCGGCCGAACGAGTTGAATCCCTTGCGCACCGCGAGCATGCGCCGTGTCCAGTTGAGCAGCGATGAAGGCTCGCGCAGCTGCGCCTCGACGTTGACCGACTCGTAGCCGTAGATCGGGTCCATGATCGGCTGGAGGTAAAGACGCTGCGGGTCGGCGTGCGAGAATCCAGCGTTGCGCTCGGGCCGCCATTGCATGGGAGTCCGGACGCCGTCGCGATCACCCAGGTAGATGTTGTCGCCCATGCCGATCTCGTCGCCGTAGTAGAGGATGGGCGAGCCGGGCATCGACAGCAGGAGGCTATTCATGAGTTTGATGCGGTTGACGTCGTTCTCGAGCAGCGGCGCCAGGCGGCGGCGAATGCCCAGGTTGATACGCGCGCGCATGTCGGCCGCGTACATCTGGTACATGTAGTCGCGCTCCTTGCTCGTCACCATCTCGAGCGTGAGCTCGTCGTGGTTGCGAAGGAAGATCGCCCACTGGCAGTTGTCGGGAATGTCCGGCGTCTGCTGCATTATCTCAGTGATGGGGTGGCGGTCCTCCTGCGCGATCGCCATGTACATCCGCGGCATCAGCGGAAAGTGATACGCCATCTGGCACTCGTCGCCATCCCCGAAATACTCGCGCACGTCCTCCGGCCATTGATTCGCCTCGGCCAGCAGAAGGACGTCGGGGTAGTGCGCATCGATATGCGCACGCAGCTCCTTCAGGACCGCATGCGTCTCGGGCAGGTTCTCGTTATTGGTCCCCTCGCGCTCGCACAGATAGGGAATGGCATCGAGGCGGAAGCCATCGACGCCCATGTCCAGCCAGAAACGCATGACGCGGAAGATCGCCTTGCGCACCTGCGGATTGTCGAAGTTCAGATCCGGCTGGTGGCTGAAGAAACGATGCCAGTAAAACGCCTTGGCAGTATCGTCCCATGCCCAGTTGGATTTCTCCGTGTCGGTGAAGATGATGCGCGTGCCGCTGTACTTGGTCGGATCGTCGCTCCACACGTAGTAGTTGCGCTTCCGCGATCCCTTCGGCGCACGCCGCGCTGCCTGGAACCAGGGATGCTGGTCCGACGTGTGGTTGACGATGAGCTCGGTGATCACGCGCAGGTCGCGGCGATGCGCCTCGCGCACCAGGTGCTGGAAATCGGCGCGCGTTCCGTACGAGGCATGAACGTTGCGGTAGTCGGCGACGTCGTAACCATCGTCCTTGAGCGGCGAAGGATAGAACGGCAGCAGCCAGATGGTGTTGACCCCGAGATCCTTGACGTAGTCGAGCTTCTCCGTCAGGCCGCGGAAATCGCCGATCCCGTCGTCGTTGGAGTCGAAGAATGCCTTGACGTGCAGCTGGTAGATGACGGCGTCCTTATACCAGTGAACGTTCGCGGATTGATTGTCGACCGCAGGGACTTCGATCCGCGCCATGGCTTGTTCGGCCATCTCCGCCACCTCAGAGGAAGTAGTCGAAATCGTGCTCCGTGCGCACGCGATGGCGCAGGCGGAAGACATGGGCGGGGATGCGCATCGGATCGAGCATCACGAAATTGCGCGGCCCCGTCCACAAATAACGGGCGCCGGTGAGCAGATCGTGCACCTGGAAAGTCCGATCCGCGTCGATGCCGAGATCGGCCAGGTCGAGGTTCACCCAGCCCGACTGCACGTGATGTGGGTCGAGGTTCACCACGACCAGAACGGCGTTCGCGGTATCCGGGTCGACCTTCGTGTACGCGATCAGCTCGTCGTTGTCGATGGAAACGAAGTGCAGGCTGTCGTTGCGCTGTAACGCCGGATTGTCGCGTCGCGCTGCATTGATGCGGCCGATCAGCGCCGCGAGGCTGTCGGCGCGCGCCAGGTCCCGGTGGCGGAGTTCGTATTTTTCGGAATGCAGATACTCCTCAGAGCCCGGCTCCCGCGGCTCGTTCTCCATCAGTTCGTAAGCGGGTCCGTAGACGCCATAGTTGGCCGCCAGCGTCGCCGCGAGCACGACGCGCGCGGCGAACGCGGCGCGCCCGCCGGTCTGCAGGTATTCAGGCAGGATGTCTGGTGTGTTCGGCCAGCAGTTGGGCCGGAAATAGTCGCGTCCGGGACCGCGCGTGAGCTCGGTGAAATATTCGGTCAACTCGCGCTTGGTGTTGCGCCAAGTGAAGTAGGTGTACGACTGCGAGAAACCGAGCTTGGCGAGCCGGTGCATTACCTTGGGGCGTGTGAATGCCTCGGCGAGGAAAAGCACGTCTGGATGGTCGCGCTTGATGCGGGCGAGCGTCCACTCCCAGAACGCGAACGGCTTGGTGTGCGGATTGTCGACGCGGAAGACGCGCACACCCTCGCCGATCCAGAAAGTGAACACGCTTTCAAGCTCGGACCAAAGCGCCTGCCAATCATCGGACTCGAAATTGAATGGATAAATGTCCTGATACTTCTTGGGCGGATTCTCCGCGTATTGCACGCTGCCGTCGGCGCGCTTCCGGAACCAGGAGGGGTGCGCGGCGACGTAAGGATGGTCGGGCGCACATTGGAACGCGATGTCGAGAGCGGGTTCGAGCCCCTGTGCCCGGCTCGCGGCAACCAGCGCGCGGAAATCGTCGATCGTGCCCAGCGCCGGGAGAAGCTCCTTGTGCCCGCCCTCGGCCGCCCCGATGGCCCACGGACTTCCCACGTCCGACGCAGTGGCCTCAAGCGCGTTGTTGCGCCCCTTGCGGCGCGCGCGTCCGATCGGGTGTATCGGGGGAAGGTAGAGCACGTCGAAGCCCATTCCGGCGATGTAAGGCAGACGCTCTATGCAATCACGAAAGGTGCCGTGCGCGCCGGATACCGGAGCGCACGAGCGTGGAAAGAGCTCGTACCATGTGCTGAAGCGCGCGCGCTCGCGGTCCACGACCACGGGAAATTCGACCGGGTACGTCGTCGCATGGGTCCGGTCGGGGTGGCGCATCGCGATGGCCGCCGATGCCTCGTCCAGGGCAAGTACACGCAGGGCTGGCACGTCATCCTGCGTGCGCAGTCGCTCCGCCCATCGAAGCAGGAGCCGCCGGTCATCGCCGCCGGCGCGCTGCGCGGCGGCCTCGATCAGATCGGCGCCACCTCGCGCGGCAATGCGCAAATCGTCGGCGTCAACCCTGCGCGCGAAATCGTGGCGCCAGGAGAGGAAGCTGTCCACCCACGCGATGACGCTGAAACGATATCGCCCCGGTGCGCTGACGGTGAAATCCGCCCGCCAGCGATCGTTGCCGAGCGGCGCCATCGGCGCTTCGCGCCAATCGGCATCGCCTTCCGCGCGGTGCCGAAGCACGCAGGCAAGCATATCGTGACCGTCCGCGAAGCAGTCGGCCTCGACCTCGACGCGATCGCCAGCGATGCGCTTGACGGCGAAGCGGCCGCCGTCGACGGCGGGTGAAATACCCTCGATCACCGCGCGCGCGCGGCCGTCGGGCGCAAGTGTCTCGCGGGGGGCAGGAGCATCCCGTCGGGATGGCATGGGCTTAGTTTGGCTCTGGCTTCAGAAAAATCGCGGACAGCGGGGGCAGCGTGAGCGACAGCGAATGGAACCGACCGTGCGCCGGAGCCGGCGCCGCTTCCGCTCCACCCAGATTGCCGATCCCGCTCCCACCGTAGTGCATCGCGTCGCTGTTGAGCAACTCGCGCCAATAACCGCTTTGGGGAACACCGATGATGTAGTTTTCGCGCGGCACCGGCGTGAAATTGCAAACGGCCAGCACAGGCGGTCCCGCACGCGGGCGGCGCAGGAACGACAGGACGCTTTTCTCCGCATCGTGGCAGTCGATCCATTCGAACCCGGCCGCGTCAAAATCAACCTGGTGCAGCGCGGGCTCCTCGCGATACAGCTTGTTCAGGTCGGCGACCCAGCGCTGCACTCCGGCGTGCTCGGGATATTGCAGCACCCACCATTCGAGCGCGCCTTCGTGCGTCCATTCGCGGCGCTGACCGAATTCACCGCCCATGAAGACGAGTTTCTTGCCCGGATGTCCCCACATGTAGCCGAACAGCAGTCGCAGATTGGCGAACTGCTGCCAGGCGTCTCCAGGCATCTTGCCGATCAGCGATCCCTTTCCATAAACCACCTCGTCGTGTGAAAGCGCCAGCACGAAGTTCTCGAAGAACGCGTACCAGATCGAGAAGGTAAGCCGGTCCTGGTGATGCCTACGATAGATGGGTGGCTGGCGAAAGTAGTCGAGCGTGTCGTGCATCCATCCCATGTTCCACTTCAGTCCGAAGCCCAGCCCGCCGAGGTAGACCGGTCGCGATACCATGGGCCACGACGTCGATTCCTCCGCGATGACCTGGACGTCGGGATGATCGCGATAGACCGCTTCGTTGAGCTCTCGCAGGAACAGGATCGCGCCCAGGTTTTCCTTGCCGCCGTGCACGTTGGGAATCCACTCGCCGTCCTTGCGTCCGTAATTCAGATAAAGCATCGACGCGACCGCGTCGACGCGAAGACCGTCGATGTGGTACTTGTCGAACCAGAAGAGCGCGCTCGACAGCAGGAACGCGCGCACCTCGTGCCGATCGTAATTGAAGATGGCGCTGTTCCATTCAGGGTGGAAGCCCTGGCGCGGATCGGCGTGCTCGTACAGGTGCGTGCCGTCGAAATAAGCGAGTCCGTGCGCGTCCGAAGGGAAGTGCGACGGCACCCAATCGAGGATCACGCCGACGCCATGCTGGTGAAGGATGTCGACCAGCTCCATGAAATCTTCCGGCGCGCCGTAGCGCGAGGTCGGGGCGAAATAGCCGGTCGTCTGGTAGCCCCACGAGCCGTAGAACGGATGCTCGGTGATCGGCATCAGTTCGACATGGGTGAATCCCTGGTCGCGCGCGTACTCTGCCAGTGGAAGCGCGATGTCGCGATAAGTCGGCAGCTCTGCGGCGTCCCGCCGCTGCCACGATCCCAGATGCACTTCGTAGATTGAAATCGGCGCATCGAGCGCGTTGCGCGGCTTGCGGTCCTGCATCCATGCGGCGTCCTGCCACGTGTGGTCGAGCGCCCATGCACGCGATGCGGTCGAGGGTGGCACTTCCGAGTACAGCGCGAAGGGATCGGCCTTGTCGACCTCGTAAGCGCCGTTGGACGAGATGACGCGGTACTTGTAGGAATCGCCGCGCTTCACGCCGGCGACCTCGCCCTCCCATACGCCAGAGCCGTCGGAGCGAGGCGCGAGCGGATTCGCGGCCGCGTCCCAGCCGTTGAATGCGCCGATGACCGCGACGCGCGATGCGTTGGGGGCCCAGACACGAAACGCGGCGCCGGTTCCCCGAAGAACGCAGCCCATCGTTTCGTAAAGGCGCGTGTGCGTGCCCTCGCGAAAAAGGTAGACGTCCTTTTCACCAAGCAATCGTTGTGGCCCCCTGGTCTAAGCCCTCGGACCGGACGAGGACGATCTGCATTTTAACGAGGATGCGCGGCAGACCTGTACCCGGGGCGCAAGCGCACGGCGCCGGCCTGATGGAGCTATTATCGCCTATTGCTGCGCGCATCTCTGAAAAGGACCGTCATTGCCCTGCATCGGTTCCCGGAAAGCAGCATCGTCCTTCAAAAGCGGGGTCGGGGAGTGCCCCGAAGGCCCGGTTGCTGGCGCGCCGCAATGGTGCGGCAGGAGGATGCCGCGCGCCTGCGATGGGACGGACGCTGCCGCACCCTGGGCACGATCGCGTGATTGAATCCACGACCGTGATCGAGCGATCGTGCGCCGCATAGCGAGGCCTGCGCGCGATCCTTCATGCGATCCGTGCACCGAAGCGCCGGCCTCGACGCGGTCGCGGGAAGCGCACGCGTGACGCGTGTCTCGACGCAAGAAGCGCAGCGAATGCTCGGCGGTCTGCCTTACGATCCGCGCGATCCTGTCCTCGTCCGGGCGCGGCGGCGGGCGCGCACGATCACCCACGACTACAATCACGCTGCGCCCGGCGACGGCGCATTGCGAGCGCGCCTACTGAAGCGCCTGCTCGGCCGTTGCGGGAAGGGGGTGGTCGTCGTGCCGCCGTTCCATTGCGACTACGGGACCTACATCGAGCTCGCAGACGATGTCTTCGTCAACATGCAATGCGTGGTACTCGACTGCGCGCGGGTGACGGTCGGCGCGCGAACCCTTCTCGGCCCGGGCGTGATGCTGCTGGCGGCAACGCATCCGGTTTCCGCGCTGGAACGCCGAAGCGGACTCGAATCTGCGGCGCCCATCCATCTCGGTGAAGACGTCTGGCTGGGCGGTGGCGTGATCGTGTGCCCCGGCGTGACCATCGGAGCGCGTGCGGTGGTCGGAGCGGGCAGCGTGGTGACCCGGGACTTGCCGTCCGACGTCGTCGCCGCTGGCAATCCGTGCCGCGTGCTGCGCGCGATTCCATCTGCTGCGCGCTAGCGCGGAGAGTGCATCCGCTGGCCGAGCATCTCTGGCGTCACCAAGGTGATGCCTCGCTCCGTGACGTGGAAACGCCGCCGGTCGCGCGCGGCATCGACGCCGATTTCGAGCGCCGCGGGTATGCGGCATCCCTTGTCGACGACAGCCCGTCGAAGCACCGCGCCGCGGGCGATGTCGACGTTGGACAGCACCACCGAGTCCTCGACGGTGCAATAGCTGTGCACGTGGACATTCGAGAACAGCAGCGACCGC
>DASXBS010000046.1:0-4721 GCA_036491555.1 Casimicrobiaceae bacterium
CCAATCCGGAACGGGTGAGTGGATCACACGCCCGCTCGTGAACCCCAAGCGCCTGCTGGTGACGTCGTTCGCGCTCACCAATCCCGCCGGTTTTGGACTGATGCAGCACGATCACTCCTTCGACAGCTATCAGGACCTCGAAGCGCGATACGAGCTTCGTCCAAGCGCGTGGATCGAGCCGAGGGGGGAATGGGGAAGTGGCCGCATCGAGCTGGTGCAGATTCCGACGCCGAACGAGACCAACGACAACATCGTCGTCTTCTGGCTGCCCGATACGCCGCCGGCATTGCGCAAGCCGTTCGACATCGAATACCGCATACGCTGGCAGAAGGAGACCGAAACGCGGCCTCCTCTGGGTTATATCGCGCAGACGCGTCGAGGGCATGGCTACTCGAAGGAGCCCGACGCCAGCGTGGGTTTCCTGATCGACTTCGAAGGACCGGTGCTCAAGAAGCTGCCGCCGGATGGGGCTGTCGAGAGCGTGCTCACCGTTGACAGCAACGGCGAAATCCTAGAGAACCGCGTGTACCGCAATGATGTGACGGGTGGGTACCGTATGCGCGTGCGCATCAAGCAGATCGACGACAAGAAGCCGGTCGAGCTGCGCGCATTTCTGCGCTCCAATGGCACCACGCTGACCTCGACGTGGAGCTACATCATCCCGCCCGAATGATGGAACGCGAAGAGGAGCGGCAGCCTGTGGCGAGCTCCGGCGACAGCGCGGAAAAGCTCGTCGAGCGAGCGGCGCGCCCGAGTGAGTCTTCACCTGGCGACACGCGCACGCGATGCCCAGCCGATTCAATGCGCACGAGGCTCGAGCTGGCGCTGTCCGCCAAGGCAGCGGCGGATCCGCGCGTGCTGCACGACGACCTGCACGGACGCACACGGCTGATGACCACGCCGGCGATAAAGCGAGTGTCGATGGTGCCGCGCAAATGGCGCGGTCCCGACGCCGAACACATGCCGCGCAGAGCCGATCACCACAAGGCGTGGTACCACGCCGCCAATCGCCGGCGCGTGGTGCTGCTCGCACTGGCATTGCTGCAGACCTGGCTCGCGACGATGCTCATGAGCGCGGTGTTGCCCTACCACGGACAGGAGCCGCTCGAGCTCGCGATCCTCGTACTGTTTGCAATCCTGTTTACGTGGGTGTCGCTCGGCTTCTGGACTGCGCTCGCGGGATTCCTGGTGCTCGCGACGCGCGGCGATCGCTACGCGATCTCGCGCACCGCGCCTGCGGGGGCACCGATCGCGTCGGACGCGCGCACGGCCATCGTCATGCCGATTCGCAACGAGAACGTCGCGCGCGTGTTCGCAGGATTGCGCGCGACGTACGAATCGCTGGCGCGGACCGACGCGCTCGAGCACTTCGATTTCTTCGTGCTCTCCGATACGTCCGACGCCGACACCCGTGTAGCGGAGATCGCCGCGTGGAACGCGCTGTGCCGGACAGTGGACGGCTACGGTCGCGTGTTCTATCGGTGGCGCCGTCACCAGATCAAGCGCAAGAGCGGGAACATCGCCGACTTCTGCAGGCGCTGGGGTCGTCACTACCGTTACATGATCGTCCTCGACGCCGACAGCGTCATGACCGGCGAGTGTCTGACCACGCTCGTGCGCATCGCGGAAGCCAACCCCGACGCCGGCATCATCCAGACCGCGCCGCGCGCAACCGGCCGCGAAACGCTGTTCGCGCGCATGCAGCAGTTCGCGACCCGCATCTATGGACCTCTGTTCACGGCGGGGCTGCACTACTGGCAGCTTGGCGAATCCCACTACTGGGGCCACAACGCGATCATCCGGGTCGCGCCCTTCATCCGCTATTGCGCGCTGGAGCGCCTTCCCGGCAAGGGCGCCCTTTCAGGCGAGATCCTGTCGCACGATTTCGTCGAGGCGGCGCTCATGCGGCGCGCCGGGTGGGGGGTGTGGATCGCCTACGACGTCTCGGGCAGCTACGAGGAAATGCCTCCCAACCTCATCGATGAGCTCAAGCGCGACCGCCGGTGGTGCCAGGGCAATCTCATGAACGTCCGCCTCCTGCTCACCAAGGGGCTTCACCCGGCGCACCGCGTCGTATTCATGACCGGCGTGATGGCGTACCTGTCGGCGCCGTTGTGGTTCCTCTTCCTGATCCTCTCGACCGTGCAGCTGGCGATGCATACGCTGATCGAGCCGCAGTATTTTCTCGAGCCGTACCAGCTGTTTCCGCGCTGGCCTGAGTGGCGGCCCGAGTGGGCGATCGGATTGCTGGCGGGTACGGCGACGCTGCTTTTCCTGCCCAAGCTGCTCAGCGTATTCCTGGTCCCGCCGAAGCGCACTTCGCGCTATGGCGGTGCGGTGAAGCTGGTGCTGAGCGTGATCGGCGAAATCGTCGCGGCATCGCTGCTCGCGCCCATCCGCATGCTGTTTCACACACGATTCGTCGTGATGTCGCTGATCGGCATGCAGGTGCGATGGAAATCGCCGCCGCGCGAGGACGCGCAGACGAGCTGGGCCCAGGCGATCCGCGTGCATGGCCTGCACACTGCCGTGGGCGTGGCGTGGGCGGCCGGCGTATACCTGCTCAACCCCGCGTTCCTGTGGTGGCTGATGCCGGTCGCCGGCGCCCTGATCCTGTCGATTCCGTTGTCGGTGTACAGCAGCCGCACTTCGCTTGGCGAGCGCTTCCGCAAGCTGGGACTGTTCCTGATTCCGGAGGAAACGCAACCCCCCACCGAAATCGAGGCGACGCAGCGCTACGCGCGCCAGACTCCGCCCCCGCCCGACTGGGCACAAGGCGTCGCCGATCCCGAGCTCAATGCATTGCTTGCGGGCCTCGCCACGCCTCGCCCCGCGCTTCCAGCGGCCGCACGCCAGCAGCGCGCGCTGCTCGTCGAGCGCGCGCTGATCGAAGGACCGGGCGCACTCTCCTCGGACGACAAGCTCGTCCTGCTTGGCGATTTCACTGCGCTGGCGCTTTTGCACCAGCGCCTGCACGCCGCCGCCGGCGGGACGCATGCGGACTGGAAGCTTGACACTCGCGCTCAGGCGGTCTAGTATTAAAACGAACGTTTGATTTATTGCGTGCGCCAGCTGAGCTGACGCAAAGCGCAGGGCGCGCCGCATCGACTGCAGCCGACGCGCGCCTGCTACGAACATCAACACCCCATGAATTCCCCGGTCATCGCCCTCGAAACCTCGCGCCCTTCCGCAACCCAGGTCAGGATTCTGGACGCGGCGGAAGCGCTGTTCATGGAACACGGCTTCGAGGCGACGTCGATGCGCCAGATCACTTCCGAGGCGAGTGTCAATCTCGCCGCCATCAACTATCACTTCGGGAGCAAGGAAGACCTCTTCGAAGCGGTGCTGAGGCGTCGCCTCGATCCGATGAACCAACGGCGCGTTGCCCTGCTTTCCCGGTTCGAGCGCGAAGCAGCCTCGCAGGTGCTGACGCCAGAAAAGATTCTCGCCGCGATGTTCATCCCCGCGCTGGAGCTGGCGCGCGACCGCGAGCGCGGCGGCAAGAATTTCCTGCGCCTGCTCGGACGGGCTTACGCCGATCCGGCGCCGTTCATACGCAGGTTCCTGTCGGAGCAATACGCGGAAATGATCGCGCGCTTCAAGACGGCGTTCGGACGCGCACTGCCGAAGCTGCCCAAACGGGAGCTGAGCTGGCGTCTGCACTTCGTCATGGGCGCGCTCTCGTACACGCTTGCGGGGACCGATGCGCTGCGGCTCATCGCCGAGCTCAATCCGCGAGAGTCGACCAATGACGAGCTGCTGCTGCGTCGTCTCGCGCCGTTTCTGATCGCGGGGCTCAAAGCACCGCTGCCCGATCTCGATGAGCTGGACGCAGCGCCCCCTCGCGCCTTGAACCGGAGTCGATCATGATGACCCTCGCTTTTCTTGCCGTGCTGATCGTCGGCATTTTTCTGCTCGCGTATGTGAACGCAGCCGGAGCGATGTGGCTGGTGTGCGCCACGACCTGGGTCGCGGCCGCGTGGGTGATGCGCTGGCTCCCGCCGGCGGTCGTCGGTACCGTCTTGGCGCTGCTGGCGCTGGTGGCGATCCTGTTCGGCGTCGCGCCGCTGCGCCGGCGCTTGATCAGCAACCCCGTCCTATCGATGTTTCGCAACGTACTGCCGCCGATGTCGCAGACCGAGCGCGAGGCCATCGAAGCAGGCACCGTCTGGTGGGACGGTGATCTTTTCTGGGGGCGCCCCGACTGGAACAAGCTGCTCGCCATTGCTGCACCTGCGCTTACCGCGGACGAGCAGCTCTTCCTGGACAACGAATGCGAGGAGCTTTGCGCGCTGGTCAGCGAGTGGGAAACCACGCACGTTTATCGCGACCTGCCTCCTCACGTGTGGCAGTTCATCAAGGACCGCGGCTTTCTCGGCATGATCATCCCCAAGCAGTATGGCGGTCTCGGATTCTCCGCATTTGCGCACTCCGAGGTCGTCGCCAAGCTCGCTTCGCGATCGAGCGCCACGGTGGTCACGGTCATGGTCCCCAACTCGCTTGGCCCGGGCGAGTTGCTCGCGCGCTACGGCACCGATGAGCAAAAGCAGCACTACCTGCCGCGCCTGGCCAAGGGTGCGGAAATCCCGTGCTTTGCGCTGACCAGTCCACACGCCGGTTCCGACGCCGCAGCGATTCCCGACCGCGGCATCGTCTGCATGGGCGAGCACGACGGAAGGACGACGCTCGGATTGCGCCTCACCTGGGAAAAGCGCTACATC
>DASXBS010000047.1:0-35541 GCA_036491555.1 Casimicrobiaceae bacterium
GGGCGCGAAGCCCGCTGATCTTCCTATCGAGCAACCGACGAAGTTCGAGTTGGGGATCAATCTAAGAACTGCCAAGGCGCTTAGCATCACGATTCCGCAATCGCTACTGCTGCGCGCCGACAACGTGATTGAGTGAGTGCCTGACGAACGTCATGGGCTGGCTTAAAACCGAAATCTGAACGACAGCTAACAGAAAACTCAACCGGCAGGACCCGGCCAGTAGCGGACATTCCAGACCTGCCACATTTAGAACACCGTCACGAGTACTAGGAAATCTTTGGCGGTCTAAAGCCCCGGTGACGATTCGGAAGACGCGCCGGCTCGACAGTCGACAAGGATTGCCGAGTTGACGCTTCGTTCGCTATCCTCGCTGAAAGACTGCGCCAGTTGCGTCACAAACTGAATATCCTTCTTGGCTCCCCTCGCGCGCGCCAAGAATCGCTTCTCGGTGTCATCTGCTCCAAGCGATTGCAGCTCTAATTATTTAGTTCCCGGAGTAATGTCGATGGCCCCCGTGCTGATAGCTAGCCTTCTTCTTCAAGTGCTGCTTACGATCCTCCAGAGGAGATTCCCGCCCGTGCGGCCCGAGCGAATCTGGAAGGATCTCAGTTTAGTAGTCGAGTTGAGTGCAATAGTCTGCACTTTCGTGCGCGTTTCTATCTATCGCACCGCGGTACCCGGAGGTCCGCTGCTGGTCGCCGTCGTTCTGGTGGCGCTCGCCCTGATCGCGCCGTGCGTCGGCTGGCTCGAATCGAGGTTTAGGAAGAATGGTCAGTCCATTTATTCCGCAAACCGGTTTCGCGGCCATATTCTGACGAATGCCCTGGGAGCCATCGCGGCCTCCCTCCTTGTATGGGTCGCCCATTCGACGAATGGTTTCGACGAATTCGTCGCTAAGTTGCCGGATCACGCTGCGTTCAACATCATGCTACCGCTCTCGGCGGCTGTGGTGTTCTCCTTCGTGCGTTGGCAGCAGGTACATGAGTGTCCGGACCTTGACCAGCGTGCGCGGGAGGATCCCGCGTCGGAAGACAAGATTGCCGGGTCTTCGTTGCGCAACTGGCATCAATTGATCAACGTGATATATCTGATTGCTGCTACCTTCGCGGCTACAACAACAGTTCTATATTTGTTCGCGTACGCGATGGTTGAGGCGAAAGCTGGCCATCCGCTGGCGGTATCGTGGCAGGTCATTCTCACCATCGTTCTCTCGTTGAGTGTCCTCTACGCGTGCGGGAGCCCGGGGTCGAGAGAGCACCGGGCGGTATACCTCACCTTTCTCACAGGCACGCCTGTTGCGCTAGGCGCCGTCCTCGTTTGGCTGTCGTGGTTCAGCGAGAGTGCGCTTAGGAACATCGCGGCAGCTTCAATAGCAGGGATCGGCTACGGCCTGTACTGTTGGGAGGCAGTGCGCGGCACCGGCGTTCACGGCGAGAAGCTACAGCTTCACTACTTCTCTGCCGCCGTCATCGCGGTCGCTTTGGTTCTATTGCTCGGCGCCTTATACTTGTCTTAGCATTAACGATCTCTGCCGATGTGCGCAGCTGCCGCGCCACAGTGATCGTGAGGCGCTGCTGCCGCCTTTTGTACATTCAAAAAAATGCCCGCGATGTCCTAACGCTATCCCTCCGAGCCGCGTACCGTAGGCATCGCAAGCGAACGTTATCGGTACGAAATCAAACGAGGCACTGCTCTCAGCTGTTTATCGCCGCAACGGCGCGCCGAGCAGGGCTAAAATAGGAACTGCAGCCGGCGCGACGGTCCGTGGATAACAAGCGCCGGTCATGCCGCGGGCCGCGAGTTCAACGCGGTTCGCGTGTCAACTCTGAGGAGATCAACGATGAATGCTGTCACGCTCAATCGAAATCGTGCTCGTCGCTGGACCACCGCCTTGGCGGCGTGCATTTTCATAATCAGCACCGCAATGGCGTTTCCCGCGTCCGCGGCTCCCAACTGGATAACCTCCTGGGCGGCGTCTCCCCAGGGGCCCTATCCGAGCGGTGCCGCGGTCGCGCAGCCGGACCTCTCGTTTGCGTTCCCGGATAGCGCTGCTAGCGACCAGACGTTCCGTCTGATCGTGCGTCCGGGCATGTGGTCGAGGTTCGTCCGCATTCACTTTACGAACCTGTTTGGCAACCAGCCGATTACCCTGGATGGCGCTTTTGTCGGTATACAAAAGACCGGCGCGGAAATCGTGGCGACTACGAACCAGCCCGTTACCTTCAACGGCGGTTCGACGAGGCTTACTCTGCAGCCTGGAGAAAGCGTGTGGAGTGACTCGGTGAAATTGCGGTACGTGAATGGAGAGGGGCAAAGCGCCGCACTCGACAAAACGGCCATGGCAGGCAGGAAGCTTGCGATCAGCTTCCACACGGTAGGTTCCCCAGGGCCGATGACATGGCACGCCAAGGCGATGACGACTTCGTATGTGACCGACCGAGGGGCTGGCTCCGTTGGCGCGACAGAGGGAGACGTCTTTCCGACGAGCACCACGTCTTGGTACTTCATGGACAAGATCGATATGGATGCTCCTCAAGGAACGCAACTCGTCGTTGCTCTCGGAGATTCGATCACTGATGGTACGAGTTCGACCATCAACGGCGATGATCGCTGGCCCGATGTCGTCGCGCGCCGTCTCCAGGCGACTTACGGTGACAACGTGGTGCTGGTCAATGAAGGGATCGGCGGGAACCAGATCGTGGGGCCCGCGCACTACGACCCTGCCAATCCGGCTAGCGGTGGTCCTTCCGCATTGGAGCGTCTCGACCGCGATGTGATAGGGCTTTCGGGGGTCACCGCCGTCATCTGGCACGAAGGCACCAATGATGTGAGCGCGGGAACGAGCGCGGCAGCAATCGAAGCCGGTATCGTGACCGTCGCCCAGCGGTTGCGTGCAGCGATTCCGGGCGTGCGGATCGTGGGTACGACGATCACGAGCGAAGTCGGCGCCGCGGGCAATGGTGGAACCGCCGCAGCAGCTGCCGAGCGGATCGAGCTGAACCAATTCATCAAGTCGAGCGGACTGTTCGACGACGTGGCCGACTTCTATGCCGTCACAACCGATCCTGCCACTGGCGCGATGAGGGCCCAGTTCATACCCAATACGAGTATCGGCGGTGCAGGCGATCACGTGCATCCAAACCGCGCCGGGTACTTGACGATGGGGAATGCGGTCAACATCGGAGTCCTGGTGCATTGACGCCCTGTTGATCGAGCAGCCGAGGTTCGTGCTTGGATCGCGCTGAGCCTCGGCTGCGTTGTGCCGCACCCAGCGAGCGAAAGCCGCTGGCCCGCGGGTCACGTCGCACGCAGAATGCGGCTCCTGCCGAGACCGCGTGAAATTTGCTGCAAGTTCCCGAGGTCGCGCAGCATGCGGCCGACTTCGGCGCGGATCGCCTCCTGCCCGGCTCGGGCGCCCGACGGCGGCCCCGCGCCACCTTCGCCCTACCCGCAGGCTGCGAAGCGTGTGACCAAGCGAACGCTGAGCGGCAACTACTGGGCCGCAAGCCGCGATTCCCCAAGGTCGCTAAAAGCTAACCTTGAAGTCGTGAGGCTTCGGACGCGAACGGCAGCTAATCGCCGCCGTCGCAAACTAACACTAACGGCCAGCTCCGGCCATTCACGCCCAAAAAAACTTACGTCGGGAATGACCGGTCTCAAGGTGGAGCAGCCATAGCTCGCGTTCGCACGCGCGGCGATGGAATCTCCATAGCAGACCGTGAAGGATCAGCGTCGCCAGCCAACATGAAGAGTTGCTCGAACGGCCGCTGGCTAATGAATCGAATTGGCGCTATCGACCCGATGCGGACGTTCGGCTCGCGCGGCGGACATATGAGCGTCACGACGTCAGCGAGACGTGCGTGGGCGAACTGTCACAAGTCCAGCTAGACCGAGGCCAAGCAGCGCGGGTGTGGCAGGTTCAGGGAGCCCACACGCCGACAAGCCGGTCGCGCGCGTCCTGGTCCTCGCGCCCTGAGTCACTTCCGTCTTCGTTGTGGGTGTCTCCCTTCGCCGCCCAACTAGAGAGCGGCGCGGATCTGGCATGCCGATCCCGCGCCGTGTCGAGTGAGCCGTGACGCTCAACGGCAGACGAAGCTCGACGCATCGCTGGTCGGGCCGGAGCCGCTGTAATACGCGGAAGCTGGGTACGGGCACAGCGGGCGCGTGTACGTCGTCGTCCCGCTCTCGACGTGCGAAGCGACAACGCTCTGCGGTGGTACGCCCGCCTCCACCCATTGCGTGAGCGGAGTCAGGAAGTCGAACGTGGTCGGCCCGGGACCGCCCGCGCAGTGATACATCCCCGGCACGAGGAACAAGCGCGCGAATACCTGTGTCTTGCCGAGCGCCATGCTCCGCCTGAACGCGGGATCGGACACCTGCGGCACTTGCTGCAGCTCGAGGTCGACTACGTTCTGGTAGTAGTTGATTGTGTTCTCCGGCGGGATCAGTGGATCGGCGTAGCCGTGATACATGATGAGCTTGCCCCCTCGCGCGCGTAGCGGGAACACGTTCGGATCGGTCGAGTTCGTGATCGGCGCGAAGATCGCGTTATTGAGCGCGACGTCGCTGTCGAACTTGAGCGTCGTGTAATCCCAAGAAGGATTGTTAAATACCGCGAACCTGAACCAGTCGAATGAGCTCACGCCGGAGCCCTGCGCGACGGTGCGATTGATCACGAACTGCCCGCCCGCGGGTCCCCATCCGACTTCGCTTCCGCGCGGCAGGCCGGGATACTCGTTTGCGCCCGTGGTGGGGTTCGTCGGTCCCTGATAGATCTCGCGCGCAGCCGCGACTTGCGCGGCCGTAAGGCACGTCGGCGCGTCCGCACCCATGCATTGCAGCACACCCGGATCGAAGTTGCAGGTATCCGGGTTCGTCAGGAACGCGTCGGTGGGAAGACCTCCGCCATTGTTCCCGCACGCCGCGAGGACGGCGCTGTTGAGGATCGGAAGCTTGGCGATCGGCAGGTTGTTCGGGCCGAAGGTCGCCTGCCCGTCCCACACTTCGGACGCCATCTGCATGGTCCAGTAGTTCGCCGGGTCACCCGCGACGACCCCGTCGTAGTCCTCGGGGAAACGCTGAGCCTCCATCAGTCCCTGCTTTCCGCCCGTGGAGCAACCCGTGTAATACGAGTAAGCAGGTCCCGACCCGTAAAGCGCGGCGATCAAAGCCTTCGCATACTGAGTAGTGAGGTGGAATCCGCGATAGCTGTAATCGATGATGCGTTCTCGGCTCAAGAGCCACGTTTGCGGTTCGGTGGGGACGTGGCCCGTGTCAGTGCTCGCGGCGGCAAAGCCCCGCTGAACGACGGGCGCCATGGCACTGTAGCTGATCGTGCCGGCGAGTGCGCCGTTGCCGACACCGTTGAAGCGGCCGTTCCAGTTTGCGATCGGAATCCACACCTCGAAATTGATCACCGATTCGGAGGTCGGTGCGGCGACGCCGTGGACGAGGCAAAAGCTCGGCATGTTTGCGAAGGGCTGGCCGTTGGCCGCTGTAAACGAGCCGGCCGGGACCGTCCTCGCGACGGTAATCGTCACGTCCTGCAGCGGCAGAGCGGCGAGTGTTTCGCAGGACGTCACCGGCGTGGCGGCGTGCGCGGCACACCCCACCACGGTCGCGAACGTGAGCGCGGAATACTTCAATGTTCGTATCATGAACCCTCCTCAGTGTACGACTCCGACTGCTGGCTCCGCGCGGACGCGACGGCCTGTCAGTGCGATTCCCGAACTACTTGCAGCGACGACAGAACAAACGTCGTGTCATGGCGTGCCAGCGAACGAAAAAGGGGGAGCACACGCACATAGATAGCGCTAGCAGAGAAGCGATGCGCTATTCCCCGCGATGCAAGACTCGCTGAATCGCGATCCCCCACCGCAATGTCACGATATTTGGGCACCTGCTAAATGTCAAATCGTGCGTCGATGGGCGGCATGCGGTCTGAATGAATTCGGACGAGCCCAAATCGGGCTGTTCGCAGCAATCCAGTGTCCGGTATTGTTCGACAGCCGCGGTTCCCCGCGGTCGCCGTTAGCCGCCGTTGGAAGGCCGGCCTCTTTCCGCGAATGGCAGCTAACGGGTGCCGTCGCGAACTCACACTATCGGCCATTTCCGGACTTTCCAGCAGCCCGCGAAAAATCACCGGAACCAGCCATTGGAGCCCATATCACGCCGACTTTCGACGGCTGCAACCGGTCATTCGCCCCATGCGTTCATGCGGGCGCGACTCATTGAATTACCTCGTTGGCCCTCACCACCAGAGACTGCGGGATCGTAAGACCCAGCGCCTTCGCGGTCTTGAGGTTAATCACGAAGTCGAACTCCGTGGGTTGCGCAATCGGCAGGTCGCCGGGCTTGACGCCTTTTAGGATCTTGTCGACATCTACGGCGGCGCGCCGATGCAAGTCCGGTATGTTGGCACCGTAACTCATGAGCCCGCCCGCCTCCGGAAACTGCTTCCAAGGAATAATAAGAGGTAGCCTATGTTCCGCAGCCAGTTCTGCGAGACGCGCTTGGTAGCTGAAGAACATCGGGGCACCCAGCAGCGTCCCTGCGTCTGCGCCTAGCCGAGTAGCTGTGCTAAACGCGGCGGCGAGATCAGCTCCCGATCGAACAGGAATGAGCTGCAATTGCAATCCCAGCGACCGGGCGGTCCTTTCCGCGACCGTCGACAGCGACGAAGCGTTTGGGTCTGCCGGGTTGGAAAAAACCGCGACGCGCGTAAGGCTCGGTATCACTTCCTTGAGCAGCTCAAGCCGCTTCGCATCGAGCTCTTCGTTCATCGATGTCAGCCCGGTTATGTTGCCGCCTGGTCGCGACAGGCTAGCCACCAGCCCTGCCCCAACCGGGTCGGCCGCAACGACAATTACAATTGGAATTGTGCGAGTTGCACTCTTTGCTGCAAGTACGGGTTCGGTGCCCCCCGACACGAGTATCACTTCTACCTGGAGCCGCACGAGCTCAGCGGCAAGCTCAGGCAACCGATCGTAATGTCCTTCCGCACTTTTCTCCTCGATGATAAGGTTCTTGCTCTCGACATAGCCGAGTTCGCGCAGCCCTTGGCGGAAACCGATGAAGTTGGCATCACTACAGGTAATTGCACAGAGTGCGCCTATCCTGGAGATTTTTCCGTCTGCTGCGCGTCGACCGCTTGCGGTATCCAGAGAAACTGAGGCTAAGCACGGCGGCGAACGCAACTACGCGATGGGTCATGGAGTCCCTATCGCGGTAGGGATGCGCATTGCTGCACACCCCCCGCACAGATCCGAACGGGCCCAATTCAGGCATTCGGCTCCCACCTTGGGTGAGTGACGGCGAAGCGAGCGTCTGGCCAGGGATGAAGGATGCGCGGTGCGGGCAGAAAGTCCGCCGCAAGCCGAGCGAGTCGATCCCAGGTGGTGTGGTCCTTTTGGCTGCGACGCTTGAGCGTACGTCGCCAGAGGTCCACGACATGGTTCCGAAACGCACTCAGGCTTGCGACATTGGTTGGTACCGCGTGGTAGGCGAAGTACCCGCGCACCACTCGGCGCAACCATCGGCCCTGCTGCGGGATTGGTTCATGCATTCGTCGTCGCAGTTCTTCCTTGATGGCTCCCCATCGTCAAGTGGATGAGTGAGCGGAGGCTCGATGTCTGATACGCGCCGCAAGACGCAAATACAGCGTAACGCTGAGCGCGAAAACCCTAACGGCAGCTTCGGGTTGATGGCGCGACCTAATTGTTGTGACGCTTCGACGGTCAACTTTTCCTTGGGGCGACCCGCCCACGCGCCTCCGCCGCCTCGGCTTGCGCGTCGAGCGTTAGCCGATAGGCGACGTGGTACCGACAAGTATGGAAGCACCGTCGACATTATCCAATGTTCACCTTGCGGCGCGTCAGCCGGGCGGCGGACGCACCTGCGATCTGGCCGAAGACCGCGCCGGAGGTCAAGCCGGACCCGCCGGGATAGTTGAAATAGAACAGGCCGCCGACGAGCTCTCCTGCGGCGAAAAGACCCTGGATGGGAGCACCGTCGACGCTCTGCACGGCAGCATCGGTGTCGATGCGCAGCCCGCCAAAGGTAAAGGTGATACCGCAGGTCACGGCATAGGCCTCGAATGGAGGCGTGTCGATGGTGTTCGCCCAGTTCGTCTTGTCGACGGCGAGGCCCTTCGTGCAACGACCGTCGCGTACCGTCGGATCGAACCTAATGTGCGTGCGTACGGACGCGTTGTACGCGGCAACCTCCTGCAGGAACCCGCCGGCGTGGACATCTTCGAGTTTGCCGGCAAGCTCTTCCAGCGTGTCGCCGCGCACTTTGCTGACCTGCTTGATCCGGTATTCGTCACGGAGCAAGTGCGTTACTTTCGCGTCGAATACCTGCCACGCGAATTGTTGGGGTTGCGACAGGACGACACGGCCGTACTTCGCATAGGTGTAATTTCTGAAGTCCGCGCCCTCGTCGACGAAACGCTTCCCGAGCGCATTGACCATGATGCCGAATGGGTAGCTATGTTTCTGAAAACCGTCGCCTACGGCAAGATCACCGAATTCCGGCGCGTTGCGGTCCCAGCTGACCGAATGGCAGCCCGACCAGTTTCCATGGGGACATGCGCCGGCGTCCAGCGCCATCGCGATTCCGCCGCCGGTGTTGAATCGGCTGCCGCGAACCTTGGCCAGATCCCATCCGGGGCCGAGATAGCGGGTTCGCCACTCGGTGTTCGCTTCGAAGCCACCCGATGCGAGCACCACGGCGCGCCCCGGTATGGCGATGGTGTGCCCGTCGCGTCGCGCCACGACGCCACGAATGCCGTCGTCATCGGCAATCAGCTGTTTCGCGCGTGCTTCGTACCAGATCTCGACGCCGTCGCGGTGAGCGGCAGCGAAGAGGAAGTCGATCAAGCCCTGTCCTCCACCCGATACCTCAACCGTCAGGCCGCCCCAGAATCGCATTCGATCGTCGATTTTGAACGCCTGTCGTCCGTACATGGGAGCGAAGCGGATTCCCTTGCCTCGCATCCAGCACATGGTATCGAAGCTTCTCTTTACGAGAATTTCGACGAGGTCCGGATCGCCGCGGTATTCGGTCACGCGGCCGATGTCGTCGAAGAATTGTTCGTCGGTGTACGCGCCGAAGTCGGTCTGGGCGATTTCGGCCTGGGACAGATCCGGCATCAACTGCCGAAGGTCCTCGACACCGCGATAGGGAACGCGCATCGCGCCGGCGGTGAATCGGGAATTGCCGCCGCGCTCACTGTCGGGGGCCGCCTCGAGGACCAGCACACGGGCGCCGGCCTCGCGCGCAGCCAGCGCCGCGCAAAGTCCTGCGTTGCCCGCGCCGACCACGATCACATCGTAGATGTCCATTGGATCGCTCGACGCGCGTCTCAGCTTCCCGCTCAGCTTCCCGGTGTGCCGTGCACATTGGGAAAGAACAGGTCCTTCCAAGAGGCGGGCTTGGTCTTCATCGAGCCGGTGCTGAACATGAAATCGGCGTACTTCATGATGTTCTGGGGAACGTCGGTGAATTTGTAGTCCGGATCGCTGAGGATCGACACGAGGGCGTCCTGGGTGAGACGCTTGTCCGAAGACATCGCAAGATAGATGCGCGCGGCATCCGCCGGGTTGTTCGCGATGAACGACTGTGCTTCGAGCAAAGCCTCGGTGAAGGCTTGGTAGACCTTCGGGTTTTCCTGGTAGAACTTCGTGGTCGTCCAGGAAATGATGAACGTCGTTTGCCCTCCGGTAAGCTCATAGGAACTCAGCACTTTGTGAATGCGCGGATCCTTGAGCTCGAGATCCTGGAACGGCGGGGAAGCAAAGTGGCTGTCGATTTCACTGATGCCGGACAAAAGGGCATTCATTGCGTCGGGATGACTTAGCGAAACCGTAAGTGGGTCCAGCTTCGTAGCGTTTGCCGCGCCAAACGCCGCCGCCGCGGCCATCTGCAGTGTCATCGCTTGTACTGAAGTCTTGACCGCCGGCAACGCTATCCTGTCTTTTTCGGAAAAATCCTTGACTGTCTTAACGCCGGGATTGCGCGTCGTCAGGTACAGCGGCATCGAGTCGAGCGCTCCGGGAGACTTGACCTGACCATTGAGCTTGTCCCACATAGTCAGGAACCAGGGAACTCCGCTGGACGCGAAATCGAGTCTTCCCGCAATCATCGCGCCTTGCATAAGGCCCGATCCACCGAAGGTTTGCCAGTTGATTTTCAGACTCGTCAAACCGAGCGCGCTGGCGCGCTTCTCGATTAGTTTGTTGTTCTCCATGATCATGTAGGGCAGATAACCGATCCCATATTCCTTGGCGACCGTGATCTCGGTCGGCTCGGCGACCGCGGAAGTCGCCGGCGCGAGCGACAGCGCCACGATCGCGAGCATTGCGACTCGGACTGCGAATGCTTTCCAGGACTGTGGCCTCATTCGATTGCTCCGTGTTCGGTTCATTCCGCCTTGGCGCCGGATGCCTTGACGACCTTCGCCCACTTGGCCGTTTCCGCGTGTATGTAGGTTGCAAACTCTTCCGGCGTGCTGCCAACGGGGTCGGCCCCCTGCAAAGTGAGCCTGTTGCGAATCTCGGGGATCGTCAATATACGCACGACTTCTGTCTGCAGTTTCACTACGATCTCGCGCGGCAAATCCGCGGGTCCGAGCAGGCCAAACCAGGACGACGCCTCGAACTCCGGAAATCCCGATTCAGCAACGGTGGGTATTTCCGGAACTGCCGCCGATCGCGCCTTGCTCGTCACCGCGAGCGCGCGCAGGCGGCCAGCCCGTACGAACTCAATCACGGAGGGAATCGTCGCAAACATGAAATGGACCTGCTGGCCAGATAGTAAATCGTTGATCGCAACGGCGCCTTTGTATGGCACGTGGGTTATGTCGACCCCAGCCATCACCTTCAACTCTTCGCCGGAAAGGTGCGACGAAGTGCCGGTCCCTGTCGAGGCGAAGAAATATTTTCCTGGACTCGCCCTGACCAAGGCCACGAAGTCCGAAAATGAATTGACCGGCATCGCGGCGGGGTTCACTACCAGCATATTCGGTACGTGCACGATCAGCGATATGGGTGTGAAGTCTTTCAGATTGTCGTAGGGCATCTTCGCGTAGAGCGACGCGTTGATGGCGAGCGGCCCGACCGAGCCGATCAGCAGCGTGTAACCATCCGGCTTGGCGTTGGCGGCGAAGGCCGCGCCGATATTGCCTCCGGCCCCTGGCTTGTTGTCGATGATGACCGCCTGACTCCAGGACTTGCGCATCTCGTCTGCAACGAGGCGCGCGACGATATCCGTGGTTCCACCCGCGGAGAAGCCGACGACGATGGTAATTTGCCGGCTCGGGTAGGTGCTGCCTTGGGCAGCCGCGCCGTGCGCCGCGAGTAACAACAGTGCGGCTGCAGCGGCCCGAAACAGGACGTAGAGGGCGCTCTTGCGCGCATGGATTCGGAGCATGTCGTCCTCCGCCAATGGCAGCGTTCGGGCCCCCGGGTCAATCGCGATAGGAGGAATCGAGCTTGTCCAGCTTCCGCAGCAGCGCCGGCCATTCGAGCACGCCGAAGCGGCGGCGCACGCCGGGCTGATACAACCGCCACGATTCGCTCACGACTTCTTCCGGCGGCGTCCTGATCTTGACGTTGCACGAGAGTGCCGCGACCTGGACCTGGCAGGCACGCTCAAGCCTGAACATGCTGTTGAACGCTTCCGCAATGCTCGCGCCCACGGTCAGTAGCCCGTGATTTCTGAGAATCATCCCCTCGTGTGCACCCAGGTCGCGCACGAGTCGCGCCTGTTCTTCGAGGTTGAGAGCGACACCCTCGTAGTCGTGATAGGCGATCTTGGCAAAGCGCATCGACGTCTGCGCGATCGGCAGCAGGCCGCACTCCATCGCCGATACCGCCATACCTGCGATAGTGTGGGTGTGAATTACGCAGTCGACCTCGTGCCGCGCAGCGTGAACGCAGCTATGTACGACGTAACCGGCCTTATTGAATTCGTAGTCCGTCGGATTGAACAGGACGTTGCCCGCGAGATCGAGCTTGATGAAACACGAAGCGTGCATCTGTTCGTAGAGCAGGCCGTGGGGATTGATGAGGAATGCGCCGCCCTCGCCCGGAACGCGCGTGCTGATGTGGTTGGCGGACATTTCCGACATGCCGTACAAGTCCACCAGGCGGTAGCATGCGGCGAGATCGACGCGCTTATCCCATTCGGCCTTGCTGACCTGCTCGCGGACGGCTTTGCCCTTGCTCAGTGAACGGACGGCCATGATCCGGATATCCTTGACGGACTCGACGCGTGCACCTTCCGGTACATCAGCACGTTGACCCAGTGTTCGCGATTTCGTCGCGCGACGCGGACAAAGCGTGCACGTTGGGGCCAAACGCCTGCGGGTGCGATGGTAGCGCATGGCAGCGACCGATGCACGCAACTGTTGATGCGTCGCTTTGCCACGCCCGAGGTGACGCAGGACCTGCAGGAGTCGGGTTTCGCGCGGGAAGGCAAGCTGGTGCAGGCCTCCGTGATGTTCTCCGATATCCGCGGATTCACCTCGCTTGCGGAATCGCAGACGCCCGGGGAAACCATCGAGCTGCTCAATACCTACCCTACGCACCATTCTGATGGACCATGCGACGCGCTTCGGCCCCGGCGCAGGGTTCGAGGTCGAACCGCTGGGCGCCGTTCCCTTCAAAGGCAAGGCGGCTGCGGTGGAGGTGTACTCGATAGGGCCCGCGAAGAGTCGCTGAAGCGGAAGCCCTGCACAACGGCAACGCGCGCATCGACCGACCAGGCAAAGCCGTTCAACGCTACTGCGGATTCTCCGCAATCCCGTCGAGCACCAGGCGATCGCCGCACGGGCTGAAATAATAGTAGTTCACGAACTTGGTGCCCTTGGCGTTCGCGCCCTCGACGCGCACATGCGCGGTTCCGGCTTTGGCGGTGAATTCGCCGGGCGCGCCTGGCATGAGGAATCGATCCGAGTAGACCGCGAGGTCGGCGTCGATGCCTTCCATGCCGCGGATGGCGAGATTCTGCTTGTCGTCGAAGCCCAGCGCGGCAAGCAGCGCCTTGAGGTTCTTTTTCACCGCGGCGTCGTGGACCGCAAGGTACGCGGCGTTCACCGCGGCTTGCGTCGGCTTGGGCGCGACCAGGTCGCCGCGCAGGCTTTGCTCGCGGTCGGCGACGCTGGTCTCGCGAACGCCCGGATTCGATCGCGGCAGATCGAAGTCAAAGCTGCCTTCGCGCTTGTGCGTCACGTTGCCGACGGCACGGTCGGGATCCGCCTTCATCCGGCTCGTCCAGTAATGCCCTCCGACCTCGGTCTCGTAGCTGGCGCCGTTGAACGCCGAGCCCGCCGCGAAATACTTCGAGACGCCATTGTCCAGCGTCACCTCCAGATAACGCGAATCGCGGAGCATGGTGAGCGCGCGTGCCTGCGTCATCGGGCACGTCGATCCTGCGATCACCGGCGAGGCGATCGGTTTCTCGGTAACGTAGATGACGGTGCCGATGCCGGAACCTGCCGGATAGGCGACGCCGTCGACGACATCGAATTCGCCGAGGTTGATTTCCTTGTAATGGCCTTTCACCGGCTGCGGATAGGTGTAGGGCGGGATTGTCTCGACCACCGCTTTTTTCGCGGCCGTCGCGGTCGCCACGGCAGATTGCTCTTTGCCGCAGCCCATGAGAAGCGTCGTGCAACAAGCCACAGCGATCAGGTGAAGCGTGCGCATGTAATCGACCGGTGAGGGTGTCGGGCGATCCTGACTCGCGGGAGCGTTCCGGCGCTCCGCGAGTCAGGCCAAGATCAACGCGTGATCATGCACTGCGCTCCATCGATCTTGAAATTCTGCGTCATCGTCGTGGTGCTGCTGCCATTGGCGTCCTTCACCGTTTTCTTGACGGTGAGCGTCGCCGCCGGGCCGTCGACAACCATCACACCGCTAGCCTTGATGTCGGCCGCATAAGCCTGCTCGGTCTGCGACATGTCTTTCATCATACCCGTCATCATGGTGCGGTCCTTCGCCGGCATCGCCTTCCACTGGTCCTGCATTTCCGTGGTCGTCAGCTTGTTCGCTTCTTCCATGTTGCCCGCATGGACCAATCCCATCTGCTTCACCGAGGTCTTGCCGCACGGCGTTTCGAGAATGGCCGCGCCCTTCACTTCATTTTTTGCGGCCAGCGCACCGGCGGCGCAGAACAGCAACGGCGCCGCGATCGCGCAAACCGCTGTGTGACGACGATTCATGGATGCTCCCCTTTGTTCGGATGGAAACCTGGCGTCGCGCGCAATGCCACGTGGGCGCCTGCCCTGCGACACCTCCCTTGGCGAAACCGTCCGCCCGAGCCCGGCCAGTATACCGATCCCGGTAGATCGGTGAGAATCGGACGCATGAAATGGCTCATTCGCTTCGCCTTGTGTCCACTCCTGTGCGGCTGCGTCGTCCTGACGACCGAGCCGCGAGCGGTCATCTCGGGGCCGGCGGGCAGCACCAAGGTGCTTTCACTCAAATGCGAAGACGCCGAACGCCTGCTGCAATCGAGGGTCGCTGTGGAGCCGACCGCCGGTAATGCTTTGCGTGCAGGACCGCTGCGCGTGCTCACCTGGAACATCCACAAGCAGAGCGACCCCGGCTGGCAGCACGATCTCGCGCGCTTCGCCGCGGCCAGCGATGTGGTGCTGCTCCAGGAAACGGCGCTCGATCCAACGCTGCATGCGATCGTCGATGACGCCGGCCTCGGCTGGGTGATGGCCAGCTCGTTCCTGTACGACGACACCGACATCGGCGTGCTCACCGCGACGCGCCTCGCGCCGCTCGCGAGCTGCACCCAGCGCGCGGTCGAGCCGATCATCCGCATTCCGAAATCGGCCGTGATCACGTGGCTGCGCATCGCCGGATCGGCGCAGACCCTTGCCGTGATCAACGTTCACGCGATCAATTTCGAGCTCGTGCTCGACGCGTATCGCGCCCAGATGGTCGCGCTTGCCGACGCGGTGGCCGGACACGAAGGTCCCCTCATCCTCGCCGGCGATTTCAACACCTGGAACGACGCGCGCGAACGGGTTCTGGCGGAGACTGCGGCACGGCTGGGGCTCGCAGAGGTCACGCCGAGCGACGACACGCGAACGCGATTCCTGGGACGCCATGTCGACCACGTCTTCGTGCGCGGCCTGCAGGTGGTCTCCAGTGTGTCGAGTCCGGTGAAATCGTCCGACCATAACCCGGTGACGGCGACCTTTGCGCTTCGTTGAAGACGTGATTCAATGCTCCCAAGGTCCTCAGACACGCACGCGGAGCCCGAAGTGACCGATCTCGACGATACGCACGACGCCACGCTCACCAGCTGGGTCGAGACCGCCAACGATCCCGCGGGTGACTTCCCGATCCAGAACCTGCCGTTCGGGCGATTCCGACGTGCCTCGGGCGAGGCGTGGCGCGCCGGCGTAGCTATCGGGGATCAGGTTCTCGATCTCGAGCGCGCAGGCGTCGCCGATACGACCGACATGCAATGGATCATGCAGCAGTCCGTGGACCAACGCCGTGCACTGAGACGGCGTCTGTCGCAGGACCTTCGGCTCGGCAGCGCGCGGGAAGCGTCGTTGCGCGGCGCGCTAATCGCGCAAAAGGATGTTGAGGTGACGTTGCCGTGCACGATCGGCGATTACACCGACTTCTATACCAGCATTCATCACGCGACCGCGGTCGGTCGCCAGTTTCGTCCGGACAATCCGTTACTGCCCAATTATAAGTGGGTCCCGATCGCGTATCACGGCAGGGCCTCATCGATCGTCGTCAGCGGGACGCCCGTGCGTCGGCCGCTCGGCCAGATCAAGGCGGCAGACGTGGACGCTCCACGGCTGGGCGCATCGCAGCGCATGGATTACGAGCTCGAGTTGGGTGCGTTCATCGGGCGCTCCAACGCGCTCGGCGACCCGGTTCCGGTCGCCGACGCGGAACAGCATGTGTTCGGTCTGGTGCTCTTCAACGACTGGACCGCGCGCGACATCCAGGCCTGGGAATATCAGCCGCTGGGTCCCTTCCTGTCCAAGAATTTCGCGTCGACCGTGTCGCCCTGGATGGTCACGCTCGATGCGCTCGCGCCTTTCCGCGCGCCGTTCGAGCATCCTTCCGGCGATCCACAACCGCTGACGTATCTCGACTCGCCGGCCAACCGGGCGGGGGGCGCGATCGACATCACGCTCGAGGTGCTTTTGCAGACCGCGCGCATGCGCGAGGCCGGCTCGGCGCCGCAGCGCCTGGTGACGTCGAATTTTCGCGACAGCTACTGGACGCTCGCTCAGATGGTCGCGCACCACACCGTCAATGGCTGCAATCTGCAACCCGGCGACCTGCTGGGCACCGGCACGCAATCCGGCCGAGGCGAAGGCGAGGGTGGCTCGATGCTCGAGCTTTCCATGGGTGGTAAGCGTCCTCTGCGCCTCGACAGCGGTGAGACGCGCAGTTTTCTCGAAGACGGCGATACGGTGATCCTGCGCGGCCATTGCGCCCGCGCTGGTTTTCGCAGGATCGGATTCGGCGAATGCGCGGGCACCGTGCTTCCCGCGCGCGGGCTTACCATGGAGAGGCCATGAGCGACGCAGCAAGGACGGTCATTATCACCGGCGCCTCCGGCAACCTCGGCCGCGCGGTCGCTGATGCGTTCGCGCGTCGCGGCGACCTGGTCGTGCTGCTCGACCGGCAGCGCGAACATCTGGAGAACGCATTCGGCGCCCCGTCGGACACGCGGGTGTTTGCCGTGGCCGACCTCCTTGATCAGCACCAGGTGAACGCCGCGGTTCGACAGGCGCTGGAGCGCGGCAAGCGCATCGACGTCCTGTGCAACCTCGCGGGCGGATTCCGCAGCGGCGACGCGGTGCACCAGACCGACGACGAGGACTGGAATTTCCTGTTCGACATCAACGCGCGCACGCTGCTGCACATGGTGCGCGCAGTCGTGCCGCACATGATCGCCGGGGGCGGCGGGAAAATCGTCAATGTCGGAGCTTTCGCCGCGCAGAAAGGCGTCGCCGGCATGGGGCCCTACGTCGCCGCGAAAAGCGCGGTGATCCGCATGACCGAGTCGATGTCCGCCGAGCTCCGCGACAAGAACATCAACGTCAACTGCGTGCTTCCGACCATCATCGACACGCCGGAGAACCGGCGCGCCATGCCCGCCACCGACCCGGCGCGCTGGGTTGCGCCGGCCGACCTGGCGAACGTCATCGCGTTTCTCGCTTCGAACGAGGCACGCGCGATTCACGGCGCTGCGGTGCCGGTTACCGGCCTCAGTTGAGGCGGGCAGGCGAACTCAGCTGGAGAGCATCGTCTCGAGCAGGCCTCGCCCTTTCGCGCTGACACGCACCAGACGCCCATCAGGCTCGTAGTCGATCAGGCCGTCGATGCACGCATCTTCCCAAATGGTGAGGCGCGGACACGTCGAATGCCAGGTTTCGAGGACTTCGGCGTAGGTACGATCGCCGGCGGCGATCCATTCGAGCAGCTGAACGGTGAGAGCGTGGTTGGGTGCACCCATGGCGGCTCCATGGCGGAGGTTGAAATGCGATTGTGGACAATGGCGGCTCCCGAGTAAAGCCCGCCCGACCTACATCGCGCCGTGGACGTGACGGTGCGACGCAAGGCATGATGTAGCGTCACGCTTCCCCAAGCCCACGCGCCCGTGTCCTGGATCGACGTCACCTACCGTATTCGCAGCGCTCCCGCCGACGCGTCGGCGGTCGCCCAGACGATCGCGGTGGAGCAAAGCGTCGAAGTCCCGCTCGAAGTGATTCACGATGCTTTCGTCGCCGAGCACATCGTGGGTCGTGTCGATGGCGTTCGCGATCGCGGCGACGGATCGCACGATGTGCGCATCCGGCTGGCCACCGAAACGACCGGCTTCGACGTCGCGCAGACGCTGAACATGCTGTTCGGCAACAGCTCGATGCACGCGCACGTCGAGTTCGTCGATGCCGAGTTTCCTACCGAGTTCGTGGCGCACTTCGAAGGGCCGCGCTTCGGCATCGAGGGCATTCGCTCGCAGCTCGGTGTCCGCGGCCGCGCACTCACCTGCGCCGCGCTCAAGCCGCAGGGCCTGCCTGCGGAGCGCCTGGCCGCGCTCTGCTACACCTTCGCGCACGCGGGCGTGGACGTGATCAAGGACGATCACGGGCTCGCCGATCAACGCTACGCACCCTTCGCCGAGCGCGTGCCGGCGTGCCAGCGCGCGATCGAGCGCGTGTGGCACGAGACCGGACATCGCGCTGCCTATGCGCCCAGCCTGGTCGGATCGCCGTCGACGCTTGCCGAGCAGGCGACGATCGCGCGCGACGCGGGCGCGACGATGGTGCTGCTCGCGCCGGCGCTGATCGGCATGCCCTCCTTCGCCGAGCTCGCGAGCGAACACATCGATGTGCCGATCCTCGCGCATCCCGGGTACGGCGGTGCGGTGCGCGTCGCACCCGCCTTTCTGCCTGGCAAATGGTTTCGCCTGCTCGGCGCCGATGCGGTCATCTTTCCTGGCTTCGGCGGGCGCTTCGCGTGGGACCAGCGCACCTGCACAGCGATAGCCGACACGGCCCGCGCACCATGGGGCGCGGTGCGGCCTGCGCTGCCGGTGCCCGGTGGAGGCATGAGCGTCGAGCGCGTGCGCGAGCTGGTTGCGTTCTACGGCACGGACTCGATGCTGCTGATCGGCGGATCGCTGCTGGGCACGCCGCAACGGATTGACGAGCGCGCCCGGGAGTTTGTGACCGCGGTGCACGCCGCTGCGTCGACGACTGGGCCGGTTTCCGCGGCGACCTCCTAAGCAGGCGCGCACGTCATGACCACGCCCGTGCATCGCCGAAAGACCGCCGCCTGGAGATGGCATGGCGTCGAAGTGCGCGACTACAAGGCACAGGGCAGTGCGCCGTTTCGAGACGTCACGCGACAGGTGTTGTTCGACGACCCGGCGCTCGCGTCGCAGCTGCGCTACTTCGAGGTTGCTCCCGGCGGGCACACGACGCTCGAGCGCCACGAGCACGCCCATGCCGTGATGGTGCATCGTGGCGCCGGTCGCTGTCTCATCGGCGAGCGCGTCTACGAGTTGCGCGAGCACGATCTCGTGCACGTGCCTGCGCTCACCTGGCACCAGTTCCGCGCCGCGACGGACCAGCCGCTGGGCTTCCTGTGCATGGTGAACGCCGTGCGCGATCGTCCGCAACTGCCCTCGAGCGAAGATCTGGAACGGCTGCGCCGCAATCCGGTCGTCGCTGCGTTTATCGAAGCGTCTGCCAGCGACGCGCGCTGAGGTGCGAGATCAGAGGCGACCGGTGCGGTCGCCGTCGCGAAACCCGAGCGGACCCGGCTCGACGTTCCTGACAACCGCGAGCACCTTGAACAGCTCGCCCATCTCCGCAGGCGAGAGCAGTTTCTGCACGGCGTTCGCCGCGCGCAGGTAGGACGCCGATCGCGGCTCACCTTGTGCGGAAAGCAGGTCGAGGATGCCGCAGTTGATGAGGAACTGCGCCTGCGAAGTGAAACCCGCGACTTGCATTCCCGCGGCGACGGCGCTGCGCGCGATGGCGCTAAAATCGACGTGCGAGGTGAGATCGGCGAGGCCGGGCAGAAAAAGCGGGTCGGTCAGCGCATGATGGCGATAGTGCGCCATCATCGTGCCTTCGCTGCGCTGGACGTGATAGTACTCGGCAGCAGGAAACCCGTAGTCGAAGAAGATCATCGCGCCTGCGTCGCAGCGCTCGGCCAGGCTTCGGACCAGCGCGTTTGCCGCCGGGTTGAGCTCGCTCGCGTAGTCGATCTCGGGCGGAAACAGCGTGCGCGCCGAAGCGAGCAGTGCACCTTCTCCCAATGGCCGGTCAGCGAGCGCGAGCGCGTCGCCATGGACGGTAACGCCGCGCTCGCGCCACTGGCCATGAACGCGCGCAACGATATGCGCAGGCACCGCGTCGAGCACCTCGTTGGCGAGCACGACGCCACGCCAGCGGCGGGGCAGCACTTCGATCCATTCCAGGCGATCGAGCAGGCGAGGAACGCGCCGTTCCAACTCGGCCCGCTGGCGATCGCGCAGATCTGGACTCACCTCAAGCATCAGGTAGCGCGACGGCAGCGCATCCTGTGCGGCAAGCGCGGCGAGCGTGTCGGCAGCCAGGCAACCAGTGCCGGGTCCGAGCTCGACCACCTCGCCTCCCGTGTGCGCGAGGATCTGCGCAATCTGCGCCGCCAGCGCGCCGCCGAACAGCGGCGTGAGCTCCGGCGCGGTGACGAAATCGCCGTCGGCGCCGAACTTGCGCGCGCCCGCGCTGTAATAGCCCAGCCCCGGCGCATAGAGCACCACATTCGCGTACTCCGCCAACGAAATCCAGCCTCTCGCCTCGGCGATCGCAGCGCGCACATGCGCGAGCACCTTGGCGCTGTGCACACGGGCGTCGGCTGAAGGCGCAGGTATGCGCAGCGAGTGTTGGTCCAGTGGAGCGCCGTGCATCGATGTGTTAGGCTTTTGAAGTTCACGCCAGTGTATCCGGAGCTTCCCGTGCAGGGCAAAGTTGTACTGATCACCGGTGGGGCGAAGCGCGTCGGCGCCGCGATTTGCCGCAGACTGCATGCCGCCGGAGCGACGTTGATGCTGCATTATCGCGAATCGGCAGGCGAGGCGCGGCTTTTGCAGGCTGAGCTCAACAACCAACGCAAGGATTCGGTCGCGCTCATCCAGGCCGATCTGCTCGATCTCGGCAAGCTGCACTCGATCGTCGAGCAGACGCTGCAAACGCACGGCAAGCTCGATGCGCTGGTCAACAACGCGTCGTCTTTTTTCCAGACGCCCGTCGGAGAAATCACCGCCGCGCAATGGGAGGACCTGATCGGCACCAATCTGCGCGCGCCGCTGTTCCTGTCGCAGGCCGCGGCGCCGGCGCTCAAGAAAACGCAAGGTGCGATCGTCAATATAACCGACATTCACGCTGACCGGCCGCTCAAGAACTACGTTGTCTACAGCGTGGCCAAAGCGGGACTGGTCGGACTCACGCGCTCGCTGGCACGCGAGCTCGCCCCGGAGATCCGCGTCAACGCGGTGGCGCCCGGTCCCATCCTCTGGCCCGACGATTCGACGTTCGACGAGCTGTCGCGCCAGCGCATCATCTCGCACACGCTGCTACGTCGCGAAGGCACGCCGGAGGACATAGCCAAAGCCGTGTATTTCCTGCTCGCCGAAGCAACCTACGTCACCGGCGACACCATCAATGTCGACGGCGGCCGCCACGTCGCGATGTAACCCCGCTCGTTGCTAGCGATGCTTCGCCACCGACGTGGCGAGCGACTCGAGGTACGGGTCGATGATGCCGTGGGTGATGAGCGACACGCGGGTGTGCTCGAGATAATCCGCGGAAGAACCGAGCGCCCCGGCGGCGCACGAGAGCACCTTCGCCTGCTCGCGGAGGCTTAGCTCGCCCGCGTATTGCGGATGCGCGCGGTCGACCACGAAGGCCAACGCCGTAAGCGTGCGGGTTCCCGATCGCACGCGCATCCAGCGCGGGTGATAGGCGCCGGTTACCATTTCGCGTCGCCACAGCAGCGTAAGCTCGGCGCGAACCTCGGCTTCCGGCAGCCGGTAGACCACACCGCGACATGAGCCTCCGGGCTCGAGCCCGAGCACGAGTCCGGGCTGATCGCAGGTTCCGCGCGAGGCTTTCGACCACAGGCAGAAACGACGGTGAACGCCATGCAACGTCGCCGGACGCGATTCGCTGAACGGGAACAGCGGATTCCACAGCAGCGACCCGTAGGCGAACACCCACCATCCCACGTGTGGTGGCCGCCGCGCCAGGGTCGCCGCGAGCGACGCCGCCAGCTCCTCGTCGGAAAGCGCATTATGCGCGGGCACCGCGGCCACGTAGAGCGCACGCATGCGCCCCTGCTCGAGATCGCGGCGCGACAGCGTCATGCGTCGTCGTCCTTGGCGAGCGCGAGCTTGCGCAATTCCATCGCCGCCTGGCGCCGTTTCGCGGCAGTGGATTTGCCGTGCGCGCCTCCCTTGGCGAGCAGCGGCGAACGCGCCACCGGGTTGCGCGGTTTGGACATGCGATGCTTGGCGCGCTTCATGTCACCGCGGCTCGCTGAACACCGACTTCGACCGAGGCAGCATAGGCTAAGCTATCCGAGCCCGGCAAAAGGCAGGCGCGCTTCGCACCAGCGCGCGGCGGCGAGCAGCGCCTCGTCGTTAGCGGGAGGCGCGCTCAACTGCGCCCCCATCGGCATGTCGTTGGCCGAAAGCGCGACCGGCAAGACGATGGCGGGCGCGCCGAGCAGCGTCCACAGGGTGCAGCACGACGGGTCGCCGGTTTGGGTGAGATCTTCCGGCGCGGCGGCGGGCACGGGAGGCGAAAGGATCGCTGCGCGATCCGCGAAGACTTCCCGCGTGGCATCGATCATTTCACCGCGTCTGCGCATCGCGTCTGCGTAGTCGGCGTCGTCGATCGCCCTGCCTTCGTCGAGCGCGGCGTTGAGCTTCGGCGACATGCGCGCGCGCTCGCGATCCTGCAGCGATCCCAGCTCGCGCGCGCCCTCGTAGAGCATGATGCATCGGTGCACGCGCGGCGCATCGCGCCACGCTTTCGGGAAGACGATGTCGTCGATACGCGCGCCCGCCCGACGCAGCATTTCCGCCGCGTAAGCGAGCGTGCGCTGCTGCTCGACGTCGATGGCCACCCAAGGAAATCCGGCGAACACGCCAAGCCGCGGCGCCGTCGCGAGCTCGGGCACGGCGCGGGCGATTCCCGCTGGGGCGGCGAGCACAGAGGCGACATATTCGCAATCGAGCACGGCGCGCGCGATGACTCCGAGCGTATCCAGCGTCGGACTGAACGTCGTGATCCCTGCATAGGGCAGCCTGCCGTGCGTCGGCTTGAATCCCGTGACGCCGCAATACGCGGCGGGGCGCACGATGGATCCGTTGGTCTGCGTGGCGAGCGCGGCGGCGCAATGCCGCAGCGCCACCGCTGCCGCGGAGCCGGACGACGATCCTCCGGGCGTATGCGCCGCATTCCAGGGGTTGCGCGTCTTGCCCGGCTGCATGAAAGCGAACTCGGTGGTGACGGTCTTGCCGAACACGAAGCCGCCGGCGTGTCGCAGCCGGGCGACGCACTCGGCGTCCGCGGACGGTTGTGCGTCCGCATAGATGACCGAGCCGAGCTCGGTGGGCAGGTCGGCGGTGGCGATGATGTCCTTCACTCCCAGACCGATTCCCGCGAGCGCGCCATCGACCTGCCCGGCGGCCCGGCGCGCATCGCAAGCGCGCGCGGCACGAAGCGCGTGCTCGCGGTCCAGGTGCGCCCACGCCTGAACGTTGGCGTCGGTCGCGGCCACGCGCGCGAGCATGCCGCGAGTGAGCGCTTCACTGGTCAGCGACCCTTCGCGCAACGCACGCACGGCGTCGACCAGGCGCTCAGGCGCGGCCATGATGTGCGCCGACGATCGCGATCGGCACCGATGGCGCGGACCGTGCGTCCGGTGGAAGGAACAGCGCCTGCAGATCGTTGAGAAAGCGCCGTCCGCGCGGCGTCGGGCGCAGCTGCAGATGATCGCGTTCGATGAGTCCCTTGCGCTCGGCCGCCTCGAGCGCCGGCTGTACCAGCGTGAGCGGGTATCCCGTGCGCTCGGCAAACAGCGCCACCGGCACGCCTTGGGTCAGGCGCAGCGCGTTGAGCATGAACTCGAAGCCGATGTCGTCGCGCGTCACGGGATGCTGCTCGAGAATCGCGTTGCGCCCTTCCGCGCGTTCCATGTACTGCTGTGGCTGCTTGACGCGCACCTGCCTGATCACACTATCGGAGAAGGAAAGCTTCGAATGCGCTCCGGCGCCGATGCCCAGGTAGTCGCCAAAACGCCAGTAGTTGAAGTTGTGACGGCATTCGCGGCCGGGACGCGCGTGCGCCGACGTCTCGTAGTGGGCATAACCCGCGGCGGCCAGGATCTCCTCGATGACCGCCTCGATGTCGGCCGAGGCGTCGTCGTCAGGCAGCACGGGTGGGTAACGTTGAAACAGCGTGTTGGGTTCGATGGTCAGATGATAGAACGACAGGTGCGGTGGAGAAAACTCCACTGCGGCTTCGGCGTCTCGGCGCGCATCGGCCAGTGCCTGACCGGGCAGCGCATACATCAGGTCGAAGTTCACATTGTCGAATATCGACAGCGCCGCGGCCGCGGCGGTTCGTGCCTCGCGGTCGTCGTGGACCCGGCCGAGCGCCGCCAGGAAGCGCGCATCGAAGCTCTGCACGCCGAGCGACAGGCGGTTGATGCCGGCGCTTCGGAAATCCGCGAACTTCTGCTGCTCGAAAGTGCCGGGATTTGCTTCCAGGGTGATTTCGGCGTCGGGCGCGAGCGCAAGGCGAGCGCGCACCGCGGCGAGCAGGCGATCGATCGCCTGCGCGGAGAAAAGGCTGGGCGTGCCGCCGCCGATGAACACCGTCGACACGCGCCGTCCCCAGATCGACGGCAGCGCCTCCTCGAGGTCGGTGATCAGCGCGTCGACATAACGCGCTTCCGGCACCTCGCCGCGACCCTCGTGCGAATTGAAATCGCAGTACGGACATTTTTTCAGACACCACGGGATGTGCACGTACAGCGCCAGCGGCGGCAGCGCGCTTAAGTGCGGCGTGCGCAGCGCGATGTCGACCGGCGCGCTTCCGGGCGGCCCGGCGGAGCTCATCGCTCTTGCTCCACCCGCGCGATCAGCGCGCGCATGGCCTGTCCGCGATGCGAAAGCGCGTTCTTGGTCTCAAGCGCAAGCTCGGCGCCGGTCAAGCCCGATTCGAAATCCTGGAAATGAGGGTCGTAGCCGAAACCGGCATCACCGCGCGGCGCGTCGATGATGATGCCGTGCCAGCGTCCCTCGGCGATGATGGGCTCTGGGTCCTTGCCGTGGCGCATCAGCGCCAGCACGCAATAGTAGTGCGCACGCCGATCGGCGACGCCCTTGAGCTGGGTGATGAGCTTCTCGTTGTTGCGCGTGTCGGAGCGCGGTTCGCCCGCGTAGCGCGCGGAGTGCACACCCGGTGCGCCGTCGAGCGCATTCACGCACACGCCGGAATCGTCGGCCAGCGCGGGCAGGCCTGCGTAGCGCGCGGCGTGACGAGCCTTGGCGAGCGCGTTTTCGACGAAGGTTGGATGCGGCTCGTCGGCGTCGGGAATGCCCAGCTCGGATTGACCGAGGAGCTCGATGCGAAGAGGCGCCAGCAGCCGACGGAACTCGCGCAGCTTTCCGGCGTTGGACGAGGCGAGGATGAGCCGCGAAAGGCCGGTCACGTCGGAGCGGTGTGGATGCCGAGCGCCTTTTTCTGCTCGCCGATGAGCGTGCGGATGCCCTGGCCGGCGAGCTCGAGCAGGCGATCCATCTCGGCGCGCGAAAACGCCTCGCCTTCGGCGGTGCCCTGCACTTCGACGAAGCCGCCGCCGCCCAGCATCACCACGTTCATGTCGGTATCGCAGCCGGAATCCTCGGCGTAGTCGAGATCGAGCATCGGCTCGCCGTCGACGATGCCGACCGACACCGCGGCCACCAGGTCGCGCAGCGCTTCACCGGTAACCATGCCGAGCGACTTGCACCACGTCACGGCGTCATGGAGCGCAATGCAGGCGCCGGTGATCGACGCGCAGCGTGTCCCGCCGTCGGCCTGGATGACGTCGCAGTCGATGCGCACCGTGCGCTCGCCCAGCGTCGCGAGATCGACAACCGCGCGCATGCTGCGCCCGATGAGGCGCTGGATTTCCTGAGTTCGGCCGGACTGCCTTCCCTCGGACGCCTCGCGGCGCATGCGCGTGTTGGTGGCGCGCGGCAGCATGCCGTATTCCGCCGTGATCCATCCTTGTCCTTTCCCCTTGAGGAAGGGCGGGACGGTCTCCTCCACCGACGCCGTGCAGATCACGCGCGTGTCGCCGGCCTCGATCAGGACCGACCCTTCGGCATGGCGACTGAAGTTGCGCGTGATGGTCAGCGGTCGCAACTGTTCGGCGGAGCGGTTGCTGCGGCGTTGTGGCATCGTCTGGACTCGAAGCGCGTCGGAACGCGATCAGCGATTATAGCCGCCGGCGCGATCGGCCTCAGAGCACGTGCCGAGTGCGCCACCACGCCACCGTCGCGGCGATGCCTTGGTCGACATCGTAGGCCGGCGCCCAGCGCGCGAGCTCGGCGAAGCGCGACGCATCGACTTCGAGCGAGCCCAGCAGCCGCGACGACGCGCCGCGCCGCCCCATCAGCGCCGCGCCCGCGCGCAGGATCGACGTGGGCATGCGCGACAGACGCGCCTCGACGTCGAGCGCGGAAGCGATTTTCCGGATGAGCTCAGGCGTCGACACCGCCTGCGGATCGGCCAGCGGCAGCGTCTGCCCGGTGAGCGCGGACGCGCTGCGCGCCGCATCGATCGCGCTGACTGCGTTGCCCACGTAGAGCAGGCTGCGTCGGTTGGCGACGCCGGCGAAAGGCAGGCGGCGCTGCGACGCCACCGCCTCGATCAGCAATGCGAAGTTGCCCTTGACGCGCGGGCCATACACCAGCGGCACGCGCAGCACTACGCCTTCGAGCGCGCCATCGCGGCACGCGTCCCACAGGATCTTCTCCGCCTCCGCCTTGCTGCGCGCGTAGGCATCGCGCGGTCGCGGCGGATCGCCGGCGCGAAAAGGACGTCCCGCGCGCGTGCTTTCGCCGTAGACCTTGACCGTGCTCGCGAATATGAATCGGCGAACGCGCGCTTGCCGGGCGGCGACGAGCAGCCGCCGGGTAACGTGGACATTGGCCACGATGTGCGGCGTCGGGTCGTGATCACGCCCCATGACGTGGGCGCGCCCGGCCAGATGCACGATGCAATCGACGCCGTCGAGCACGCGCTCCCAATCAGCGGCGGCGAAATCGCCAAGAGGGCGCAACGACGGATCGACAACGTCGCCGGCGATGCTGCGCACGGCTCCGACGTAATCGATGCCGCGGGCGGCGAAATCCGCGCACAGCGCACGCCCGATGAATCCGGCGGCACCCGTCACCATGACCTTCGATGCCGCGCTGCTCACCACCACCGCCAGCCGTGCTTGCGAAAAAACCGCCAACCGCTGCGTACGAAATAGGCGACATGACGCGGCCCTTTGCCAGCGGCGTGACCCCCGTGGTGGATAACTCGCACACCCGGTACGTACGCCGATCGGGTGATGCGGTTCAAGCGCACGCTCCAGTCGAAATCCTCGAAATACAGAAAGAACTTCGGGTCGAAGCCGCCGGTGTATTCGATCGCCTTGCGCCGAACCAGCATGAACGATCCACTCATCACCGGGATCGGCGAGACCACCGTTTCGCCGATCAGATCGCGCATTTCGTAGAGGTCGAGGCGCTTCTGGAACAGCCGGCGCAGTGACGCCGGCGCGAAACCGCGCAGAGCGAGGTCGAGTACGCTCGGATAGCGCTTGCAGGCGTATTCACGCGTGCCGTCGCTGCGGAACATCGCGGGGACAATCACGCCGATGTCCTGGTGCTCGTCGAAATGATGCAGCGCGGCTGACAACGACTCCTCGGCAAGCTCGACATCCGGATTGAGCACGAGATGGTAATGCGTGTTGCCGCCGTGCATGACCAGATTGTGCGCGGCGCCGTAGCCGATGTTGGCGTGGCCGTGCAGATAATTCATAGTGACCGCCGAACTCTCGAAATGCGCTGCGCCCAGCTTGACTACCGCTTCGGCGACGGCGCGATCGCCGGTGTTGTCGATCAGGACCAGGTTGACCGCGCGCAGCATGCCCGCTTCGCGCGCGAGCGCCAAGGCGAGCGATAGTTTGCGCAGCGTCCCATCGAGCTGCGCGAGGTCGGGTCGATAAGTGACGATGCTGACGGTCAGGGTCGGCGGGGGCAAGATGGCTGTCCAGTAGAATGTCGCGCTATCGTCCTGTTTTCCGTCACTTCGCCATCGACATGAACACTTCCGCGCAAGCGACCGCCGCCCGCCCACGCTATCGCGCCGACGCGCTGCGAAGTTTCGCACATGCGTTGCTGCAACGGGTCGGACTGCGCGACGACATCGCTGCCGACGTCGCCATGGTGCTCGTCGACGGTGACCTGCTCGGACACAGCACGCACGGACTCGGCCTCCTGGCGCCGTACCTCGACGAGCTCGCCAACGACCGCATGACCAAGACCGGCGCGCCCGAAGTGCTCAATGCGCGCGCCGCCGCTGAAGTCTGGGATGGCAAGCGCCTGCCCGGGCCGTGGCTCACGCTGCGCGCGCTTGACCGCGCCACTGCGATGGCGCGAGCGTGCGGCACCGGCAGCATCGCGATCCATCATTCGCATCACATCGCGTGCCTCGCGGCGTATCTCAAACGCTCGACCGACGCGGGAATGATCGCGATCGTGCAAAGCTCGGATCCCGCAGTCAAAGCGGTCGTTCCGCACGGCGGCCTGCGGCCCTTCATCACGCCCAATCCCATCGCCGCGGGTCTGCCCACATCGGGTGACCCCATGCTGATCGACGTGTCGACATCGATCACAAGCATGGGCTACGCATTCCAGCAGCACGCCGCGGGAAACATGTTGCCTGGCGAATGGCTGATCGATCATCTCGGCAATGCAACGCGCGATCCGGGCGCGCTCGCGCTCGACCCCAAGGGTGCGCTGCTGCCGCTGGGTGGTATCGACGCGGGTCACAAGGGCTTCGCGCTGGCGCTGCTGATCGAGGCGCTGACCGCGGGACTGGCGGGTCACGGCCGTGCCGACCCGCCGGTGGGATGGGGAGGCACCGTGTTCGTGCAGGTGCTCGACCCGGAAGCCTTCGGCGGCCTCGATGCCTTTCGCCGGCAGATGGATTTCATCGCGGATGCGGCGCGTGCAACGCCGGTGCGCGAAGGCGAGGATCCTGTGCGGCTGCCCGGCGAGCGCGGACTGCAGCGCTATCGCGAGCAGCTTTCAAACGGGGTAGCGCTTTATCCGACTATCATGCCGGCGCTCGACCTTTGGGCAGAGAAGTTGGAGGTGCACAAGCCGCAGCCGCTCGGAAGACAACGGCACGCGTAATATCGCTGTCTCTCGACCGCCACTCAGGAATAGACCGTGAACCGCAGACACGGGTCTCGACGGTCGTCGGCAATTTGCCCGTGCCGGTGTCTTGGGGCTTCGCCGGTCGAGTGTCTGGAGGATAGCGATGAATCAGGTCACGTTCGAAGCATTCGAGAAGCAGGCGCGTGCCCAGGGTTTCGACGAGGTCGTCGAGCGCAAATGGGCGCCGTCCACGGTCGTCGAGTCACACACGCATCCGTTTGCGGTGCGGGCGCTGGTCGTGCAGGGCGAGATGTGGCTCAACGTGGACGGCGGCGGGGAGCGCCATCTGTCGCCCGGCGACGAGTTCCGGATCGAGCGCGAGGTTGCACATACGGAGCGCTATGGAGTGGATGGGGCGACCTATTGGGCAGCGCGGCGCAGAGGGTAGTTATTTCTCAGCGCGCGTCTCGATGACATCGCGATACGCGGGTACTTACTTACATGACCGGAGCACCCGATCTTGAAGTGTACAATGTCGCCGGATTTTACAGTCGCTTTTTTGCGCGCGGCTCAAGCTATTGTTTTGTTGGAGAATTGGCGTTTGGTGCGGTAAATGCTTTCTCGGTACTCTCTACCCGTGGGAGAAAAGAATGAGCACTTGGAGCGTTAGATTAGCTGCCCTCGTAGCGTCCTGCCTTTTCGTAGCAGGCGCGGCGCATGCGGGTCCGATTACCTTTACCTTCTTACTAAAGGGCGCAAATGAAAATCCACCCATTGCGACGTCCGCAACCGGCGACGCAACGATCGTAGTCGACCCCACCGCACTGACAATTCAACTAGACATTGATTTTTCCGGCTTGACGTCGAACGACACGGCGGCACACATTCACTGCTGCGTAGCACTCGGAGGCAATGCCGGGGTTGCGACTACATTACCCGCGTTTACCGGCTTCCCGTTGGGCGTGACGAGCGGGACCTACCGCTCCCCCGTGTTCAGCTTGCTGGATCCTGTATTCTATAACCCAGCCTTTATTACCGCCAACGGAGGCACAGTCGCAACAGCGGAACCCGTGTTTCTTGCCGGCCTCCTGGCGGGCCGAACTTATCTGAACATTCATACGACGAACAATCCCGGCGGCGAAATCCGAGGGTTTGTAGTACCGGAACCGGCAACGCTCGCGCTGCTAGCGCTTGGGCTATTTGGAGTAGCACTGGGGCGGTGGCGGCGCCAGTAGCGGACCCCGACTCCCGCGAAGGCCCGCTTCGGCGGGCTTTTTCGTTTTGTGCTTGATCGACTCGCGATCGCCAATCGGCGACTAGTGATTCGCATTCGTTCCGACGCTGTTCTTGTCTACGGTTGTCGAGTCAAGCTCGCTGGTTGACCGGCTGCTTTGTAAAAGATCATCCGGCTGCTGTGGGGTCTTTTTGGTGACGTTGCAATTCAATATCCGGACTCATCCCGCCATGGAACGCGAGTTGACCGAGGGTCACCCGCTCGATGCCGGCCAGATCGCGCCGCGACTGGATCTGCGCAAAACCCGCATCGGTGAGCAGCGCGCGCACGCGCTGCGCCTGATCGTGACCGTGCTCGAGCAAAAGCCAGCCGCCGGCATCTAGATGGCGCGGCACCTGCTCGACGATACTGCGAATCGCGCCGAGCCCGTCCACGCCGCCACGTAACGCGCCCTCTGGCTCGAAACGCAGATCGCCTTCGCGCAGATGCGGATCGTCGTCGGCGACGTACGGCGGATTGGCCACCACCATCGCGAAGTGCCGATCGCCGAGTGCGTCGAACCAGTCGGACTCGACGAATTCGACATTGCCGATGCCAAGACGCTGGCCATTACGCCGCGCGAGCTGGAGCGCCGGTCCTGAGCGATCGACCGCGGTCACGTGCGCATGCGGACGTTGTCGCGCGATGACAAGCGCCAGTGCTCCCGAGCCGGTGCCTAGATCGACGATCTCCGCCACGCTGTCGACGCCGACGCGTTCCAGCGCGAGCTCGACCAGGAGCTCCGACTCAGGCCGTGGAATCAGCACGTCCGTGGTGATGGCGAACGTCAGCCCGTAGAATTCGCGCGCACCAGTGAGGTAGGCGACGGGCTCGCCCGCGTGGCGGCGTCGTGTCAGTGCGTCGAAGCGCTTGAACTCGTCGGGCGGCACGATGGCTTCGCCGTGCGCGGCGATCCACGCGCGCTCGCGCCCGAGCACGTGCGCGAGCAGGATCTTCGCTTCGAGGGGCACCAGGCCGGATCGCGCAAGCGCGGCTGACACCGTGACGGCCGTGCTCACGATCACTGTCTCGGCTTGCGGTCACCGATGGTCATCCGCATAATGGTACCGGCATTCAAAAAGCGCCGCGCAGAGCGGATCGCAGGCGCCACATGCCAGGGAGGAGACGCCATGTCGTCGCGACGTGATTTTCTGAAGAAGACGGGAGGCCTCGTGCTCGCGACCGGAGGCGCCTGGGCCGTAACTCACGCGCATGGCGCCGACTCGGTGCTCGGTCCACCGGAACTGCCGGAAGGAACGCTGTCGTCGTCTCTCCTCGAGGCCTTGCCGGGCAAGGTTCCGTTGATCAAGAAAAGCTGGCGCCCGCCAAACTTCGAGACCCCGGTCAGCTACTTCAACGAGGTGTTCACTCCGAACGACGCCTTTTTCGTGCGCTATCACTTGTCGACCATTCCGGAAGTGGCGGCCGCGACATGGCGCCTGAAAATCGGCGGCGAGTCGATCACGACGCCCTTGGAGCTCAGCCTCGACAATCTCAGGAACGACTACGAGCAGGTCGAGATCGCGGCGGTGTGCCAATGCTCCGGTAACCGTCGAGGCATGTTCGTTCCGCACGTTCCGGGCGTCGAGTGGGGACCGGGAGCGATGGGCAATGAACGTGCTCGCCAAGGCGGGTCTCAAGAAGGACGCACTGGAGCTTGTGCTAGACGGCGCGGACTCGGGTGTTTTCCCGGCGACGCCGGATTTCGTGAAGTCCATTCCCGTCTGGAAAGCCCTCGACGAGAATACGCTGATCGCCTATTCGATGAACGGCGCGCCACTGCCGCACTGGAACGGCTTTCCCGCGCGCATCGTCGTTCCGGGGTGGACCGCGACGTACTGGATGAAGCAGGTGACGTCGATCACCGCGGTCAACAAGCCCTTCGACGGCTTCTGGGTCAAGTCGGCCTATCGCATACCGCGCGGCAAGTTTCCGCTCGTCGACCGCTTCATCAGTCAGGAAAGCGATGTCAACACGCCCATCACCGAAATGGTCGTCAACTCACTTATCACCAACATCGCGAACGGCCAGCAGGTGGCGCAAGGACGACCCTTCGAGATCAAGGGCGTGGCATGGGACGGAGGCTACGGCGTCGCGAGAGTGGAAATATCGACCGACGGCGGTCAAGGGTGGCGCTCTGCGACGCTGGGCACCGATTACGGACGCTTTTCGTTCCGGCAATGGACCTTCGTCGCCGATCCTCGCGAACGCGGCACGATGACGGTCATGGCCAGGGCGACCAATCGTGTTGGCGCAACGCAGACCTTCGAGTTGATCGCCAATCCCGCGGGCTATCACCACAACGTCGTACAGCGCGTTGCGCTTAACGTCGCCTGAGGAACGTCGATGAAAGCTCCGTTGACCGCATCGCTGCTGCTCGTCGCCGGTCTCGCCATCGCGGCCGAACAACGCATCGTGCTCAAGGACGGCCCCGGACGCGACAAGGTCGAGGCGAACTGCGGGTCCTGCCACAGCATCGACTACATCGTCACCAATTCACCATTCATGAATCGCCAGGTCTGGGACGCCGAAGTCACCAAGATGATCAAGGCATTCGGCGCGCCGATCTCCGACGCGGACGCCAAGGAAATCTCCGAATATCTGGCCAGGAGTTACGGTCAGCCGTAGCCGCACGCGCCCTACTTTTCCTCGCCCAGCGCGGCGAGTTGCTCGGCCTGGAATTCCTGCGACAGCGCCTGCGTGAGTTCGAACAGGTCGCCGTCCATGATCGCGTCGATCTTGTAGAGCGTGAGGTTGATGCGGTGGTCGGTGACGCGGCCCTGCGGGAAGTTGTAGGTGCGAATGCGCTCGCTGCGATCACCACTGCCGATGAGGCTCTTGCGCGTGGCCGCCTCCTTTTGCGCGCGCTCCTGCCGCTCGCGATCGAGCAGGCGCGACGCGAGCACCGACATCGCCTGCGCGCGGTTGCGGTGCTGCGACCGGTCGTCCTGGCATTCGACCACCAGCCCGGTCGGAAGGTGCGTAATGCGCACCGCGGAATCGGTCTTGTTCACGTGCTGCCCACCGGCGCCCGATGCGCGGAACGTGTCGATGCGGATCTCGGCGGGGTTGATGGTGATGTCGGCGATGGGATCGGCTTCGGGAAGGACCGCGACCGTGCACGCCGAGGTGTGGATGCGTCCCTGCGATTCGGTCGCGGGGACGCGCTGCACGCGATGGCCGCCGGACTCGAACTTGAGCCGCGAGTACACCTCGTTGCCGGCGATGCGCGCGATCACTTCCTTGTAGCCACCCATGTCGCCCAGGCTCTCCGAGAAGATCTCGACCTTCCACTTGTTGCGCTCGGCGAAGCGCAGGTACATGCGAAACAGATCGCCCGCGAATAGCGCGGACTCGTCACCGCCGGTGCCGGCGCGTATCTCGAGAAAGATGTTGCGCTCGTCGTTGGGGTCGCGCGGCAGCAGCGCCTGCTGCAGCTTGTCCTCGAGGGCGTCCATGCGCGTACGCGCCGACTTGACTTCGTCGTCGGCGAACGAGCGCATCTCGGCATCGGCCTGCATGTCCTGCGCCGCGCCCAGGTCGGCGTTTGCCTTTTCCCAATCGCGGTAGAGCGTCACCACGGGCGAGATCTCGGCGTGCTCGCGAGAGAGCGCGCGAAAGCGGTTCAGGTCGCGGGTGACGTCCTCGGCACCGAGCGCGTCATCGAGCTCGTGCAGGCGGTTCGCGAGCTGCGTGAGCTTGTGGGCGAGAGATGGTTTCATCGATCAGGCTTCTGCATTGGCGCTGGGCGCGCCGTGGTTTCTCGAATGCGGGAGTGCATGCGCTTCACTGAGGTCGTCGCCCGCGCGAGGACCTGGCGGCTCGGTCCGACGATGGCGACGTAGCACGCGCCGCGCGGACCGCCGGGTCAGCTAATCGCCGTCGGGAAGCCGGTATACGCGGTGAATCAGCGGCAACAGCTCAGCACGCTCGGCCTCGCCCGCCTGGTTCAGCGCCTGCGTCGGCGCGTGCAGGAACTTGTTGGTGAGGCCGCGCGCGAGCTGCTCGAGCACCTGTTCCGGCGCCATGCCGCCGGCGAGCAGGCGCTTGGCGCGTTCGAGCTCGGCGCCGCGCAGGCGGTCGTGCTGCTCGTGCAGCGCCGCGATAGTGGGCACGACGGTGCGGCCCTCGAGCCACTGCAGGAAGCTTCCTACCTGCTCGGTGATCAGCGACTCGGCCTCGCGCACCGCCTCGACGCGGATTTGCAGGTTATCGCGGACGATGTTGACAAGGTCGTCCACGCTGTAGAGAAAAAGATCGGGGAGCTTCGCGGCTTCGGGCTCGACATCGCGGGGCACGGCGAGATCGACGATGAACATCGGCGCATGCCTGCGTGCCTTGATCGCGCGCTCGAGCATGCCCTTGCCCAGGATCGGCAGCGAGCTTGCGGTGGAGGTGATGATGATGTCGAAGCCGGAGAGACGGTCGGGAAGCTCGGAGAGCGTGATCGAGTCAGCGCCGAAGCGCGCAGCCAATTGCGCGCCACGCTCCAGCGTGCGATTGGCCACCGTGATCGAGCGCGGCTTTTTCGCCGTGAAGTGCGTGGCCGCGAGCTCGATCATCTCACCCGCGCCGACCAACAGCACGCGCTGCTCGGCGATCGACGGGAAAATGCGCTCGGCGAGCTTGACCGCCGCGGCTGCCATCGAGATCGACGCGCTGCCGATGTCGGTGCTGCTGCGAACGTCCTTGGCCACCGCGAAGGTACGCTGGAACAGGCGATTGAGGACCAGGCCGATCGAGCCGGCGGCCTCGGCGGTCTTCACCGCGTGCTTCATCTGCCCCAGTATCTGGGGCTCCCCCAGCACCATCGAGTCGAGCCCGCTGGCGACGCGAAACGCGTGCGCGACCGCCTCGTCCTGCGGCAGCGTGTACAGATAGGGCGACAGCGATGACTTGGGCACGCGGTGAAAATCGGCGAGCCAGTCGCCGACCGGCGCGGGCTCGCTCGCGTTGAAATAAACCTCGGTGCGATTGCAGGTGGACAGAATCGCGGCTTCCTTCGCGCGCTGCCCGCCGATCAGGTCGCGCAACGCTTGTCCCAGCGTCTCCAGCTGAAACACCACCTGCTCCCGCACTTCGAGCGGCGCGGTCATGTGGTTGAGGCCGAGGGCGTACAAAGGCATGTTAGTGACGGGCTGGCGAACCGCGGCTGGCTAAATGTAAGTACCTGATAGTGTAGCGCAAATCGGAGGCTCCTCACACGCTGACGGCGCCGGCGTCGATCGTTGCGCGGGGGATTATCGGTGCGTTCGGGTGCCGAAACCTTGACCCAAGCCAAGCCGAGC
>DASXBS010000048.1:0-40025 GCA_036491555.1 Casimicrobiaceae bacterium
CGGATCCGGTGTCACCACCCCCGATGACGACAACGTGCTTGCCGCGCGCGCTCAGCGGCGGAACGTCCGGGTCGCCCGCCACGCGGCGGTTTTGCAGCGGCAGGAACTCCATCGCGAAGTACACACCATCGAGAGCGCGTCCCGGCACTTCGAGATCGCGTGGGTGCTCGGAGCCGATGGTGAGCGCCACCGCGTCGAACTGCTCCAGCAGTTCGCTCGCGGCGACGTTGACCCCTATATGTTGATTGACACGAAACTCGACGCCCTCGGCGCGCATCTGATCGATGCGCCGGTCGATCAGCCGCTTTTCCATCTTGAAGTCGGGAATGCCGTAGCGCAGCAGGCCGCCGATGCGATCGTTCTTCTCGAACAAGACGACCGCGTGCCCGGCGCGCGCCAGCTGTTGCGCGCACGCCATGCCTGCGGGCCCGGCGCCCACCACCGCCACCTGCCGGCCGGTGCGATGCGGCGCTGGTTCCGGACGAACCCATCCTTCGTCCCACCCTTTGTCGATGATGAAATGCTCGATCGATTTGATGCCGACGGGATCGTCGTTGATGTTGAGCGTGCACGCGGCCTCGCACGGCGCGGGACACACTCGGCCGGTGAACTCGGGAAAGTTGTTGGTCGAGTGCAGCACCTCGAGCGCATGCCGCCACTGGTGGCGATAAACCAGATCGTTCCAGTCCGGGATGATGTTATGCACCGGACAACCGGATTGGCAGAACGGGATGCCGCAGTCCATGCAACGCGCGCCCTGACGCGCGGCGGCATCATCCTCGAGCGTTAGGATGAATTCACGGTAGCCGCGAACGCGCTGCTCGACCGGCAGGGAAACTTCGGCAACGCGGTCGAGCTCGATGAACCCCGTGACCTTGCCCACTAGGCGACCTCGCGCGCCTTGGGTGCCGCCGCAGCAGACTGCGCGGCGTGCATTTCGGCGAGCGCCCGCTTGTATTCGTTGGGGAACACCTTGACGAAGCGCGCGCGGCTTTGCTCCCAATGGTCCAAGATCGCCAGCGCGCGCGTGCTGGCCGTGAAGCGAAGATGACGCTCGATGAGCGCGCGCAGGCACGTCTCGTCGAGCGCACCCGCGTGGCGCAGCCTCGTCTTGCCCTCGGCAGCGAGCTCGCTTTCCATCCGCTCCTGCGCAGCCATGTCGAGGACGCGCTCGAGGCTCACCATCGAAACGTTGCAGCGTTGCGCGAAAGTGCCGTCCTCGTCGTACACATAGGCGACGCCACCGCTCATGCCGGCGGCGAAATTCCGCCCGGTGGATCCGAGCACCACCACGGTCCCGCCAGTCATGTATTCGCAGCCGTGATCTCCTGTCCCCTCGACCACCGCCGACGCACCCGAATTGCGAACGCAAAAACGCTCGCCCGCGACACCGCGGAAATAAGCCTCGCCGGCGATCGCGCCGTACATGACGGTGTTGCCGACGACGATGTTGTCTTCGGGCTTCGCAGGCGACGAGGGATCCGGATACACGACGATGCGCCCACCGGACAGGCCCTTGCCCACGTAGTCGTTGGTCGCGCCCTGCAGCTCGAAGGTCACGCCGTGCGCAAGAAACGCACCGAAGCTCTGACCCGCGGTACCGTTGAACGCGACGTGGATGGTGTCGTCGGGCAGACCCGCGTGACCGTGCTTGCGCGCGATCGTTCCAGAAAGCATGGCCCCGACGGAGCGGTGCGCGTTGCGTATGCGGTACTCCAGCCGGATCGACTTGTCATGCGCGAGCGCGTGCGACGAGTCCGCGATCAGCTGATGATCGAGCGCCTTGACCAGCCCGTGGTCCTGGACTTCGCAGTTGTAGCGCGCGACTTCGGCCGGCATCGCTGGCTGATGGAATATGCGCGAGAAATCCAGACCGCGCGCCTTCCAGTGGTCGATTCCCTTGCGCATGTCGAGCAAATCGGCGCGGCCGATGAGATCGCTGAAGCGGCGAATCCCGAGCGTGGCCATGAGCTCGCGCGCCTCCTCGGCGACGAAGAACAGGAAATTGATGACGTGCTCGGGTTGTCCGGTGAATTTCTTGCGCAGCTCGGGATCCTGCGTCGCGACCCCGACCGGACACGTGTTGAGATGGCACTTGCGCATCATGATGCAACCCTCGGCAACCAGAGGCGCAGTCGCGAAACCGAACTCGTCCGCGCCGAGCAGCGCGCCGATGACGACGTCGCGCCCGGTCTTCATCTGGCCGTCGACCTGCACCGCGATGCGTCCGCGCAACCTGTTCAGCACGAGCGTCTGCTGGGTCTCGGAAAGGCCCAGCTCCCACGGCGTGCCGGCATGCTTGATCGACGATTCCGGTGATGCGCCGGTGCCGCCGTCGTGTCCAGCGATGGTGACGTGGTCGGCTTTCGCCTTGGCGACCCCGGCGGCCACGGTGCCAACACCCACTTCGGAGACAAGCTTGACGCTGATCGATGCCTGCGGGTTCGCGTTTTTCAGATCGTGGATCAACTGCGCAAGATCCTCGATCGAGTAGATATCGTGATGCGGCGGCGGCGAGATGAGTCCCACACCCGGGACCGAAAACCGCAGCTGCGCGATGTATTCGGACACCTTGTGTCCGGGCAACTGTCCGCCCTCACCCGGTTTGGCGCCCTGGGCCATCTTGATCTGCAGCTGGTCGGCATTGACCAGGTATTCCGCAGTGACCCCGAAGCGCGCCGACGCGACCTGCTTGATGCGCGAGCGCAGCGAATCGCCCTCCTTGATCGGCACGTCGACGACCACGCCCGGGATGCGTGACATCAGCGTCTCGCCCTTGCGGATCGGCGCGTATCGACGCGAGTCCTCCCCGCCTTCGCCGGTGTTCGACTTGCCCCCGATGCGGTTCATCGCCACGGCAAGCGTCGTGTGCGCCTCGGTCGAGATCGAGCCAAGGCTCATCGCACCGGTGGCGAAGCGCTTAACGATTTCCGAAGCGGGCTCGACTTCCTCGATGGGCACGGACTCGGCAAGCCGATTGAATTCGAACAGGCCACGCAGCGTCATCATGCGCCGGGTCTGATCGTTGACCAGCTTGGCGTATTCCTTGTACGTGGAATAGCTCTTGGCGCGCGCCGCGTGCTGCAGTTTGGCCACGGTGTCCGGCGTCCACATGTGCTCTTCGCCGCGTGTCCGATACTGGTATTCGCCGCCAGGATCGAGCTCGTCCTTCAGCAATGGACTGTCTCCGAACGCGAGCTCGTGCAGTCGATACGCTTCCGCAGCCACCTGCGGGAGGCCGATGCCCTGGATGTTGCTGGCAGTGCCGGTAAAGTACTTCTCGACGAAGGACGCGTTGAGTCCGACCGCCTCGAAGATCTGCGCCCCGCAATAGGACTGGTAGGTCGAGATGCCCATCTTGGACATGACCTTATAGAGTCCCTTGCAGATTGCCTTGACGAAACGTTTGGCCGATTCCTCGGGTGCGATTTCCGGCACGTAGTCGTGCAGCTGCGCGAGCGACTCCAGCGCGAGATATGGATGCACCGCTTCTGCGCCATAGCCCGCGAGCAGCGCGAACTGGTGCACCTCGCGCGCCGAACCGGTCTCGACCACCAGGCCGGTGCTGGTGCGCAGGCCTTTGCGCACCAGATGTTGATGCACGGCGGCGGTGGCAAGCAGCGCGGGGATGGCCATGCGATCGGCAGCGATCGTCCGGTCGGAAACGATCAGGATGTTGTAACCCAGATGGATCGCGTCTTCGGCGTGCGCGCACAGGCTCGCCAGCGCGGCCTCCATGCCGGCCGCTCCCCACGCCGCCGGGTAGCAGATGTCGAGCTCGAGCGAGCGGAATGCGCCGCCGGTGAACAGCTCGATATGCCGGATCTTCTCGATTTCGCCCGCGGTCAGGATGGGCTTTTCCGCCTCCAGCCGCATCGGCGGGTCGGTTTCATCGATGCCGAGCAGATTCGGACGGGGCCCGATGAAAGTCACCAGCGACATCACCAGCTCCTCGCGAATCGGATCGATGGGCGGGTTGGTCACCTGCGCGAATAGCTGCTTGAAATAGTTGTAAAGCACCTTCGGGCGGTTGGACAGGATCGGCAATGCGGCGTCGTTGCCCATCGATCCAGTCGCCTCCTCGCCGTTCGCCGCCATCGGCGCGAGGATGATCTTCATGTCTTCCTGCGTGTAGCCGAACGCCTGCTGGCGGTCGAGCAGCGGCACCGTCGATCGTGTCGGCGGGGCAGGATCGGGAAGCGCGTCGAGCGCGATGCGCGAACGGTCGATCCATTCGCGATACGGCTTCGCGGTCGCCAGCGTGCGCTTGAGCTCGGCGTCGTCGATGATGCGCCCCTGCTCGGTGTCGACCAGCAGCATCTTGCCGGGCTGCAGTCGCCACTTGCGCACGATCTTGTGTTCGGGAATGTCGAGAACACCGACCTCGGAGGCGAGAATGACGTAGTCGTCGTCGGTCACGACGTAGCGCGCCGGACGAAGGCCGTTGCGGTCGAGCGTCGCGCCGATGCGTACGCCGTCGGTGAAGGCCATCGCCGCGGGGCCGTCCCAGGGCTCCATCAGCGCGGCGTTGTATTCGTAGAACGCGCGCCGGTCCTCGTCCATCAAGGGATTGCCCGCCCACGCCTCCGGGATCATCAGCATCATCGCGTGCGCCAGCGAGTAGCCACCCATGAGCAGCAGCTCGAGGCAGTTGTCGAACGAGGCCGAGTCGGACTGGCCGTCGTAAATCAGCGGCCACACCTTGTTCAAGTCGTCGCCGAGAACGGTGCTTGAAATCGCCTGCTGGCGTGCACGGATCCAGTTGACGTTGCCGCGCACCGTATTGATCTCGCCGTTGTGACACACCAGTCTGAAAGGATGCGCCAGGTCCCAGGTCGGGAAGGTGTTGGTGGAAAAACGCTGATGCACCATGGCCAGCGCCGACACCATGCTCGGATCGCGAAGGTCGACGTAGTACTCGCCCACCTGATGTGCGAGCAGCATCCCTTTGTATACGACCGTGCGGCTCGACATCGACGGCACGTAGAATTCCTTGCCGTGCTGCAGCTTGAGCGCCTGGATCGCATGGCCCGCCTGCTTGCGGATAATGTAGAGCTTGCGCTCGAGCGCCTCCTGGTCGATCTCATTCGATCCGCGGCCGATGAAGACCTGGCGGATCACCGGCTCGACGTCCTTGGTGCGCTCGGAAAGCCCGGAATTGTCCGTGGGCACGTCGCGCCAACCAAGGAGCTGCTGACCCTGGCTGGCGACGGCGCGCTCGATTTCCTGCTCGCATGCGGTGCGCGAGGCTGGCTCCTTGGGCAGGAACACCATGCCGACCCCATAGTGACCCAGCGCAGGCAGTGTCAGGCCCTGGCGGCCGCAGGCACGGCGCAAGAACGCATCGGGCAACTGAATCAGTATCCCGGCACCGTCGCCCTGCAGGGGATCGGCTCCCGTCGCCCCGCGATGCGTGAGATTTCTGAGGATTTGCAGCCCTTGGGAGATGATCGCGTGGCTCGCGACTCCCTTGATATGGGCGATGAACCCAAGTCCACAGGCATCGTGCTCATTGGCCGGGTCGTACAACCCCTGCCGGAGGGGAGGCATGTGCCGGGACCGCTCGGAGTCTTTCACCGGATCCTCGTCGCCGTCGGGTTGGCACGGGCATAGCATCGGCAACGTTTGCGAAACGTTCCCGCCCGCGAAGATTTCGATACTAGCGAGATTGTTGCAACGCGGCAACTAAGACAGGGGCCTTTTGACCGGCGGCATGACACATCCGCCGAAAGCACTTGCGCGGGGCCCAAACTTGCGCTTTAATCTGAACAAAGTGGCGTAGATGCTTGTACCAGCGTTTAAAAAGGTACGCGGCGAATAAATCTTTAGGACAACATCATTAGGGACTGTCACATGGCGCGAATCAAACTGAAGACCTACTGGCTGCGGCCGGTCATTGCGTTGTTTGCACTCGCCGGACTGCTCGCCCTAGGCGGCTGCGGCGGCGGCAGCGGCGCCCCGAACAATCCTTTCGCGCCACAGCCCGTCACACCAGGACCGCTGTTCCTCCTGCCGCCGGCCATCACCGTGTATTCGCACACGCCTGCGACTTTGCAGGCGAGCGGCGGAGCACCGCCGTACCAGGCGTTTTCGAGCAATTCCTCGGTGCTTCCAGTCACGCAGATCGTCAACGGCGCCACCATCGTGCTGCTGCCGAACGACGTAGCCGCCGACACCACGGTAACGATTACCGTACAGGACGCGATCGGGCAAACGGCGACTTCGACGATCACCGTCCGCGGTGCGCCGATCTTCAACACACTGACGATCACGCCGGCGCGTGCCGCATGCGGGAGTAATGCGGTCTGTTCCGGCGACACGGCGACGGCGACGGTCACGGTGACCAACAACGGCGGCGGCGGCATCGCTGGCCGACCGGTCAAGTTCGACGTGGTAAGCGGCGCGTTTTTCATCCTGAGCAACAATCCGGCGCAGCCGCTGGTATCGACGTTGACGGTCACTTCGGATGCCGCGGGCAAGGCAACCGTGGTGCTGCAAGCCGCCGTCAACGCACCGACTCAACCGGCCATTCTTCGCGCGACCGAGGTGACCACCGGGAACTCGGTCAACGGCGTGTTTACCATCGTCCAACAGACCGATGGATCAGCAATTCTCTCGGTCGTACCTGACACCGCGACCATTTCCGGCGCTGACACGCTCACCTGTTCATCGGGATTCCGGGTCAACTTCTATATTTACGGCGGCACCCCGCCCTACAACGTCGCGTCGACCTTCCCGTCGGGGGCTACGCTGCTCAATAGCGTGGTGGCGCAATCGGGCGGCTTTTTCGGCGTGGTGACGAACGGGAGCTGCGTGAACCCGCTCGTATTCACGATCGTCGACTCAGTCGGTCGGCAGACGTCGGCCAAGCTGATCAATCAGCCGGGAACCACGGCGCCACCCACGCCGCCGACGCCGACGGCACTCACGGTCACGCCGCCGACCAGTGGAGGCACGGGTGCCGGTGCATGCACAGGCAAATCGTTCAGTTTCGTGATTACCGGCGGAACACCTCCGTACAGCGTCACCGCCCCCGGCGCGACTATTGTGCCGACGCCGCCAATCACCGCATCGCCCGGTTCATTCACCGCTGGTGGATTCCTCGACCTGTCGGGCCCTCATCCGATCGTGATCACGGATTCGGCAACGCCGCAGCAAACAAAAACAGCGACGGTGACTTGCAGCAGCTGAACTGGCTGGCTTGATAATAAACGGCGCCCGTGGGCGCCGTTTTTTTATTCGACGAGGCTGACTCAGACGGCGTGGCGCTCTAGCACCGCAGCCACGTCGTCGCGACCGATATCGGCGCGAAGCGCGGCGCGTCCCAGCGATTCGAGGATCACGAAGCGCATTTTTCCGGCGTCGACTTTCTTGTCGCGAGCCATCAACTCGAGGTAACGCTCGATGCCCAGCGCCGGCGCGCGCACGGGCAGACGCGCGCGCTCGAGCAACGCGTGGACACGACCGCTGTCGACGCCCGCGAGCGTGCTCACCCGCGTTGAAAGCTCCGCCGCGATAACCATGCCGGCGGATACCGCCTCTCCGTGCAGCCACGACCCGTCGTAGCCTGTCGCCGCCTCGATGGCGTGCCCGAAGGTGTGCCCGAAGTTGAGCAATGCGCGTTCGCCGGCTTCACGCTCGTCGGAAGCGACCACCGCGGCCTTGATCCGGCAGCTCTCCAAAATCGCATGCTCGAGCGCATCGGCATCGCGCGAACGCACGCTCTCCAGCGCCGACTCCAGCCAGGAAAAGAATCGTGCATCGCAGGCGGCGCCGTACTTGATCACTTCAGCAAGGCCCGCGCCGAGCTCGCGATCGGGGAGCGTATCGAGCGTTGCCGTATCGATGATCACCGCGGCCGGCTGGTAGAAAGTCCCGATCATGTTCTTCCCGAGCGGATGATTGACCGCGGTCTTGCCACCGATCGACGAGTCCACCTGCGCCAGGAGCGTCGTTGGCATCTGCACGACCGGCATCCCGCGCTGGTAGGTTGCCGCAGCGAAGCCGGCAACGTCGCCCACCACGCCGCCGCCCAGCGCGATCAAGAGTGACGAGCGCTCTGCGCGCAGCTCGATCAGGCGCGTATGGATCGAATGCAGGGTGTCGCGGTCTTTATGCGCCTCGCCGTCGGGAATCATGATCGCGTCGCAACGTATGCCGGCACGCGACAGCGCATCCTGCAGCGGGCGCAGGTGCCATTGCGCCACGACGGGATTGGTGACGACGAAGGCTCGCGGAGTACGCAATCGCGGCAGCAGCTCGTCGGCGCGCCCGAGCAACCCGCGCCCGATGTGCACGGGATAGCTGTGCTCGCCCAGGGCGACCGTCAGCGTGCGCATCCGCCGCAAGCCATGGGAATCGCCGAGGTCGCCACGTCAGGCGCGCGCCGCGGCACGCATTTGCTGCTCGAGGCGCTGCGCGAGGCGCACCGCCTGGTCGCTATCCGATTCGACCACGAAATCAGAGACCTCGCGATAAATAGGATCGCGAAAAGTGTAGAGTTCGTTGAGCCGCGCCCTGGGATCGGCTGCCTGCAACAGCGGCCGGTGCTTGCTGCGGCGCGTGCGCTCCCAGAGCGTATCGGGCGTCGCGTGCAGGTAGAGGACGGTGCCGTTCTGCTTGAGCGCTTCGCGGTTGGGCACGCGCAGGATAGCCCCGCCGCCGGTGGCGAGAATGACGTTGGCCATGCCGGCTAACTCGATGACGATGCTCGCCTCGCGATCGCGAAATCCCGGCTCACCCTCGAGCTCGAAAATTACCGGAATGCTTACACCGAGCCGGTGCTCGAGCTCGACGTCGGTGTCGTAAAAATGCTTGTCGAGTCGCTTGGCAAGCAAGCGGCCGAGCGTGGACTTGCCGCTTCCGGGCATGCCGACGAGAAATAAATTGCCCCGATGCAGGTGCATCGGGGCATTCTACATTCTCGGGCCAGTAGAGACGAGACGCCGGCGACCCGGGCAGGCTAACGAACCGCGGTCACCGAATCCTTGAGAACGCGCGGCGTCAGGAAAATCAGCAGCTCCTGCTTCTCGATGGCTTTGTCGGTCGTCTTGAATAGGTAGCCAAGAATCGGCAGATCGCCCAGGAACGGAACCTTGGTAATGTCGTTGTTCACCACTTCTTCGTAGATGCCGCCGATGACCGCCGTGTCGCCGTTGTTGACGGTGATCTGCGTGGTGACATTCTTGGTGTCGATCGACGGCACCGTGAATCCGTTGCCAAGATTAACCTGCTGCCCCACCGAGTCCTTGCGGATTTCGACGATCATGGTCACGCGGTTGTCGGGCGTGATCTGCGGGGTGACGTCCAGACGCAGCACCGCCTTCTTGAACTGCACCGTCGCCGGACTGTTGGCCGTTCCCGGCGTCACGTACGGAATTTCGGTGCCCTGCTCGATCGATGCCTTGCCGTTGTCCTGCGTGACTACGCGTGGGCTCGACACGACCTTGCCGCGGCTGTCCGCCTCGAGCGCTGAAAGCTCGAGGTTGATCAGGTTGCCGCTGCCCAGATTGATCAGCGTGAGCGCGATCTGGCCCGCCGGGTTGGGCACGGGAAGATTGACGTTGAGCTGCGGAGAGTCCGAATAGCCCGCGCTTGCAATCCCCGACGCCAACTCGTATGGCGTCTGCGTGCGCGTGTCGCGGGTGATGGTGTTGCCTTCGGTATGCACCACGGGCTGCGTGTTGAGGCTGCCGCCGATGCCGCCGGCGTAGCGGTTCTGCAGCGTGAAGCCGGTCTGCATCCCGAAGCGGATGCCAAGCTGGCGGCTGAACTTGTCGTCGGCGATCACGATGCGGCTCTCGATCGTCACCTGGCGGATCGGAACGTCCAGTTGCCGGACGATGCGCCTGACTTCCTCCATGCGCGCCGCGGTGTCGGACACGAACAGTATGTTGGTGCGCGGATCGCCGAAGGCCACGCCGCGCTTGGAGAGAATCGAGCCCTGGCCTCCGGTCGTCGCCGTCTGTCCGGCGCCGAGGCCAAATTGCTGCTGCCTGTTGGTGGCGAGGAAATTCTGAAAGTCCTGGACCTTCATGTAATTGAGCTGGAACGATTCGGTAATCAGCGGCTCGAGTTCACTGATCTGCAGCTGCGCCTCGAGCTGCTGCTTTTCCTTGACCGCGAGTTCCTCGCGCGGCGCGATAAGAACGACGTTGCCGTTCTTGCGCATGTCGAGGCCCTTGGTCTGCATGATGATGTCCAGCGCTTGATCCCAGGGGATGTCCTTCAGGCGCAGCGTCAGGCTGCCGGTGACGGTGTCGCTGGTGATGATGTTGAGGCCCGTGAAGTCGGCGATCACCTGCAGCACCGCGCGCACCTCGACGTTCTGGAAGTTGAGCGAGAGCTTCTCGCCCTTGTAGCCTGCGCGCGTGCCTTGCGTGAGCTTGTTCGGATCTTCCTGGATGGGCTTGATCTCGACGATGAAGCGGTTATCCGCCTGATACGCCGAGTGGTCCCACAGCCCTTTGGGCTCGATGACGATGCGCGCGTTGCCGTTCTGCGCAAAGGTGTCGATCGTGGTCACGGGCGTAGCGAAGTCGCCCACGTCGAGCCGGCGCTCGAGGTTGCGCGGCAGCGTGGTCTTGATGAAGTCGACGATCAGCGTCTTGCCTTGCTGACGGATGTCGATGCCCGTGGAGCTGTCGGAGAGGTCGACGATGATGCGACCCTCGCCATTCTTGCCGCGGCGGAAATCGACGTCGCGAAGCGCGTGCGTAGCCTCGCCCGCGCGCGGCTCGGCGAAGCGGGAGATGGTAGTCGCATCGGTGCTGGCGGTGGCCTGGTCGAACAGCGTGACCAGGACGGCATTGCCTTCGATCTGCGTATCGAAAGTCTGCGGCTTGTTGAGGTTGAAGACTACGCGCGTGCGGCTGCCGGCCTGTACCACATTGAGACTGCGCAGTGCCGGGTCGCTGACTTCCTGCGCGGTGCGTCCGAGGCCATTGCCGGTGTCGAGAAAGTCGAGCGCGATGCGCGGAGGATTGTTGACCGCGAATCCAGCGGGCGGATTGGCCAGCGGCGACTTGAGGATGAACTTCACGATGGTGCGACCGGAAGTCCCCTTCGACACGGTGAGACTTTCGATGCTGTTGGCGCCTTGCGCCACCGCCTGTCCCACTCCGGCCACGAAAAGCAGCGCTCCCAGCAGCAACGCCATTCCCCAAGCGGGCCGCCGTTCGGGTTGAATCGTTCGGTCGCGCTTCATCTGCGGGCTCCCTGTCGTTGTTCTGCCTCGGCGAGCTGGATCGTGCTCGATCGCTCGGTCCAGTCTCCTGCGCCGTCCTGCACGAGTTCCTTGAGCCTGACTTCGGAATCGTTGATATCGACAACGACGCCGAAATTCTGGCCCATGTAGTTGCCTACCTTGATCTGATAGATATCCTTTTCCGTCGTGCGTACGAGCGCGTAGGTGTTCTTGCCTCGCTGCAACGTCCCCACCATTTGCAGCGACTCCAGCGGATAGGCCTCGAGCGGCTCCTTGCGACGATTGAGGTCGGGCGCGAGTTTGCTCCCACCTTTCAGCGGCTCGATCTTGCGCGGCTTGAACGGGTCGGGCAGATCGAATGCGTTGTACGTGAACGGCTCGTAAGGCTTGACCTGCGGAAGCGGGTCCAGCTTGCCCTTGACGCCTTTCCCCTGCTCCTGCATCCAGGCGCGCAAGTCCTGATGGCTCTCCCCGCCACAGCCGGCGAGCAGCAACGCCATCGCTCCGCAGAATAGCGCCCGGCGGCTCATTTCTTGCCCTTCTCCTTCGCTTCCTTGGCCGCCTTGCGCTGCTTGGCGATTTCCTCTTCGTCGAGGTAGCGGAAGGTCTTCGCTGTCGCCTCCATCGTCAGGGTTCCTTTGTCGTTGACGATGCCGATATCGTTGAGCGTCACGATCCGGGGAAGCTGCGCGACATCGCTCGCGAAGGCACCCATGTCGTGATAGCTGCCGGTGACGCGCACACTGATCGGCAGCTCCGCATAGAAGTCGGCGATGCGCTCCTGCGACGCGGGGCGGAACAGTTCGAACTGAAGGCCTCGCCCGAGCCCCGCCTGATTGATGTCGGTGAGCAGCGCGTCCATCTCGGATTTGTTGGGGAGCTGCTTGAGCAACGCGCCGAAGGACTGCTCGATCTCACGCAGCTGCTGGACGTAGAGCTCCAGGTTGACCGCCTTTGCTTTTTTCTCGGCGTAACTCTGGCGAAGCTTCGTTTCCTCGTCCTGCTGCTTGTCGAGCGCCTCGAGCTGGTCTTTCCAATCGAGAAACCCACCAGCGGCGACGATGACCAGGAACAACGCTCCGAGCACCATCACCTTGGGCAGCAGCGGCCAACTGCCCGCATCCTTGAAGTTGAGCCGGCGAATGTCGTCGAGATTCATTACTTGGCTCCCTTGGCAGCGACGGCGGGAGACCCGGCCGGGACGCCGGCAGCATTGGCGTTCGCGTCGGTGGGCCGCTTCATCTGCAGGTTAAGCGTGAATTCGTTGACCTTCTGCTTGTCCAGCGCGACCGACTTGATCTCCACCAGCTCGGGCGAGCCCAGCCACGGCGAGCTTTCGATATTGCGCATCAACGTCGACACCCGGGCGTTCGACTGCGCGTAACCGACCAGCGTGACCTTGGGCCCGTTCTGCTTGACCGAGCGCAGGTACAGGCCGTCAGGCAACTGGCGCACCAGCTGGTCGAGCGCATGCACCGCTTCGGTCCGGTTCGACTGCAGGGTCTCGACGATCTGCTTGCGGGCAAGCAACGCCTGGGTCTGCTCGCGAAGCTTGTCGATCTCCTTGATCTGCTCGTCGAGCTTGGCGATTTCGGTCTTCAGCAAAGCATTGCGGCTGTTCTGGTTCTCGATCCGCGCGGCGATGACCACGTGCACCAGCCCGATGACGGCCACCGCGAGCACGGCCAGACCGATGGCCAGCGAGACGAACTGGCGCTGGCGCGCCAGGCGCTTCTGCTCGCGATGCGGCAGTAGGTTGATGCGGACCATGGCTATTCGAAGCTGCGCAGCGCCAGACCGCACGCAATGAGCAGCAACGGCGCGTCCGCGGCGAGCTGCCGAGGACGGATACGGTCAGAGACCGTCATGCTGGCGAAGGGGTTGCCGATGATGGTATTGACCCCGGCGCGCTTGGCGATGAGCTCGTCGAGCCCTGGGACCAGCGAACAGCCGCCGGCCAGCACCACCTGGTCCACCTGGTTATAGGACGTCGAGGTGAAGAAGAATTGCAGGGCACGGGTCACTTCCAGCGCGAGGGTCTCCATGAACGGCTGCAGCACGTCGGCGTCATAATTCTCCGGCAGTCCCGCATTTTTCTTCGCAGACTCCGCTTCTTCCGGCGATAGATTGAACGCTCGCTGGATGTCATGGGTCAACTGGTTGCCGCCAAAAGCCTGGTCGCGCGAAAACAGAATCTGATTGTTCCGGAGGACGTAGAAGTGCATCACGTGCGCACCCACGTCGACCAGGGCGATGTTCTGGTCGCGCCCGTTCGCAGGCAGCGACGGAGACACCATTCGAAACGCCTCTTCGGTGGCGTAGGACTCGACGTCCATGACGCGGGGCTTGAGCCCCGCGGCGTCGGCGATCGCCACCCGGTCGTCCACCTTTTCCTTGCGCGAGGCGGCGATCAGGACCTCGACCTCTTCGGGATTGTTGGGCGCAGGCCCCAAGATCTGGAAGTCGAGGTTGACTTCGTCGAGTGCGAACGGGATGTATTGGTTGGCTTCGGTCTCCACCTGCAGCTCGAGCTCTTCCTCAGTCTGGCCGGAAGGGACGATAATCTTCTTGGTGATGACCATCGCGGTGGGGAGAGACATCGCGATGTTCCGATTGCGCGTACCGAGACGCTTATGCGCGCGGCGCAGCGCTTCGCTGACCTGGTCGAGGTTGGCGATGTTGCCGTCGCTCACTACATCCTTGGGAAGGGGCTCGATGGCGTAACGCTCGAGGCGATACACTCCTTTGCCGGCTTCGGAAAGCTCGACGAGCTTGAGCGCCGACGAGCTGATGTCGACTCCGATCAGTGGCGGCGCCTTCGTCTGCAGAAACGCAAACGCGGAATCGAGTTTTTCCTTCAGCATGGAACGCTTAGGCCGTTTACATATAAGTTACATTAAATGCTAGCAGCAAGTATAAGCCTTGTAAAACGCTTTTTTTCAAATTTATTTTGAGTTGTACACTGCATATAATCGTCGCTGCCAAGCCACCCTCTAAGTAACTTTCATTCATACATGCTAAAGCGCTGGCTGATCTATCTCGCCTCTGTTGTATTTGGGTTGGCGCTGGTCGGGGCCCTCCTGGGAGCCTTTGTCTTTGCTCTACTTTATCCTACTTTACCGTCGCTGGAGACGCTGACGGACTACCAGCCCAAGATCCCATTGCGAATTCTCTCCGCGGACGGCGATCTGCTTGGGGAATTTGGTGAAGAGCGGCGGGCCATCGTGAAGATCCAAGACGTGCCGCAGATCATGCGCCTGGCCATCCTGGCCGCCGAAGACGAGCGGTTCTACCAACATGGCGGGGTCGACTACCTGTCGGTCGCGCGCGCCGCCCTCGCCAACCTTACCAGCGGGACGCAGCAAGGCGCAGGCACGATCACGATGCAGGTGGCGCGCAATTTTTTCCTGACTCGTGAGCGAACGCTCACTCGCAAGGTTCGCGAGGTCCTGCTTGCTTATAAAATCGAAGCCAGCTTGAGCAAGGACGAGATTCTCGAGCTGTATGTCAACCAGATCTTCCTCGGCCAGCGGGCGTATGGATTCGCCGCTGCCGCGCAGATTTATTTCGGCAAGCCGCTTTCACAGGTGGACGTTGCCGAGGCGGCCATGCTCGCGGGACTGCCCAAGGCGCCCTCTGCCTACAACCCGGTCGCTAATCCGAAGCGCGCGCATGCTCGCGAGCTCTATGTGCTGCGCCGGATGCACGACCTCAGGTTCATTACCGATGATCAATTCAGGCAGGCCTCCGATGAAACGCTGGTCGTTCGCCAGAACCTGCGCGACAACTCCGCGCACGCGGAATTCGTCGCTGAAATGGCGCGCCAGGCGGTCATCGAAGCGTATGGCGACGAAAGCTACACGCGAGGCCTGAACGTCTACACCACCGTGCGCAAAGCTGACCAGGACGCAGCCTACGCGGCCGTGCGCCGCGGCGTGTTCGACTACGAGCGACGACACGGCTACCGCGGGCCTGAATCCTTTGTAAGCCTGCCCACTGATCCCGGCGAGCTCGACAACGCGCTCGATCGCGCTTTCCAGGATCTCAACGACAGCGACAATCTCTACGCAGCGATCGTGCTCGACACCTCCGCGAGCGAGGTCAAGGCCGTGCGCAGCGATGGCGACATGGTCTCGGTCACCGGTGATGGTCTCAAGTTCGCCGCGCGTTCGCTTGGCGACAAGGCGCCGGCCGCGAGCCGGATCAGGCGCGGCGCGGTCATCCGAGTCATCCGCGATGACAAGGGCGCGTGGCAGATCTCGCAGATGCCGCAGGTCGAGTCGACATTCGTGTCGCTGCGGCCCACCGACGGCGCGATCCTGTCACTGGTCGGCGGATTCGACTTCGACCGCAACAAGTTCAATCACGTCACGCAGGCGCTGCGCCAGCCCGGCTCTGCGTTCAAGCCGTTCATCTATTCCGCCGCGCTCGAAAAAGGCTTTAGCCCGGCGACGGTTGTCAACGACGCGCCGCTGTATTTCGAGGCCGGTCAGACCGGGGGCGACGCGTGGGAGCCCAAGAATTTCGACGGCAAATACGAAGGTCCGATGCGCCTGCGGACGGCGCTGATGAAGTCCAAGAATCTGGTGACCGTGCGGGTCATGCAGGCGATCACGCCCAAGTACGCGCAGGACTACATCTCCCGCTTCGGTTTCGATCCGAAACTGCACCCGCCGTATCTGCCGATGGCACTCGGCGCGGGCGCGGCGACGCCGATGCAGATGGTCGCGGCATACGCGGTTTTCGCCAATGGTGGCTATCACGTCACGCCGTACCTCATCGACCGCGTCGTCGACAGCCGCGGCAACGTCCTCTCCAAGGCCGAGCCGGCGCTGGCAGGAACGACCGCGGAGCGCGTGATCGACCCGCGTAACGCATTCATCATGACCACCATGCTGCGCGACGTCGTGCGCGCCGGCACCGGTGCGCGTGCAATGCAGCTGGGACGTCAGGACCTGGCAGGCAAGACCGGAACCACCAACGAGAGCGTCGACGCCTGGTTCTGCGGCTTCAATGCCTCGGAGGTGGCTGTCGCTTGGATCGGCTTCGATCAGCCGCGGTCGCTGGGCAACCAGGAGACCGGCGCGGTGGCGGCACTGCCCATCTGGATGGCGTACATGGCCAAGTCGCTCAAGGGCGTGCCGGAGGCGCCGCTCAAGACGCCCGAAGGCGTGCTGGTCGCGCGGATCAACGCCGAAACCGGCCTGCGGGAAAACGAGGGCGGTGGCGTCGCCGAGTACTTCTACGCCGAATTTCCTCCGCGCGCGCGCGAGGATGCTCTCGCGCCGGCCAACACGCAGGCGCCGCGGGAAGTGCGTAACCAGCTGTTCTAGAGCATGGCGCGCCCGGAATCGCCCCGCGCATTGCGCAGTCGAGCGCTCATCGCCCAAGCTGCAGCGAGGCTCATCGCCGAGCACGGCTTCAGCGATTGGTCCGCCGCCAAGCGCAAGGCCTGCCGCGAACTCGGGCTGCCCGACAGCGAGTCCCTGCCCGCGAACGACGAGGTCGAGCAGGCGTTGCGTAATTACAACAGCCTGTTCCGGCCCGAGGCCCAAGCTGCCTCGTTAAGGGAGCAGCGCGCCGCGGCCTTGCACTGGATGGACCAGCTCGCCGCGTGGAATCCGGTGCTGACCGGAGGCGTCGCCGCGGGGTGGGCGACGGAGCACAGCGACATCCGCCTGGAACTGGAAGCGGAGGACCCTAAGAATGTGGAGATGGCACTGATCAACGCCGGCGTCGACTACGCGCCCTTGGCGGGAACGCCGGCATCCGTGCTCATCGCGGGCCGCGGCGAGGCTGCGGTGCGCCTGCATGTTGTAACTCCGCAACAAAGGCGGAACCGACTGCGCCGGGACGAGGACGCGCGGCTGTCACGCACCGAATTGCGGGCGCTGCTGGACGCCAGCCCGGCAGCACTTCGCTAAAGATCGACTAGGAGCCGATCCAGGTCGCTGCGTCGAGCGCGAAGTACGTGAGGATCGCGTCGGCTCCCGCACGCTTGAACGCGGTAAGCGACTCCAGCGCACAGGCGCGCTCATCGAGCCAGCCATTGGCTGACGCAGCCTTGAGCATCGCGTACTCCCCGCTGACTTGATACACCGCGGTCGGCACCCCGAACGCCTGTTTCACGCGGTAAACGATGTCGAGATACGGCATGCCGGGCTTGACCATCACCATGTCGGCGCCCTCCTGGAGGTCGAGGTACACCTCCCACAACGCTTCGTCGCTGTTGCCCGGATCCATCTGGTAGGTGTGCTTGTCGCCTCCACCGAGGTTGGCCGCCGACCCGACCGCGTCGCGGAAGGGGCCGTAGAACGACGACGCATACTTCGCCGAGTAGGCGAGGATGCGGGGACGGTCGAAGCCCGCTGCATCCAGCGCAGAGCGCAGCGAGCCGATGCGTCCATCCATCATGTCGGACGGGGCGACGACGTCGACGCCCGCTTCGGCGTGACACAGCGCTTGGCGCACCAGCGCGGTCACGGTCGCGTCGTTGGCGACGTAGCCCGCGGGATCGAGCAGTCCATCCTGGCCGTGGCTGGTGTAAGGGTCGAGCGCCACGTCGGTGATGACGCCGAGCGCAGGGAAGCGGGATTTCAGCGCGCGCACCGTGCGAGGCACCAAGCCCTGCGCGTCCCAGGCCGCGGCGGCGTCGAGCGACTTCTGTTCCGATCCAATCACCGGAAACAACGCCAGCGCCGGAATACCGAGCTGTGCGCAGCGCTCGGCGTCGCGGAGCAGGCGGTCGATGCTCTTCCGCGACACTCCAGGCAGCGACGCGACTGCATCTTCGCGACCGTTCCCTTCCTGCACGAACACCGGATAGATGAGGTCATCGCGCGTAAGACGGTGCTCGCGCATCAGGCGCCGCGAAAATTCATCGCGACGCATGCGGCGGTGCCGTCGATCAGGGAATTTTCCGGTGAATCGCAGGGTCATGATCGAGTCGAGGTGTGGTCGCCCAGTCAGTGGCAGCCGCAGCATCGTAGCGCGCAAGCTGCGCGCGGCGCAACGCGTTATCAGCAATGGCGCAGTGGTTTTTACCGCGACATGACCTGAAGCGATCTTTTACATTCATCGACACTTCTTTCGGAACTCAGTCCAACGTCGATGGTCTGAATTTGCAGACGGATCATCGTCTCCCGCTTTCCTCCCTGAGCGGGTGCTCTCGGTTGCGTCTCCAGACGAGCTGCAGAGCGTTCCTGGGCCCCGCCATCACTCCCCTTGATGTCGGGGCCTTTTCTTTGTCGTGCGCCGCGCGTTAGCTTGCCAGTGGCCCCAGCCAGCCCGCGATCACCGCCTCGACTTCGGCAATGCCCACACCGTGGGTGGATGAAAACAACTGGACGCCGAAGTGCTGCGCCGATGCGCCGTACCGTTCATCGAGTGCCCGGCGCACCCGTGCGAGCGTCTGCGCCTGCGCTTGACGGCCGAGCTTGTCGCATTTGGTGAGCATGATGTGCGCCGGCCGCCCGGATGGCAGGAACCAGTCGAGCAGCTGCGTGTCGAGGTCGGTCAGCGGATGCCGCGCGTCCATAACGATCAGCAGCCCGATCAAGGGCGCGCGCTCGGCGAGGTACCTCGCGATGAAATGCTGCCAGTGACGCCGCATCGCCTCGGGCACACGCGCGTAGCCGTAGCCGGGCAAGTCGGCGAGCAGCGCGCCCGAGGTCAGCCTGAACATGTTGATGTGCTGGGTGCGCCCCGGCGTCTTGCTCACGTATGCGAGCCTTGTACGCTGCGAGAGCGCGTTGATCGCAGACGATTTGCCCGCGTTGGAGCGGCCGGCGACCGCTATCTCCGGCGCGCCGCCGCGCGGAAGCTGATCCCATTGCGCAGCAGTGGTGGAGAATTCGGCGTGCCGCAGAGGATGAACCGCGCCGGCGCGTTCCTCGGCCCGCCGAGGCACTTTCGGTACAATACGCGGCGGATTGGGGGTTTCAGGCCGTGTCGGCATGTTTTCAGCGGTCACGCAGGCGCGCGATTCGCAAGGCGCGGTGTCACGGCGTCCGTTTCATCTTCACAAGCATCAGGGAGCTCGACTCATGAAATACGCGTTGTGGCTGGCGGCGGCTTCGATCGCCATGTCAGCCCATTTTCCGGCGATGGCCGAGCCAGCGGCGAAGCCCGATCTGGCCAAGGCAAAGCAAACCGCCGAACAGGTCTGCGCCGCCTGCCATGGTGTCGACGGCAACAGCATCAGTCCCGCCAACCCCAACCTGGCCGGACAGCAGGCGGCCTATATTACCCTCCAGCTCGATCACTTCAAGAACGGCGTTCGCAACAATCCGATCATGGCGCCGATGGCTGCCATGCTTTCGCCCGAGGATATGCACGCACTGGGGATTTACTTCTCGGAACAGAAACCCAAGCCGATGGGCGCCAAGGATCGCGATGTGGCGCTGGCGGGGCAGAAGGTCTTTCGGGGCGGCAATACCGGCACCGGGCTGCCGGCCTGTTCTGCGTGTCACCTTCCCAGCGGCGCGGGCGTTCCGGCGCGCTATCCGCGTCTATCCGGTCAATACGCCGACTACGCGCTGGCGCAGCTCAAGGCGTTCAAGGCGGGCGAGCGCGGGATGGACAAGGCGGGCAAGGACGTCAACGGCAGGGTCATGGCACAGGTCGCCGCGCACATGAGCGACGAAGAGATGCACGCCGTGACCCAGTACGCATCGGGCCTGCGCGGCACGACCGAATAGCATCCCGCCGCTTCGTCGTTGAGCAGCGGCTCGCCGCGTTTGAACGTGCGATGACACAACCTTTCGCGCATCGGGCGCAGCGCACGCAATGAACGCCACGCTGGCCGCGCTGTTCATCTATCCGGTAAAGAGCTGTCGTGGACTCGCCCTGCCGCGCGCGCGGCTTACTACGCGCGGCCTCGAGCACGATCGCGAGTGGCTGATCGTCGATCGCGACGGGCGCTTCGTGACGCAACGCGAGCAGCCGCGGCTGGCGCAGATCATCCCTGTGCTGCAGTCCGACGCGCTGCAACTGTCCGCGCCCGGACTTCCACCGCTCAACGTCGACCTGAAGCAGCCCACGGTCGTGACCGAGGTTACGGTCTGGCGCGATACCTTGCCGGCGTGGGACCAGGGTGACGAGGCCGCGGACTGGTTGTCGCGCTGGACCGGCGCGCCCCTTCGCCTCGCTCGTTTCGACCCGGCGCAACGACGCTACTGCAATCCCGACTACGTCGGAGACCGTGGCGCGCACCATGCGTTCGCCGACGGCTACCCGGTCCTGGTGGTATCGGAAGCCTCGCTGGCTGACCTCAACTCGCGCCTCGATAGCGCGCTGCCGATGAACCGCTTTCGTCCCAACATCGTGCTGTCCGGCGTCGAGGCATTCGACGAGGACCACTGCGCGGAACTGGGTATCGGCCGCGTGAAGTTGCTCTTGGTCAAACCGTGCACGCGTTGCCGCATTACGACCATCGACCAGGAAACCGCCGAGGCGGGCGTCGAGCCGTTGCCCACCCTCGCGAGTTATCGACACGACGCCGAACTCGCCGGCGTCGCGTTCGGAATGAATGCGATCGTCAGCGCCGGCGCCGGTTCCTCGATTTCGGTCGGCAATGCCGTGCGAGCACATCTCGATTTCTGAACTGGCGCGTAATCCGGGCGTCAGTCCTGCGACTGTAGGCAGCGCGCCAGCGCGTCGCGCCAGTGCGCGAGTGCGAAACCGAAGACGCGCTCGAACTTGCTGGTCGCCAGTACGCCATAGGCGGGGCGCCGCGCCGGCGTCGGATACTCCGCGGTCGTAATAGGCACCACACGCACGCGCTCGCCGACGATGGCGCAGGCGAAATCGAACCAGCTGGTCGATCCGCCGGCGCTCAGGTGATACAGGCCGCTTTTTTCCGTGAGCGCCGGGACGCCGCCGCCGACCAGCGTTGCAACCGCGCGCGCCAAGTCGCGACTCCAGTTGGGCACGCCGATCTGGTCGGCGACCACTCGCAGTTCGTCGCGCTCGCGCGCGAGCCGCTGCATGGTGAGCAGGAAGTTGCTGCCGCGCGCGCCGTAGACCCAGCTGGTGCGAAATATCAGGTAGGCGCAGCCTGACGCCTCGATGGCGCGCTCGCCGTCGCGCTTGCTGAGGCCATAAACGCCGAGCGGATGCGTGGCGGCGTCCTCCGCATAGGGTTCGCGCGCCGCGCCGTCGAAGACGTAGTCGGTGGAAAAATGTATCAGCAGCGCGCCGGCGCGCTGCGCTTCGGCCGCAAGGATGGCGGGCGCGTCGGCGTTGATCGACTGCGCGCTGGCCGCGTCGGACTCGGCGCGGTCGACGGCCGTATAGGCAGCCGCGTTGACGATGAGCTGCGGACGCAGCGATCGCACGCAGCGGACGATGGCATCGGCATCGCGAAGATCGAGGCTTGCGCGATCGCAGGCGGTGAGTTCGCCGTACGCAGCGAGCGCTTCGCGCAATTCGAATCCGAGCTGTCCGCCGGCGCCGGTAAGCAGGATCGCCGGGCGGGTCACGGGTAGACGTCGGCCGACGCCAACGGGCGTCCGGCAATGTCCTTGGCGGCGAGCATCGGGGCGCCGGCAAGCGGCCACTCGATCCCGATCGCGGGATCGTTCCACAGCAAGCTGCGCTCGTGCTCGGGATACCAGTAGTCGGTGGTCTTGTAGAGGAAATCGGCGGAGTCCGAGAGAACGAGAAAGCCATGCGCGTAACCCGGAGGAATCCACAACATGCGCTTGTTCTGCGCCGACAGCGAAATGCCCATCCAGCGGCCGAAGGTCGGCGAGCTTTTGCGGATGTCGACGGCGACATCGAAGACTTCACCGTCGATCACGCGCACGAGCTTGCCCTGGGCGCGCTCGACCTGGTAATGCAGGCCGCGAAGCACGCCGCGCAGCGAGCGCGATTGGTTGTCCTGCACGAATTCGGCGTCGAGGCCAGCCTCGGCGAGCGCACGCCGGTTGTAGCTCTCGAAAAAGAATCCCCGCTCGTCGCCGAATACGCGCGGCTCGACGATGAGCACGTCCGGCAGCGCCGACGGCAAGACTTTCATCGCGTCAGCGCACCGCCGGCTCGCGCAGCAGCGCGAGCAGGTATTGCCCATAGCCGTTCTTGGCCATCGCCTGGCCGAGCGACTCCAGCGCCTGCGCGTCGATGTAGCCCAGCCGGTACGCGATCTCCTCTGGGCATGCCACCTTTAGGCCTTGCCGGCGCTCGATCGTCGCGATGTATTGACCTGCTTCGAGCAGCGACTCGTGCGTGCCGGTATCCAGCCACGCCATGCCCCGACCCATCAGCTCGACGCGCAGCGCGCGCCGGCGCAGATATTCGCCGTTGACGTCGGTGATCTCGAGCTCTCCGCGCGCCGAAGGCCGCAGCCTTGCGGCGATATCGAGCACCTCGCTGTCGTAGAAGTAGAGGCCGGTCACGGCGTAGCGCGATTTGGGCTGGGCCGGCTTTTCCTCGAGGCTCACCACGTGGCCGTTGCCATCGAGCTCGGCGACGCCGTAGCGCTCGGGATCGGCCACCGGGTAAGCGAAGATGGTGGCGCCGTCGCTGCGCTCGCTGGCGCGCGCGAGCATCGGCTGCAGATCGTGGCCGTAGAAGATGTTGTCGCCGAGCACCAGGGCGCACGAGTCGTCGCCGACGAAATCGCGTCCGATGATGAACGCCTGCGCGAGTCCGTCGGGTGATGGCTGCACCGCATAGCTCAGGTTGATGCCCCAGCGCGACCCGTCGCCCAGGAGCTCGCGGAAGCGCGGCGTGTCGTGGGGCGTGGAGATGAGCAGGATGTCGCGCAGGCCGGCAAGCAGCAGCGTCGACAGCGGGTAGTAGATCATCGGCTTGTCGTATACCGGCAGGAGCTGCTTGGACAGCACGTGCGTCACCGGGTAGAGCCGCGTCCCGGAGCCTCCGGCGAGAATGATGCCTTTGCGGCTCATTCGAAAACCTTCGCACTGAGCGCGTCGGCGCATCGGGCGACTCGGCGACTCGGGCGGCGCGGTTGAATTCCGCCGCTCATGCTGCGGCCGCTGCGTAATTGAGGCTCACCCACTTGTGATACTCGCCGCTGGTCACCGCAGCCAGCCACGCCTCGTTGTCCAAATACCATCTCACCGTGCGCGCGAGCCCGCTCTCGAAGCTCTCGCGAGGCGACCAGCCGAGCTCGCGCGAGATCTTGCCAGAATCGATCGCGTAGCGCCGGTCGTGCCCAGGACGATCCTTCACGAACGCGATTTGCGCACGGTAGTCGCGACCGGGCCGCAGCTCGCAGAGGATTGCGCACAGTGACTCGACTACCTGCAGGTTGGTGCGCTCGGCTGCGCCCCCCACGTTGTACGTTTGCCCGGGCTGGCCGCGCTCCAGCACCGCGCGGATCGCTGCGCAGTGATCGCCCACAAAAAGCCAATCGCGCACATTGCCGCCGTCGCCGTATACCGGCAGCGGCTTGCCGCCGAGCGCATTGTGGATCATCAGCGGGATGAGCTTCTCGGGAAACTGGCGCGGACCGTAATTGTTCGAGCAGTTGGTGGTCAGCACCGGCAACCCGTAGGTGTGGTGATACGCGCGCACCAGATGATCCGCCGCCGCCTTCGACGCCGAGTAAGGGCTGTTCGGCGCATACGACGTGGCCTCGGAAAACGCGCGCTCCTGCGGTCCCAGCGATCCGAAGACCTCGTCGGTGGAGATATGCAGAAAGCGAAAGCGTACCTTGTCGGCGTCGGCGAGCGCGGTGTGGTAGGCACGTACGGTGTCGAGCAACGCGAAGGTCGCGACGACATTGGTTTCGACGAACGCGGCCGGCCCGTGAATCGAACGGTCGACATGCGTCTCGGCGGCGAAGTTGACGATCGCGCGCGGCCGATGCGTTTCGAGCAGGCGCGACATCAGCGCCCGGTCGCCGATGTCGCCGCGCACGAACTGATGACGCGTGTCGCTCTTGATCGGCTCCAGATTGCCGAGATTGCCCGCGTAGGTGAGTCGGTCGACGTTGAGCACGGGTTCGCCTGCAACGGCAAGCCAATCCAGGACGAAATTGGCGCCGATGAATCCGGCGCCGCCTGTCACGAGAATCATGGATGCTCCAGGGGGTTCGATCGGTCGCGAAAGGACGCGAATTTTATCATGGCGCCATTTTCAGGAAGCCGGACCTAGACACAGTAGTACTCGCGATACCAGGCAACGAAGCGTGCCAGTCCGTCGGCCAGCGAGGTTGTCGGTGCGAAGCCGGTCGCTGTGGCGAGGCGCTCGACCGAAGCGAAGGTGGCGGGCACATCGCCGTCCTGCGCCGGCAGGTATTGCCTGATCGCCGTGCGGCCGAGCAGGCGCTCGAGCAGGACGATGAAAGCCTCGAGCTCGACTGCTGCGTGATTACCGATATTGTAGATGGCATGCGGTGCAGACACCGGCGATTTCGACGGGGGCAACGCGAGCACGCGCACGACGCCTTCGACGATGTCGTCGACGTAGGTGAAGTCGCGCTGCTGTTTGCCGTGATTGAACACCTTGATCGGCTCGCCGCCGAGGATCGCTCGCGTGAACAACGTCGGCGCCATGTCGGGGCGCCCCCACGGACCGTACACGGTGAAAAAGCGCAGTCCGGTCGCCGGCAGCGCGTAGAGATGCGAATAGCTGTACGCGAGCAACTCATCGGCACGCTTGGTTGCCGCATACACGCTGACCGGCTGATCGACGTTCTGGTCCTCGGAAAACGGCAGCACGTGGCTGGCGCCATAGACGCTCGAGCTCGACGCATAGACCAGATGCTGCACGCCGCCGTGGCGACAGCCCTCGAGCACAGTGCCGAAGGCGTCGACATTATTGCGCAGATACGCGCCCGGATTGATCAGTGAATAGCGCACGCCGGGCTGCGCCGCGAGATGCGCGACATGGCTGAAGCCCCCGTCCGCGAACAGCGCCGCGGTCGCGCTGGCGTCGGCGAGATCGAATGCGCGGCACTGCACGCCGGAGGCGGCGAGGCGCGCAGCACGGTCGCGTTTGAGTGCGACGTCGTAGTAGGCATCGAAGCTGTCGATCGCGACCACCTCGGCGCCTTCCCGCGCGAGCCGCTGCGCTAGGTGCATGCCGATGAATCCGGCGGCACCGGTCACCAGGACCCTCATTGCGCGCGTTCCGCCTGCTCGAGCGCGCGCACCTTCGCGTACTTGCAAAAGCTGTTGAAGCAACCGATGGCGATGTGCGCGAAGCCGGCGACGCCGTCGAGAAAACCGGCCCTGAGCACGTAGAACCGAAGAAAGCGAAACGCCGGCGAAAGCACCAGCCGCGCGAACGTCGCACGTTCGCCGCGCGCGTAGAGCGCCTGCGCCTGCAGCGTAGTGTAGTGGTTCTGCTTGACGAGATACGCGTCGAGCGACTCGGCGGAGGCGTGCAGCAGGTCACCATCGAGGCGACCGACGCTGCCCTGCGCGACGACGTTCTCGTGGACAGTGTCGTCGCTCCAGCGCGCACGGCGCCGATCGAAGAGCCGAATGTTCCAGTCGGGATAGCCTTCGCCGTGACGCAGCCAGCGACCGAGGAAGCGATTGCAGCGCGCCATTTCGTAAGCGTCGTGGCGCGGTGCGGCGAGCGCCTTTCGAATCGCCGCGGCGAGTGGCGCGGAGACGCGCTCGTCCGCATCTAGCGCCAGGATCCAGTCGTGACGGGCCTCCCCCACGGCGAAATTCTTCTGTGCGCCGAATCCCAGCCAAGCCTGGTCGACGACACGCGCGCCGAGGGTCCTCGCGATTTCTACGGTATCATCGGTGCTGCCGGAGTCGACCACGACGATGTCCGCGGCGAAGTTGGCCGAAGCCAGACAGTCGGCGAGTTGCGCACCGGCGTCGCGCGTGATGACGACCAGGGATAAGGCAAGGGGGAGTTGCGGATCGGACATCGCGTCGAGCTCTGGGTGCCTTGCGTCGTAGGCGCGTGGCCGCCGGCGCGGCAGGAAGCGCGATGCATTCTACGTGCAAAACATTGCGCAATCCACCCGCTAGACGTTCCCGACCGCGTGCTGTCCCATGCGCGCGTGGGACGACATGAGTCGCTGATGACAAGCGCGCTCATCATTCGCCCCTCGTCGCTGGGCGACATCGTCCATGCGCTGCCGGTCGTGCACGATCTGACGCAGCACTTTCCGGGAATCGCCATCGACTGGGTCGCCGAGCAGCCCTTCGCTGGGCTGGTCGTGTTGAACAGCGGCGTGCGCCGCGTGATTCCGGTCGCGCTTCGCCGCTGGCGGCACCGGCTACTCGCCCGTGAGACGTGGCGGGAGTTCGCGGCGTTTCGCCGCGAGCTCGCGCGCGAGCGCTATACCGCGGTGATCGACATGCAGGAGCAGGTCAAGGGCGCGCTGATCGCGCGACTTGCGCGCGGCCCGGTGCACGGTCCCGACCGTGCCAGCATCCGGGAGCCGGTGGCTACGCTCGCGTACAGACACGCCCACCGCGTCGATCCCGCGCAGCATCTGATCGATCGCTGTCGAGCGCTCGCAGGCGCCGCGTTCGGATTCGTCCCGGAGGGCGCGCCACGTTTTGGCCTCGCTCCGCCGGCGCTCGACACCGGCCCCGACGGACGCTTTGCAGTGTTCCTTCATTCGACCAGCCGCGCCGATAAGCTGTGGCCGGACAGTCACTGGCGTGAGCTGATCGCTCACGTTACGCGCGCGGGCATTCGCGTCGAGCTCCCGTGGGGCACCCGTGACGAGGCGGCGCGCAGCGCGACGCTTGCGGCCGGCGTCGATGGTGCGCTGGTGCCGCTGCAGCGCACCCTGCCGCAGATGGCCGCGCTTCTTGCCCGCGCCGAGTTCGTGTGCGGCGTCGATACCGGGCTGGTACACCTCGCCGCCGCGCTTGGCGTTCCCACGATTGCGCTATTCATCTCGACCGATCCGCGACTCGCCGGCGTCGAGCGGGCGAGCGCGCGAGCGCGCGATCTCGGCGATGCGAACCGCATTCCGACACCGAGTGAAGTAATCGCCGCGCTGGGCGAGCTCATGCGTGCTGCGCCGACCTGCTGATGGAGCCACTGCGCACGCTCTACACGCTGGGGGGCTTTCTAATGCTGCCGCTGCTGCCGTTTCGATTGTGGTGGCGCGGCCGGCGCGAACCCGGCTACCGGGTCGCCATTGGCGAGCGCTTCGGTCGTTACGCGCGACCCGCGCCGTCGACGACGCGCATCTGGGTGCACGCGGTCTCGGCCGGCGAGACGCGCGCCGCTGTGCCGCTGGTCGATGCGCTGCAGGCCGCACACCCGCGCGCGAGGCTGCTGGTCACGCACATGACTGCGACCGGACGCGACGCCGGCCGAACGCTCTTCGGGGACCGCGTCGAGCAGGCGTGGCTTCCCTACGATCTGCCTTTCGCGGTGCGCAGCTTTCTCGAGCACTACCAGCCGGTCGCCGGTTTCCTCGTTGAAACCGAGTTGTGGCCCAACCTTGCCGCGCACGCCGCCGAATCCGCCATTCCGCTGTTCCTGGTCAATGCGCGCATGTCGTCGCGCTCGGCGCGCAGCTACGCCCGGGTGCCCGCGCTGACGCGTCCTTTGCTCAAACGTCTTGCCGGCGTCGCCGCGCAGTCGCTCGACGATGCTTCGCGCCTCAAGGCGCTGGGCGCGCACGCACCGGTGGTGACCGGCAACATCAAGTTCGACATCAGCATCACGCCCGAAGCGCGCGCGCTCGGCAACGAGCTTCGTACCCGCTTCGGCGCGACGCGACCGGTGTGGGTCGCCGCGAGCACGCGTGACGGCGAAGAAGTCATGATTCTCGATGCGCTCTCGCGCACCCCGCTCTCCACCGAGACACTGCTCGTCATCGTGCCTCGCCATCCGCAGCGGTTCAAGCAAGTCGCCGCGCTGCTCGACGCGCGCGGCGTCGAGTTCGCGCGTCGCAGCGAGGGCGGTGCGGTTCCCGCCGATGTGGGCGTGGTGCTCGGCGATTCGATGGGAGAGATGCTCGCCTACTACGCCGCGGCCGACGTGGCGTTCGTCGGCGGCTCGCTGATGCCGCTAGGCGGACAGAATCTAATCGAGGCACTCGCGGCCGGCGCCCCGGTGCTGATCGGACCGCATACCTTCAATTTCAGCGAGGCAGCGGCCGGGGCGGTGGCCGCCGGCGCGGCACAGCGCGTCGCCGATGCCGATGCGCTCGTACACACGGTGTCGGAGTTATTCACCGACCCGTCACGACGCGACGCGATGCGCGAGGCGGCGGGCGCGTTTCACGCCGCGCATCGCGGTGCCACGCAGCGGCTGGTCGAATGGATCGCGCCGCAACTCAACGACGCGATGCGGCGGCGCGAAGGCGCGCTCAGCCGCTCAGATCGCGGTTGATCTGCTCGACGTCGACGTCGCTCAGGGTCCCGGCTGCCTGCTTGAGCTTGAGCACGTTGATGATGAAGTTGTAGTACGCCTGCGCGAGATTGAACCGCGTCTGGAACACCTGCTGCTGCTGGTTGAGCACGTCGAGGTTGGTGCGAACGCCGACCTCGAACCCCAGCTTGTTGGAATCGTACGACACCTGCGCCGACTTGACCGCCTGCTGCAGCGCCTTGACCTGCGCCACGCCGTTGGTCACGCCGGCGTACGACGTCTGCGCCAGCAGCTGGGCGCTGCGCCGCGCGCTTTCCAGGCCTTGCCGCGACGCGTCCTGGTTGGCGATCGCCTGTCGCACGCGTGAATCGATGAGGCCGCCCTGATAGATGGGCATGTTGAGCTGCACGCCGATGACGCCCAGACGGTAATCGGTGGAGAAATTCGACGCCAAAGCGGTCGATGCGCCTCCCCCGGCATAGTTCTGGTTGAAGCTGGCGACCAGGTCGAGCGTCGGATAGTGTCCCGCGCGCTGGCGGTCGACTTCGAGCGTCGCGATGTCGAAATTGGATTGCGCGATGCGCACCTGGAAATTGTCGCGCAGCGCCTTCTCGATCCAGGGTTCGAGCGCATCGGGTGACGGCGCCTGGGGCTCATAGGCGCCGTTGAAGCGGCGAAGATCGCGCGGCACCCTGCCCAAGATCGCACGCAGCGCAGCGAGTGCGTTCTCGAGGTCGTTGCGCACCGAGATCTCCTGCGCGACGACCTGATCGTACTTCGCCTGCGCGTCGTTGGTGTCGGTGATGGTCGCGGTGCCGACTTCGAAATTGCGCTTCGCCTGCGCCAGGTTCTCGCTGACCGCGGCCTTCTGGCTTTCGGTGAGCTCGATCGTGAATTGGGCGAGCAGCACGTTGAAATACGCCTGCGCGACGCGAACGATCAGGTCCTGCTGCGCCGACGCCAGCACGTAGTCGGCCTGCGAAGCCTGCTGCTTCGCCTGGTCGTAACCGATCACGTTCTGCGCGCGGTAGAGCGGCTGCGCGGCGGAAACCGTGTACCCCGCCTGCGGAAAGCGCTGCGCGAACTTGGTGGTCGGATCGGTGTGCAGCGTCTGGTTGTAATCCTGCTCGTTGGCGAGCGCGGAAAGGATCACGCTGGGCAACAGCCCGGCGCGCGCCTGCGGCACATTCTCCTGCGTCGCCTGCCAGTTGGCGCGCGCGGTCGCCAGCGTCGGATCCGCTGTCAGCGAGTCGCGGTAGATCTGCAGCAGGTCCTCGGCGTGTGCGCTGGCAGCCGCGCTGATGAGCGTTGCGGCCAGCGCAGTGGCAAGCAGTCTTTTCGACATGGTTCCGGATTCCGTGCAGGTGGGAACGCGGCGCGGCGATGAGGCGCCACGGCCTGACGAACGCTTCAAAAAACGAATCGCGGCGGCTGCGCCGCGTTGCGCAGCGGCGCGATGACCGTCTCGAACAGGTCCTCGCTGGCCACCGCGCCAGGCGCTGTCCAGCGCAGGATCCTCGCGGTCATGGCCGGTGCGTCGCCAACGATGGCAAACAGCCGTCCGCCGGGCTTCAACTGGCGCAGCCACGAATCAGGCAGCACCGGCGTCGAGCCGGTAAGAACGATCGCGTCATATTCGGCGTTGCCGTAACCTTGCGCGCCGTCGCCGATTTCGACACGGACGTTGGCGATTCCGCCGCGTTCGAGCTTGGCCTGCGCTTCGGCGGCAAGGCGTGCATGAATCTCGACACTGGTCACGTCGGCGGCCTTGGAGGCGAGCAGCGCACAGAGATAGCCGCTGCCGGTGCCGATCTCCAGGACCGACTCGTCGCGGCGGAGCTCGAGGATTTGCACCACGCGCGCTTCCATTTTTGGCGTCCACATCGACTCGCCGTCGCCGAGCGGGATTTCCAGGTCGGCGAGCGCGAGCTCGCGATAAGCGCCGGCAACGTAATCTTCGCGATGCACCTTGAACAGCAGGTCGAGCACATCCTGGTCGAGCACGTCCCAGGTGCGAATCTGCTGCTCCACCATATTGAAGCGGGCGCGCTCGAAATCGAACGCGGCGCGGCTGGACCGAGGTGCGATCGTTGTGTGGGCGGCGGGCATCGATGTGTTCAGAGGATCGGAAAGAGGCGCAGCGTCGTTGGCCGGCAGCCCATACAGCCGCGAATCTCCCGGGCGTGCTCGATCAACGATTGCCGGGCCGTATTATGGCACGTCAGTCGCCCGGTGCCGGCTGCACTGCCCGGGCTGCACGGCGTGTCTCGCGGCGTGCTTTGCGCCGCTCTTCCCAGCCGGCCAGGAAGGTATAGATGACCGGCACCACCACCAGCGTCAGCAGCGTTGAGGTGATGACTCCGCCGATGATCGCACGCCCCATCGGCGCCTGTGTCTCGCCGCTTTCGCCGAGCCCCATCGCCAGCGGCAGCATGCCGCCGATCATCGCCGCGGTGGTCATCAGGATCGGGCGCAAGCGGACCTGCCCGGCCTGTGCCAGCGCCGCGGTGACGGTCGCGCCTTCACGGCGCGCCCGGTTGGCGAAGTCGACCAGCAGAATGGCGTTCTTGGTCACCAGTCCCATTAGCATGATGAAACCGATGATCGAGAAAAGATTGACCGTGGTGCCGGTGAGCAGTAGCGCCAGGAACACGCCGATGAGCGAAAAGGGCAGCGAAGCCATGATCGCGATGGGCTGCGTGAAGCTCGCAAACTGCGAGGCGAGAATGAGATAGATGAAGATCACGGCCAGCCCGAGTGCAGCGAGCGCCGCCTGAAACGATTCCTTCATGTCCTTCGCCTGGCCGCCCACGTCGAAGCGGTAGCCAGCCGGCAGCGTCGTCGCCTTGATGATCTTGGCGACATCGGAGTTGACATCGCCCGAAGGTCGTCCCTCGGCATTGGCGTACAACGCGACCCGCCGCTGCAGGTCCTGGCGCTTGATTATCTGCGGGCTGGTCGTCTCGACGATCTCCGCGACCTGGCGCAGCGGCACCATGCGCGCCGATCCATCGGGGCCGGTCCGATTGCTCGTGAGGTAAAGATTGCCCAGGTCCGAGGCGAGCTGGCGGCGGTCCTTTGGCAGCTGCACGTTGACTTCGTAATTTTGCCCATCGGGCGCGAGCCAATAGCTCACGGTGTCTCCGGTGAGCAGCGGCCGCACCGTGGATCCCACCTGCTGCACGGTGATGCCGAGGTCGGCGGCGGCGTCGTTGTTGAGGCGGATCGACAGCGCCGGGTTGCGGTCCTTTTCCGAGATCTCGAGGTCGGCGATGCCCGGGACTTGCGCGACGGCCTCGGCGAACTTCGACACCAGCTGGGTGAGCATCTCCGGGTCGGGGCCGAGCACGTTCACCCACACCGGCCTATTGAACCCGATCGCAAGCTCGATGCCCGGGATCGGCTTGAGGGTGTTGCGGATCACGCGTTCGATCTCCTTCTGCGACCGACTGCGCGCGCTGCGCTCGGACAGGCGCAGGTTGATGCGCGCGTAGTTGCGACCGTCGAAAGTGCCGATGGTGGTCATCACGAGGGCGATCTCGGGAAAGGACTTGAGCGTCCCTTCGACCTGGCGCACCTTGGAGTCGGTGTAGTCGAGACTCGACCCCACCGGCGTGTTGAGTCGCAGCGAGATGAAGCTTTGATCCGCCTCCGGGACGAACTCGGTGCCTACCAGCGGAATCACCAGGAAGCTTGCCGCGAAGCTCGCCAGCGCGATCGCGATGACCTTGCCGCGATGACCTAGCGCCCACTCGAGCACCTTGCCGTAGAACACATGGATCCAGTTGATGCCCCGCTCCACGCGATCCATGATGCGGCCGAGCCACGGTGCGCGCGCGAACCGTGCGGTCGTGGGGTCGTTCCATACCGAAGACAGCATCGGATCGAGCGTGAAGCTCACGAACAGACTCACCAGCACCGCGACCGTCACGGTCAGGCCGAACTGGAAAAAGAAGCGGCCGATGATGCCGCTCATGAACGCGATCGGCACGAACACCGCCACGATCGCGAACGTCGTCGCCATCACCGCCAGGCCGATTTCATCGGTGCCCTCGCGCGCAGCGGTCGCATGATCCTTGCCCATTGCGAGGTGGCGCACGATGTTCTCGCGCACGACGATCGCGTCGTCGATCAGCAGCCCGATGCACAGCGACAGCGCCATCAGCGTAAGGAAGTTGAGCGTGAAGCCGAAGGCGAACAGCGCGATGAAGGTGGCGATGACCGAGATCGGCAGCGTGAGCCCGGTGATGACCGTGCTGCGCCACGAATGCAGGAACAGAAACACGATGAGCACCGTGAGCAGCGCGCCCTCGACGATGGTTTCCTTGACCCGGTCGACACTTCGCTTCGCCGTGTCCGCGCTCGAGTAAACGATGCGTATCTCGACATCCTTGGGCAGGCGCTCGCGCAGCGAGGCGACGGCCGCGACGATGCCGTCACCGGTCTCGATGATGTTGGCGTCCTGCGTCTTCTGCACATCGAGCGTGATCGCGCGACCGCCGTTGATGCGCGCGATGGACTCCTCCTCCTTCTGGCCGTCGATGATGTCGGAGACTTGCGAGAGATTGACGGGCGCGCCACCCTGCTGGGCGACGATGATGCGGCCGAACTGCGCCGGCTCCTTGATCCTGCCTTCGACGCGCACGATCGAATCCTGCACGCCATGCGTGATCCGGCCGGCGGGCACGTCCTGATTGGCGTTGCGGATCGCGGCGACCACCTGGTCGACGCCGATGCCGAACGCGGTGAGCGCATTCGGCTTGATCTGCACCAGGATCTGCCGCGACAGCCGTCCGCCGACGTCGATGCTGGCCACGCCCGGAACGTTCTCGAGTGCCTTGATGATGACCTGATCGGTGAGCGAGGTGAGCTCCCGCAGCCCGGTCGTCGACGACAGCACCGCCAGCGACACCACCGGCTGCTGGTTCTCCTGGTCGGCACGCTGCACCAGCGGGTCCTTCACGTCGCGCGGAAACGACGGCCTCACCAGCGCGATCTTGTCGCGCACGTCCTGCATCGCTCGCGTCATGTCGGTGGCGAGACGGAACTCGGCGAACACCTGGCTCTGGCCGTCGATCGAGGTCGAGCGGATCGTCTTCACCCCGGCGACGGTGTTGATCGCGTACTCGATCGGCTTGGTGACGTCGGTCTCGACCACCTCGGGCGAAGCTCCCGGGTAGGCGGTCACCACGAACACGAAAGGCAGGTTCACTTCGGGCATCTGCTCGACCTGAAGGCGCGAGTACGAAAACAGCCCGAGTACCCCGAGGCCGACCATCACCATGGTCGCGAACACGGGGTTGCGTATCGATACGTGAGTGATCCACATGGTCGCGCTCGGTGAAGATCGACTGCGGGTCGACCGCGGGTCAGCCCGCGGGCTTGGTCGCGGACGGCGAGCGCAGGACTGCGGGGCCGCCTTCCTTGAGGTTGTCGAAGCGCGCCGCCAGGACCTGGGCGTCCGCTGGCAGCGTGCTCTTGAGCTCGACGAGCGCTGCCGCCTCGTCGCGTCGACCCAGCGTCACGCTGCGCCGCGCCAGGCGACCGGCCTCGACCGACCACACATAGGTCTGCCCGGCCTCGGTGCGGATCGCAGCCAAGGGCAGCGTCGGCACGGCCGCGCCTTCGGCTAGACGGATGCGCCCGGTGGCGAACATCCCGCCGCGCAGCGCGGCGTCCGGATTCGGGATCTGCACGAATACCAGGATCGCTCGCGTGCCCGATTCAGTCGTCGGGTTGATGCGCTCGACCGACCCTGCGAAGGTCCGTGCGCCGAAACCGTCGATCGAAAGCTCCACCGGCATCGCGATCCTGATCTCCGGAATGTCGTTGGCCGGAACCATCGCCTGCAGCTCCATGCGCCCCAGATCGACAATGGTGAATAGCGGCGAGTCGAGATTCACCTTCTCGCCCGGCTGGACGTGGCGCTTAGCCAGCGTCCCGGTCAGCGGCGCGATCACCACCGCGTCGCGCAAGGCGTTGCGCGCAAGCTGCACCTGGGCCTCGTAGGATTTGAGCGACCCCTGCGTCACCGACAGATTGCTCTCGGCGCTGTCGTACGCGTTCTGCGAAATGAATCCCTGCTTGAGCAGCGCCTGGTTCTGGGTCCGGGTCTTCTCGGCGAGCGCGAGCTGTGCGCGGCTGGATTCGAGTGCGCCGATGCGGTCGTTGAGCTTGGCCTCGAGATCGGCGGTGTCGAGGCGGGCCAGCACCTGGCCTGCCCGGACAGATTCGCCTTCGCGTACCTGCACCTGAAGAACTTCACCGGACACCTTGGCTTTCACGGTGGTCTGGTTGACCGGCTGCAGCGTGCCGGATACGGGCAGCCACCGCGCCAGCTGGCGCGGCTCGATGCGCGCGATGTCTGCAGACGTGAACTCGAGGGTCACCGGCGGGCCACCCCTGCCTTCCGCCGCCGCCTTGTTGACGACGCGAACGGCGATGCCCCCGGCCGCGCCGGCAACGACGATCGACCCCAGGATTGCGCCGAGCAGCCGGCGCCGGGTGAACCAGCCTGACATTTGCGACGACTCCCCTTCGAACGGGCATCGTGTGCCCGGACCTGACTTTGGCGGCGCAAGCGGATGGTCCTACGCCGTAATCGCGTCCATCACCCGGTTAGATGCGTCAGCGGACGCGCCCGGATTCAACCGGCCGAAGCTTGCATTGGTGGTGGCGAGTGTGGGCGCGCCGTCCGCAGCGAACGAGCGCCGTACGACGAGTCGACGCCCGGACGCACGGGATGACCTGTAGAGCGCCGAAGCGCCGTCCGCCCTTGTCCGGTTCGCAAATTGACAGCGTTCACCGGGAACGTAATAATACTCTGTTACCCAAGCCCGTTTGCCTCACATTCACGTCGCTTACGATGCTTTTCGACTCGTTCTCTGGGAGATACACCATGACGCTCAATCGCTCGCTCGGCCTGTCGCTCATCGCAGCCGCGCTGCTTTCCGCCTACGGTTGCGGAAAAGAAGAACCGAAAAAGACCGAGGCCGCGGCGCCCGCCGCCGCTCCGGCGATGCCCGAAGTAGTCGTCAAGATCGGCCACGTCGCGCCGACCACCGGTCCGCAGGCGCATCTGGGCAAGGACAACGAGAACGGCGCACGGCTGGCCATCGATGACGCCAACAGCAAGAACATCGTCATCGACGGCAAGAAGATCAAGTTCGAGCTCGACGCACAGGATGACCAGGCCGACCCGAAGCAGGGAACGATCGTCGCCCAGAAGCTGGTCGACGACAAAGTCGCCGGCGTGGTCGGCCACCTGAACTCCGGAACATCCATCCCCGCGTCCAAGCTCTATAGCGACGCGGGCATTCCGCAGGTCTCGCCGTCGGCGACCAACCCCAAGCTCACGCTGCAAGGCTTCAAGACGACTTTCCGCGTAATGGCGAATGACGTGCAGCAGGGTTCGGTCATCGGCAAGGCCGCGGTCGAGACCCTCGGCGCGAAGAAGATCGCGATCATCGACGACAAGACCGCCTACGGCGCGGGCCTCGCCGACGAGACTGAGAAGGCCGCCAAGGCCGCCGGCGCCACCATCGTTGCGCGCGAGTACACCAACGACAAGGCGACCGACTTCAAGGCGATCCTGACCAAGATCAAGGCGAAGAATCCGGACGTGATCATGTACGGCGGGATGGACGCACAGGGCGGTCCGATGGCCAAGCAGCTCAAGGAGCTGGGCATCAAGGCCAAGTTCATTTCCGGCGATGGCGTCTGCTCATCGGAGTGGCCCAAGCTCGCGGGCGGCGCGGCCGAAGGCCAGTACTGCACGCAGGCAGGACTGCCGCCGGAAAAGATGGCCAACGCCAAGGACTTCGTGACGCGCTTCACCGCGAAGTACGGTCCGATCCAGGTCTACGCGCCGTATTCCTACGACGCCACGAACACCTTGATCGAGGCGATGAAAAAGGCGAATTCGACCGACCCGGCGAAGTACCTGCCGGAACTCGCGAAGATCTCGTATGACGGCATCACCGCAAAGATCGAATTCGACGAGCATGGCGACACCAAGAACGGCGCGATCACGCTGTATCAGGTCAAGGACGGCAAGCTCGTTCCGATGGCGATGAACGTCGCCGGCAAGACTGAAAGGTTGGACGTCGCAGCCGCCCCGGCCGCGGCTCCTGCTGCGGCGCCTGCCGCACCGGCGATGGCACCTGCAGCGGCCCCCGCGACTAAAGAAACAGGCAAATAAGGGGCAGGCAAGATTTTTTAGGTTGATGCAAGCTGAAAACGGCGCCTGCGGGCGCCGTTTTCTTGTCGGCCATGATGCACCGGCGCGCAAAAGGATTGCCGCGGGCGAGCGCGCAGTGGAGAATCACGCTCAGCACGGTCACCGATCATCGCGCATAGGGCCCGCGTGGAAATCTTCCTTCAGCAGATCATCAATGGCCTGACGCTGGGCAGCGTGTACGCGCTGGTGGCGCTGGGCTACACGATGGTCTACGGGATCATCGGACTGATCAACTTCGCGCACGGCGAGGTGGTGATGATCGGTGCGATGGTCGCGCTGTCGGTCATCACTGCTTTGCTGGGCGCACACCTACCGCTGCCCGTAGCGGTGATCATCGCTGCGGGACTGGTGGTGGCTATCGTCGTGTGCATGGCGATCGCGTACGGCATGGAAAAGATCGCCTACCGTCCGCTGCGCAAGGCGCCGCGGCTCGCGCCCCTGATCACCGCGATCGGCATGTCGATCATCCTGCAGAACGTCGCGCTGATGATCTGGGGCCGCAACTACCGAACCTTTCCACAGATCTTCGAGCCTACGCCGCACAATATCCTCGGCGCGTCGATGACCGACCTGCAGATGCTCATCGTCGCGCTGGCGGGGCTGTTGATGGCGGGACTGGTGTTCATCGTCCAGCGAACCAAGCTCGGGATGGCGATGCGCGCGACCGCACAGAATCCGCAGGTCGCCGGCCTCATGGGGATTGACATCAACGTCGTGATCTCCGCGGCGTTCGTGATCGGCGCCGCGCTCGCCGCCGTCGCCGGGCTGATGGTCATGACTTACTACGGCATCGCGCACTACTACATGGGATTCCTGCTCGGGCTCAAAGCGTTCACCGCGGCGGTGCTGGGCGGGATCGGCAACCTCGCCGGCGCGATGCTCGGCGGCATCTTGCTGGGCATCATCGAAGCGCTGGCCGCGGGCTACATCGGCGACGTCAGCAATATCTGCGGACTGCCGATGCTCAGCGATTCCCTCCAACAGCAATGCGTGGCGAGCGATGGGCAGGTCAGCCTGTTCGGCAGCAACTACCAGGACGTGTTCGCGTTCTTCGTCCTGATCCTGGTCCTCATTTTCAGGCCGTCGGGCTTGCTGGGCGAGCGCGTTGCCGATCGCGCATGAGCGCGCCGGGCCGTCCCAAGCGCGAATACCGCAGCGCGCAGCGCGGAGGTACTCCGATAAGCGCGCCGGGCCACCCCAGCGCCTCAGTGCCCGATGCATAGGAGCGCGGCGCACGAAGGTATCTCAATGACGACGGCAGCGACCGGAGAGCGCGGGACGTGAGCGCAGGTCACGGGAAATCGATCCCGCCACGCGTATGGGGCGGCGTCGCGCTAGTCGCGATTGCGCTGGCGTTGCTGCCTTTCGTCGCCGCGCTCGCCGGCCAGGCATGGGTGCGCATCCTCAATTTCGCCATGATCTACATCATGCTGGCGCTCGGGCTCAACATCGTCGTCGGCTTCGCCGGGCTGCTCGACTTGGGCTATATCGCGTTCTACGCGGTGGGCGCATACGTCTACGCCATTCTTGCTTCGCCCCACTTCGGGCTACACCTGCCCTTCTGGATCATCCTGCCGCTCGGCGCCGCCGTCGCGTGCATTTTCGGCGTGCTGCTCGGCGCGCCGACCCTGAAGCTGCGCGGCGACTATCTCGCGATCGTCACCCTCGGCTTCGGCGAGATCATTCGCATATTCCTGAACAATCTCAACGCGCCGGTCAACGTCACCAACGGGCCACAGGGCATCAATCTGATCGATCCATTCCGCGTCGGCGACTTCTCGCTGGCGAGGACCGACAGCATCCTGGGAATCACCTTCTCCGGGCCGCAGAAGTACTACTACGTGCTGTTGCTGATGACGATCGGCGTCATCGTGATCAACTTGCGCCTGCAGAATTCGCGATTGGGCCGCGCCTGGGAAGCGATCCGCGAGGACGAGATCGCGGCCCGGGCGATGGGCATCAATACGCGCAACGTCAAGCTGCTGGCGTTCGCGATGGGCGCGTCGTTCGGCGGGATCGCCGGCGGAATATTCTCGGCGACACAGCAATTCGTGAGCCCGGAGAGCTTCGGGCTGTTCGAGTCGATCATCGTTTTGGCGATGGTGGTGCTTGGCGGCATGGGCCATATCCCCGGCGTGATCCTGGGAGCCATCTTGCTGACGCTGCTACCCGAGGTCCTGCGCTATACGATGGAACCGCTGCAGCACGCGTTGTTCGGACGCGTAATCATCGACGCGGAAACCATTCGTCTGCTCGTCTTCGGCATCGCCCTGGTCGCGATCATGCTCTATCGACCTGCGGGGCTGTGGCCGTCCGCGGTGCGCAAGCGCGAACTCGAGACCGGCACCGCCAAATGACGCCACTGAGGACCACGCCGAGCCTGCTAGTCGCCAAGGGCATCAGCAAGCGTTTCGGCGGTATTCATGCGCTATCCGATGTCGATTTCACGATCAACCGTGGCGAGATCTACGGACTGATCGGGCCGAACGGTGCCGGCAAGACCTCGCTGTTCAACGTGCTCACCGGCATCTACAGCGCCGACGGCGGGACCTTCGAATTCGATGGCGAACCGCTCAACGGTTTGAAGCCGAATCAGGTCGCCGCGCGCGGCATCGCGCGCACGTTCCAGAACATCCGTCTGTTCCAGAACCTGTCGGCGTTGGAGAACGTGATGATCGGGCGGCACGTGCGCACGCACGCCGGTGTATTCGGTGCGATATTCCGCAATCGCGCGACGCTCGCCGAGGAACGCGCCATCGAGAAGCGAGCCTACGAGCTCCTCGACTACGTCGGCGTCGCCAAACACGCCAACAGCCTGGCGCGCCATCTCGCCTACGGCGACCAGCGCCGGCTCGAAATTGCGCGCGCAATGGCCACCGATCCCAAGCTGCTGGCGCTCGACGAGCCCGCCGCCGGCATGAACGCGACCGAGACGCAGGACCTGAAGCGCCTGCTCGAGGACATCCGCCGGGACGGCACGACGATCCTTCTGATCGAGCACGACATGAAGCTGGTGATGAGTATCTGCGACCGTGTGCTGGTGCTCGACTACGGAAAAAAAATCGCCGAAGGCAGCGCGTCCGACGTGCAGCGCGACCCCAAGGTCATCGCGGCGTACCTCGGCGGCGAGGTGGCCTTGAACCTCAAGCGGGCATGAGCGCGCCGGACCGCCCCAAGCGCCTCATTGTCCAAGGCGCCGAAGCGCGCAGCGCGAAGGTACGCCAATGGCGATGACGCAGGCCGCGCCGCTGCTAAGGCTCTCCAGACTGCAGGTCGCGTACGGCGGCATCCAGGCGGTCAAGG
>DASXBS010000049.1:0-7541 GCA_036491555.1 Casimicrobiaceae bacterium
TCGGCCGCGACACGCCGCTCGAGGTCATCGTGAGCGTCGAAGGCTGGCTCAAGGTGCGCGACGCCGGCGGCACGGTCGCGTGGATCGACCGCAAGACCGTGGTTGATCGGCGCATGCTGATGGTTCGCGCACCGGTCGCCGAAGTGCTTGCCAATCCCGCCGACAACGCGCCGCTGGTCTTCAAGGCCGAGCAGAATGTGCTGCTCGAGCTCGCCGATCCCGCGTACGTGAGCGCGACGCCGGGATGGGCAAAGGTGCGCCACCGCGACGGCCAGGTGGGCTTCGTGCGCATCGCGCAGGTTTGGGGCCTGTAGACCTGCGCTTCGGCGCGCCCTGGCGCCGCCGTCGCATCGAGGCTTTCCGATGACCGACGCCATTGCGGTGCTGGGCGCTGGCGCGTGGGGAACCGCGCTTGCGGTCCATCTCGCGCGCGTCGCTCCGCACCTGCCGGTCGTGCTTTGGGCGCGCGACGCGGCGCAAGCGCGCGCCATCTCCGCAGCCCGCGAGAATGTGCGCTATCTCGCCGGCGTCGCGCTTCCGGACTCGATCTCGATCACCGCGGAGCTGTCCGGAGCGCTTGCGGGTTCGCCCGCATTGATCGTAGCGACGCCGATGTCGGGACTGCTTCCGCTCGTCGATGTGCTGCGCGAATCCCTGCCCGCGCCTCTACCGCTGGCGTGGCTGTGCAAGGGCTTGGTCGCCGATTCGCGCGCGCCGTCCGGCGTGTCGCTCGCGCACCAGACGGTGATGTCGCGCTGGAGCGCGCCGGTCGCGGTGATCTCAGGCCCGAGCTTTGCCGAGGAAGTCGCGGCCGGCCTGCCGACGGCGGTGTGCGTCGCCGCCAGTGCCCCGAATTTCGCCGAGCGCCTTGCGCAGCGATTGCGCGGCGGCGGCGCGTTACGGGTTTACGTGAGCGACGACATCGCCGGCGTCGAAGTCGGCGGTGCCGTCAAGAATGTGCTGGCGATCGCCGCGGGAGCAAGCGACGGTCTGGGATTCGGCGATAACGCGCGCGCGGCATTGATTACGCGCGGTCTCGCCGAGACCGGTCGCTTGTCCGAAGCCCTCGGAGGCAGGCGCGAAACGCTGATGGGCCTGTCTGGCCTAGGCGACCTCGTCCTGACCTGCACGGGCGACCGCTCGCGCAACCGCCGCGTGGGACTCGGCCTCGCACGCGGCGATGCACTGCCCGACGTACTCGCGCGGCTTGGCCACGTCGCCGAGGGCGTGCCCGCGGCGCGCTCGATCCATGCGGTCGCCACATCGCTCGCGATCGACATGCCGATCTGCGACGCTGTCTATCGCGTGCTCTACGAAAGCCTCGAGCCGCGTCGCGCGGTCGCCGCGCTGCTCGCGCGCGAGCCCGCGCGTGAGTAGCGGCGCGAGTGACCGGCGAGGCGACCCGCGCGAAAGCGTGAGGATCGACGGCACGCGAGTCGATGCAGGCGGGTGACGAGAGAGCGGTGAAACTCGCGCAGTCCTTCGCAAGCCCGCGGCGCAGGCGTCCAAGCACTGTGCGCTACGCCGCGCCCGCGAAGGCTTGCTGACGCCATGCTTCGTAGACCGCGATGGCGACCGCATTCGACAGGTTAATGCTTCTCATGCCGGGCAACATCGGGATACGCAGTTTCGCGTCGGAGGCGAACGCGGCGACGATCGGCGCGGGCAGCCCCGCCGTTTCGCAGCCGAATACCAGCACGTCGTCGCGCTTCAGCACGCATTCGTAGAGCGAACGCGTCGCCTGGGTGGTGAGCGCGTACCACGCTCGGGTTCCGGCGCCGAGCGCGCTGCGGCACGCCGCCCAGTCGCGATGCACGCGGATGCGTGCAAACTCGTGATAGTCGAGGCCGGCGCGCCGGAGTTCACGGTCGTCAAGACGGAAACCCAGCGGCTCGACCAGGTGGAGATCGGCGCCGCTGTTCGCAGCGAGGCGGATGACGTTGCCGGTGTTGGGCGGAATCTCCGGATGGACGAGAACGATTGCGACCATCGCGCTTAAGCCCGGAACGCGTCACTGGCCGGGCGGTAGCGTGCGCGCCACCACCCAGTTCTCGACTCTGCGCGCGCCCGCGCGCTTGAGCGTGCGCGCGAATTCAGCAACCGTCTCGCCGGTGGTCATCACGTCGTCGATCACCGCCACATGCAGCCCGGCGATCGTCGCATCGCAGACGAAAGCTCCACGAACGTTGCGTGCGCGCTCGTTCCAAGGCAACGCCGCCTGCGGCGGCGAAGCGCGGATGCGATGGATTCCGGTGACCGGATGCGCAAAACCGGTCCGCGTCGCGATTACGCGCGCGATCTCCCCGGCCTGGTTGAAGCCGCGCTCGCGTTGGCGCGCGGTCGCGAGCGGCAGCGCGATGATCGCGTCGGGAGCTGGCGCATCGAGCTGCCCGCGCGCGGCGAGAATCGCTTCTGCGCACCAGTCGGCCAATACAAGCCGGCCGTTGTACTTAAACGCTTGCACCATGCGATCGACCGGGAAGGCATAGATGTAGGCGGCAAAGGTCGCATCGAACGGAGGTGGATTGGCCAGACACGCACCGCAAGACGTGCCCTGTGGCGACGGGAGCGCGCACACGGGGCACGCGTTCGCGATGCGCGGAAGATCGCGTTCGCACGCGGCGCACAGCAACGCGGTCGCCGACGCGCCCGCGCAGAGCTCGCAGCGCTGTGGCAGCGCGACGCGGGCGGCGTTGCGTGCGCGTTGGCGCACGCTGTCGAAGGTATCCGTCAGGAAATTTGACACGACGTGACTGGTCACTGAAACTCGGACTAGTTTAACGCTCCGGGGCCAACGCAGTGGACACGATCGTCGAGCACTTCAGATTTGCAGGTCGCGGCAACGATTCGCGCTGGAGCGTCGATGCCATCGAGGCGCTGCTCGCCGCGCCGCTGAACGATCTTTTGCACCGCGCTCACCTCACGCACCGCGCGCATCACGACCCCAACGTCGTGCAGCTTTCGACGTTGCTGTCGATCAAGACGGGCGGCTGTCCCGAGGACTGCGCGTATTGTCCGCAGGCGGCGCGCTACCACACCGGTGTCGCCGACGAGGCGCTGCTCGCGCACGATGAGGTGGTGCGTGCCGCGACCGCGGCGAAAGCCGCCGGCGCGACGCGATTCTGCATGGGAGCGGCGTGGCGAGGCCCCAAGGATCGCGACCTCGAGCCGGTGCTGTCGATGGTGCGCTCGGTCAAGGCGCTCGGGCTGGAAACGTGCGCGACGCTGGGCATGCTCAGGGAGGGACAGGCCGAGAAACTGAAGGCCGCCGGTCTCGACTACTACAACCACAACCTCGACACCGCGCCGGAGTTCTACGGCGAGATCATCTCGACCCGCCAGTACGATGACCGCTTGCAGACGCTGGAGCGCGTACGCGATGCTGGCGTGCGCGTGTGCTGTGGCGGCATCGTCGGCATGGGAGAGTCGCGCCGCGCCCGCGCCGGTCTGATCGCACAGCTCGCCAACCTCGATCCCTATCCGGAATCGGTGCCGATCAACAGCCTCGTGCAGGTTGAAGGCACGCCGTTGTTCGGGACCAAGGCGCTCGATCCGCTGGAATTCGTGCGCACCATCGCCGCGGCGCGCGTATGCATGCCCGCCGCCACGGTCCGTCTGTCCGCGGGCCGCCAGGAGCTCGGCGACGGCATCCAGGCACTCTGCTTCTACGCGGGCGCGAACTCGATTTTCTACGGCGAGCGGCTGCTTACCACCGGCAATCCCGATGTCGCGGCCGATCGCGCGCTGTTCGAGCGTCTCGGTTTGCGCGCCGATCGCGGACAGGACGCCTGAAGCCGGCCATTAAGGTCGCGCAACGCTGCGCCCACGCCTGGCGATGTCGACCATGACGGCACCCGTCAACGCATCCGGGCTCGAGCATCGCGCAGTGCGCCGTTCCTTCGAGCGCGCGGCGGCGACTTCCGATGCGGCGGCGGCGTTGCCGCGCGAAGTCGGCGCGCGCATGGCCGAGCGCCTGGGCATCATCAAACTCCAGCCGGGCGCGATTCTGGATGCGGGATGCGGCACCGGCGAAGCGCTTGGTGAGCTGCGCATGCGCTTCTCCGATGCGCAACTCTACGGCGTCGATTTTGCTCCGGCGATGGCGCGCGCCGCCGCCGAGCGCTCACGTCGTGCCGCCGATGCGCGCTCGCCGCGCACATCGCTGGCACGATTGCTCGGGCACCGTGGCGCCGCAGCGCAGCGCGAAGCGCGCATCGTCTGCGCAGACATCGCCGCGCAGCCTTTTCCGAACGCGTCCTTCGACCTGGTGTGGAGCAACCTGGTGCTGCACTGGGTCGACGACCTGCCCGCGGCTTTCGCTGAATTTCATCGCGTCCTGACGGTAGGCGGACTACTCAGCTTCACCACCCTCGGTCCGGACACGCTGCGCGAGTTGCGTGTCGCATTTGCCGGGGTCGATACGCACACGCACGTGCATCGCTTCATTGACATGCACGACGTGGGCGACATGCTCGTCGAGGCGGGTTTCGCCGATCCGGTGATGGATATGGAAATGCTCACGCTCACCTACTCGGGCGTGCCAGCGCTCATGGGCGAGCTTAAAGCGGTGGGCGCGCACAATGCAGCCCGCGGACGCTTGCGCGGACTGATGAGTCGCGCGCGCTGGGCGCGCATGCTCGGGACTCTGGAAGGTTTCATGCAAGCCGGGCGTCTTCCGGCTTCCTTCGAGGTCGTCTATGGTCACGCGTGGAAGCCGAAGCCGCTCGTCGCTGCCGATGGCCGCGCGATCGTGCGTTTCGGCGCTCCGCCGCCACGCTGAAGCGCACAACGGAGAAGCGCTGGCGCGCTTTTCGCGTCGCATCGATCCATGCTAAGATTTCAAGGATTTTTTCACGAGACACCGTGGCCGCGCCGCGGACCTTGCCCGAAAGCGTACGGCTGCCGGCAAGATCCGTGACCCGCCCGGACCGACCTGGCCGCCGTGCATTCGATTTCGCTCCAGCCCAGCCTTTGCATCACGTCGCGCCGTAACGATTCGCTCGGTCCCAGCGGGCGCCGGCGCATTCTGCTCGCACTGGGCGGCGGCTCGCTGTCTCTCGCGCTGGTCTTCGCCGCGCTGGGAGCCTGGCCGGTTCTTCCCTACTCGGCGATCGAAGTCACGGCGCTGTTCATCGCCTTCTGGTGCATCGGGCGGCACGCCGGCGACCGCGAGTCGCTGCGGGTCGAAGGTGATCGCGTCGTGGTCGAGCGCACGTACGCAGGGGTGGTGACGCGCGAGGAATTCAATCGAAGCTGGACGCGCCTGGACGTCGAGCAAGGCGTGCGCGGGGTGCGCCTGGTGCTGTCTTCGGCAGGCAAGCGCTTGGCGATCGGCGCCGATCTCAACGCGGAAGAGCGCGCACACGTTGCGCGCGCGCTGTCCAGAGCGCTCGCGGCACGCTAGGGCCACGCGCGGGCCCATAAAAAAGGACTGCGCTGCGGCGCGGATCATCGACGTTCTCGGGGAAAGCATGGAGCGCAATACAGACGCAGCGCAGACGAAAGCGAAGGGGAGAAAGCGGCACCTGCCGCTGCGGCGAGGGCTCTTCGCGACCTCTGCAATGCTGACGCCGGCCGTCGCGCTGGCCGAGCGCGAATACAATCTGCAGACGCCGGTCACGCCCATCGCCACGCAGATCTTCGACCTGCACCTGCTGATCACCGGCATCTGCGCGATCATCTTCGTCGCCGTGTTCTCGGTGATGTTCTACTCGATCTTCGCGCACCGGAAGTCCAAGGGGCACCCGGCGGCGCAGTTTCACGAGAACACGACCGTCGAGGTGATCTGGACGGTGATTCCATTTCTGATCCTGCTGCTGATGGCGTTTCCCGCGACCCGGACGATCCTGGCGATGAAGGATGCGTCGGTTCCCGACATGACGGTCAAGGTCACCGGCTTCCAGTGGAAGTGGCAATACGACTATCTGGATCACGGCTTCTCCTACGTCAGCAACCTGAAGACGCCCAGCGCGCAGATTCACAACCTGGATACCAAAGACGAGCACTACCTGCTCGACGTCGACCAGCCCATGGTCGTGCCCACCGGCAAGAAGGTGCGCGTGCTGATCACTGCAGGCGACGTGATCCACTCCTGGTGGGTACCGGCGTTCGGGGTCAAGCAGGACGCCATTCCGGGGTTCGTCCGTGATTCTTGGTTCAAGGCCGAAACGCCCGGCATCTATCGCGGGCAGTGCGCCGAGCTCTGCGGCAAGGAGCACGGCTTCATGCCCATCGTGGTCGAGGTCAAGACGCCCGAGGCCTACGCACAGTGGGTCGACGAGCAGAAGAAAAAGTCGGCTGCCTCGGCCGAGGATACCGCCAAGGTGTGGGATCTCAAGGACCTCGTGGCGCAGGGTGAGAAGGTCTATCTCGCCAACTGTGCGGCATGCCATCAGCCCACTGGCAAAGGCGTGCCACCAGCGTTTCCCGCGCTCGACGGGTCCAAGGTCGCGCTCGGGCCGGTCGCCGCGCACCTCGACACCGTGCTCAACGGCGTCGTGAGGAACGGCCAGCCGACGGCGATGGTTCCATGGAAAAACACGCTGTCGACCACCGACATCGCCGCGGTCGTGACTTACGAGCGCAATGCGTGGGGCAACCACACCGGCGATGCGGTGCAGCCGTCGGTCGTCGCGGCCGCGAAGAAATGAGCGAAACCGAAACGGTACGCAAACTGAGCGCTCGCAGCGCACTCTGCAGGAGCACGCAACGATGAGCACCATCGCACACCACCCAGCCGGACACGGCGACGCCCACGAACACGCGCACCATCCCAGCGGGATCATGCGCTGGATCACCACGACCAACCACAAGGACATCGGCACGCTGTACCTATGGTTCTCGTTCATCATGTTTCTCGCCGGAGGCACGCTCGCGCTGACCATCCGCACGGAGCTCTTCCATCCAGGGCTGCAGATCGTCGAGCCCGAGTTCTTCAATTCGCTGACCACGTTGCACGGGCTGATAATGATTTTCGGCGCGATCATGCCGGCGGCGGTGGGTTTCGCCAACTGGCAGGTGCCGCTGATGATCGGCGCGCCGGACATGGCGTTCGCGCGCATGAATAACTGGAGCTTCTGGCTGTTGCCGTTCGCCGCGTCGCTGCTGATCGGATCGTTCTTCGTACCCGGCGGCGCCGCCGCCGGCGGCTGGACGCTCTACGCGCCGCTGTCGGTGCAAGCGGGCATGGGCATGGACCTCACGATCTTCGCCGTCCATATCATGGGCGCGTCGTCGATCATGGGCTCGATCAACATCATCACCACCATTCTCAACCTGCGCGCGCCGGGCATGACGCTAATGAAAATGCCGCTGTTCGTGTGGACTTGGCTGATCACGGCGTACCTCCTGATCGCGGTGATGCCGGTGCTCGCTGGCGCGGTGACGATGCTGCTCACCGACCGTCACTTCGGCACCAGTTTTTTCAACGCCGCAGGCGGCGGCGACCCGGTGATGTTCCAGCACATCTTCTGGTTCTTCGGCCACCCCGAGGTCTACATCATGATCCTGCCGTCGTTCGGGATCGTCTCCACCATCATCCC
>DASXBS010000050.1:0-4223 GCA_036491555.1 Casimicrobiaceae bacterium
CACAAGCCTTGGCGCGTCCCCGAAGCCGAGACGCTGCTTGCCGGGCAAGAGCCCACCGAGCAACGTTTCGGCGACGTCGCCGATGCGCTCCTGGCCGGCGCCCGCGGCTATTCGCGCAATGCCTTCAAAATCGATCTTGCCCGCCGCGCGATCGTGCGCGCACTGCGACAGGCCGCGGCCGGCACGCCGCAATTACAGAGCTCGAAGTCGATTCGGTAGCGCGCATTATGCCAGCCGTCTCCCCCTTTCCCGGTGCATGGCACACGCGCGTTGACGGCGCGCTGAAGGTCACTGGGCGCGCGCGCTACGCGGGCGATTTTCCCGCCCGGGCACTCGCGCACGGCTGGGTCGTGTCAGCCGCCATCGCCAAAGGAAGCATCGCGCGCATCGATATGCGCGCGGCTCTCGCCGTACGGGGGGTTTTGCGCGTCTACACGCACAAGAAACGCCCGGGAGCGGCATGGTTCAATTACAAGTATCACGACGCCGTGGGCCCACCCGGGCGCCCGTTTCGCCCGCTGCGCGATGGCAGGATCCACTTCAGCGGCCAGCCGATCGCGCTGGTCGTCGCCGAGGACCTCGAAACCGCACGCTATGCGGCATCGCTGGTGCGCGTCGAATACAGACCGGATGCCGCCACGATCGACGTCGAACGGGTACGGGAATCGGCCGCCGAGCCCGCCAAGCGCCGCAGCGGCCCTCCGCCCGAGCCGCGCGGCGACGCGGCCGCGGCCATGGCAAGCGCGCCGTTGCACGTCGACCACGAATATCGCGTCGCCATCGAGCACCACAACCCCATGGAATTGCAGGCTACGACGGTCGAATGGCAAGACGACGGCAAGATCACAGTGCACGACAAGACACAGGGAGTCTTAAATACGCGCTCGTACGTGTCGGCGGTGTTCGGATTGACGCCCGACAAGGTCCACGTCGTCGCGCCCTACGTCGGCGGTGCCTTCGGGATCGGGCTTCGCCCTCAGTACCAGCTCTTCCTGGCGGTGATGGCGGCGCTGGATCTGCAGCGCTCGGTGCGCGTGACGCTAACGCGCGATCAGGGCTTCAGCGTGAGTTATCGCCCGGACACCTTGCAGCGCGTGGCGCTCGGCGCCGATCGCGATGGACATCTGCAGGCGGTGATGCACGACGCCATCGCCGGCACCTCGCGGTTCGAGGAGCATCAAGAGTCGGTGGTGGATTGGTCAGGGCTCGCGTATCAGTGCGACAACGTGAAGCTCACTTACCGTCTTGCCCGCATCGACACCCCGACGCCTACCGACATGCGCGCACCTGGTGCAACGCTGGGCGTCTATGCGCTCGAATCGGCGATGGACGAACTCGCGCACGCCGCGGCCATCGATCCGATCGAATTGCGACTGCGCAATTACGCCGAGCGCGACCAGAACGAAGACAAACCCTTTACTAGCAAGGAGCTGCGCAACTGCTACCAGGAAGGCGCCAGGCGTTTCGGCTGGGATCGGCGCAGCGCGGCGCCGCGGTCGATGCGCGATGGCCACGAGCTGATCGGCTGGGGCATGGCGGGCGGCATCTGGGAAGCGATGTTCACCAAGACGTCGGCGCGCGCCAGCGTCGAGCGCGGCGGCCATGTCGAGATAGGCGTAGCGACCTCCGACATTGGCACCGGAACGTACACGGTGCTTTCCCAGATCGCCGCGCACACACTCGGCATCCCGATCGAACGGGTGAGCGTGAAGCTCGGCGACTCGTCGCTTCCGCAAGCACCCGTCGAAGGAGGCTCGTGGACGGCGACCTCGGCCGGATCCGCCGTCGCGGCTGCGTGTGAAGCGCTGCGCAACGATCTCTTCAAAAGCGCGCGCAGGATCAAGTCGTCGCCGTTGTCGCGCTCACGGTTCGCCGATTTGCGACTGGTCGACGATCGCATCCAGCACCGGGATGATCACTCGCGCGCGGTTACGCTCGCCGATGTCCTGCAAGCGGCGGGCGTTGAGAAGCTGGAGGCGAACAAGACGGCAAAACCATCCCTCATTGGCTCCAAACGCGCTGCGAGCTACACGCACTCTGCGATCTTCGCCGAGGTGCGGGTCGACGAGGAACTCGGCGTGGTGCGCGTTACGCGCGTGGTGAACGCGGTGGCCGCCGGCAAGATCCTCAATCCCATCACCGCGCGCAGCCAGATTCTGGGCGGGGTGGTTATGGGAATCGGAATGGCGCTGTTCGAGGAAACCCAGCGCGACGATAGTCTGGCTCGTTTCATGAACCGCAATCTCGCCGAGTATCACCTGGCGTCCAACGCCGACATTCGCGATATCGACGTCGTGTTCGTCGACGAACAGGACGATCGGATCAGTCCCCTCGGGGCCAAGGGCCTGGGTGAGATAGGCATCGTCGGCACCGCAGCCGCCATCGCCAACGCCATTTTCCACGCGACGGGCAGGCGCGTCCGCGAATTACCGGTGACACTCGACAAGCTGTTGTAACTGAATTGGTAAGCTGCAACAATGTTAACAATCATCGTGTTACGGCGCTTATCTGATAGGTTAGGTGCGCTGGTCGACAGTGAACGTTAGGTCGGCACGGCAAACCCATCCATACCTATGGCCGCCGGGTGCCCCTCGATCGTATCGGCGACGACCCTGCCGCAGGCCAGCGCCAGCGTCCAACCCAGCGCGCCCTGTCCGCAGTTCAAGAACAGGTTCGGCACGTGGGTCCTTCCAAGCATCGGGGTCCCCTTGGGTGTGGCCGGTCGCAATCCGCTCCACGCCTGCATGCGCTCGGGCGAGGCGCTGAAGTCGGTTGCTTCGGGGAATGCGCTGCTGGTCTCCGCCACAAGCTGTTTCATGCGCACCGGGTCTATGCGCGTCGAGTAGCCTGCGATGTCGGCCATGCCGGCGACGCGCAGCTCGGCGATGCCCGCATTGTCCAGAGGCGCGTAGACTACCTTGCGCTTGAAATCGGTCACGCTGATGCGCGGCGCGGCCCCAATGACGGGCAAGGTAAGGCTGTAACCCTTGAGCGGGTAAATCGGCAGGCGGATCCCCAGCGGCTGTGCGATCGCCGATGCGTGAACGCCGAGCGCGATCACGAAGGCATCCGCGCTCAAATCTCCCGCCGAGGTGGTGGCGTGCGTAATGCGCCCGCTGCCCAGGCGCAGCGCCAAGATCGACGTTCCGAGAGCAAACCGGACGCCATGTCCGGCGAGGTGACGCTCGAGCCCGACGCAAAAGCGATAGCAGTCGCCGACTTCCTCGCTGCGCGTGTAGATGCCGCCGACAACGCGCGGGCCCAGCCTCGAACCTGCGCACGCCAGCGCCGGCTCGAGCTCGAGGCACGCGTCGCGATCGAGTGCATCCTGGTCGCAGCCCAGCGAGCGCTGGTAGTCGACCAGCCGACGCGCGCCTTCAAACCCCGCCGGATCGGAAAAGACGACGAGCTTGCCATTGGTCGCATGTCCGAAATCCAGCGCGACGTCCGCGAGCAGCGCGTGCATTAGTCGACGACTGTAAAAAGACAGTGCCAGCAGCCTTCGTGTGGTGAGATCGCTTTGCGCACGATTGCAGGCGAGGACGAACTCGATAAGCCAGCGCCACTGCTGCACATCGAGTGCTGGATAGAAGCGCAACGGCGAATCGCGACGCAGCAGCCACGGAGGAATCTTCGGCAGCACGCCGGGACCGGCGAGCGGCGCGACATAACTGTACGAGAGCTGCGCGCCGTTGGCGTAGCTGGTTTCTAGTCCGACGCCATCATTACGGTCGACGACGGTGACTTCGTGCCCGTCGCGCGAGAGGTAGTGCGCCGTCGCCAACCCGACTACGCCCGCACCGAGCACAGCGACGTGCAAGAACGGCCCTCAGTCGGTAAGCACGGCGAGGCAGGCCGCCGCCACGGCGTCGAGCACCGCGTCGTTCTCACCTACAGCCTCGGCGAGCGCAATGCGCGCCTCGGGATGGCGCGACGACACGCTTTGCACCAGAACGGGGAGATCCTGGCGAACATGCCCGCCCTGGCCCAGGAACACGGGCGCGATGCAGATCACTCGGCAGCCGATCTCGAGCAATTCGTCGACGGCGGTGTCCAGATCGGGGCGCATCTGTTCCAGGTAGGCGAGGCGCACGGGCGTTCCCGGTCGCGCGCGTACCACTTTCTCGCGCAGGCGCTCGAAAGGCTCTGCCCACCGCGGATCGCGTGCGCCATGCGCAAAAAGAATGAGACCGGTCGTCAAGGGCTAGGTGCCATATAGCGAA
>DASXBS010000051.1:0-9597 GCA_036491555.1 Casimicrobiaceae bacterium
AACGTACGTGCTCGCAAAAGGCATGACCGCCATCAGGAACAGCACGCCTGAGCCACCGATCGCCTGTCCGATCGACTGACCGGCAAACATGACGCCGTTGGCGACGCCACGCTCGTGCTCAGGCAGGACGTTGACCGCCAGCGCGTCGATGGCGACGTCCTGCGTCGCGGCGAAGCAGTTGTGCACCAGGATGATCGCGGTGAAAAGCCCGAGCTCGGTCGAGAAATTCACCGGCATCGCGAAGAGCAGCGTCGCCATCATGCCGGCCTGCATCATCAGGATCCAGAGCCGGCGGCGACCGAAGCGGTCCGACGAGAAGGCGTCGACGAAGGGCCCGGTCACCCACTTGAACGCCCACGGCAGGTACAGCGAGCCGACGAAGGCGCCGATGGCGGCCGCATCGAGCCCCTGTCGGCGCATCTGCGTAGCGATCGCGGTCGCGGTGAAGCCGAGCGGGATGCCCTCGGTCATATACAGCAGGAAAAACGCCGTCAGGCGCCCGTGGCGGGACGAGAGCAGATTCGGGAACGGGAGGCGCACGGGCGGGACGCTAGCACATTTGCACGCAAGCGTCCGCCTATCCGGATGCTACGACATCGCGCCGCGCGCCGCGACGTGATTATTCGCGTTCCCGACTGGCACGAGATTCTCTACAATCGCGCTTCGCGATCGATTGCCTGCTTCCCATGCCCGATTCCGCTTATCTACGCTTCCCCACATTGCACGGCGACAGCATCGTTTTCGTCAGCGATGACGACCTCTGGCGCGTTCCCGCCTCCGGGGGGATCGCGCGGCGGCTAACCGCGGGCCTGTCCGAGCCGTCGTCGCCATGTTTCTCGCCGGACGGACGATGGCTCGCGTTCGTCAGCCGCGACGAGCAGCACCCGGAAGTCTGGCTGATGTCGTCCGACGGCGGCGAGGCGCGGCGCATGACCTGGCTCGGCCCCGACGTGATCGTGCGCGGGTGGACTCCCGAAGGACACATCCTTTTCGTCAGCACCTACGGGCAGCCGTTCTTTCGCAACTACCGCGCGTACACACTCGATCCGGCGGGCGGCATCCCGCAGCTCCTGTCGCTCGGACAGGTGAACCATCTCGCGTTCGGCCCCGGAACGCGGCGGCTGATCGGACGCAACACCGCGGATCCGGCGCGCTGGAAACGCTATCGGGGCGGAACCGCGGGTCACTTGTGGATCGATGCCGAAGGTGCAGGGACCTACCGGCGCATGAGCGAGCTTCGCGGCAACATCACCAGCCCGATGTGGATCGGCGATCGCGTGTGGTACTTGTCCGACGCCGACGGCGTAGGCAACCTGTATTCGTGCGGTCCCGACGGTGGCGACCTTCGCCGCCATACCGATCACGACGACTACTACGCGCGCAACGCAAGCACCGACGGGCACCGGATCACGTATCAATGTGGCGCCGATCTGTGGCTTTTCGACCCGGCAAGCGATCGCGCGAAACGCATCGACGTCGCACTGCCCTCGCATCGAACGCAGGCTGCGCGCAAGTTTGTTCCCGCAGGTGATCAGCTGGGCTCGATCAGTGTCCATCCCCGCGGGCACAGCGTCGCTGTCGACGCGCGCGGCAAGCTGTTCTCGTTCGCCTTGTGGGAAGGCGCGGTCACGCAGCACGGCGACGACTACGCGGGCAGGCTGCGCCTCGGCCAGTGGCTCGATGACGGCAGCACGCTGGTGGCCATCGGCGATGGCAGCGGCGAGGAGCGCGTCGAGGTTTTCGCGGACGCCGCGTCGCGAACGCTGGCGTGGGATGTCGGCCACGTCGTGGCCATGCGCGCGTCCCCGCGTGGCAAGCGCATCGCGATTGCCAACCAGCGCAACGAGGTCATGATCGGCGACCTCGACAGCGGTGCGCTCACGGTGATCGATCGCAGCGAGACGGGGCGAAGCGACGACCTCGCCTGGTCGCCCGACGGCGCCTGGCTCGCCTACAGCTACTGGACGTCGCTGCGCCATTGCGCGATCAAGCTGCACGACGTCGCCGGTGCGCGCAGCGTCCTGGTGACCGAGCCGGAATTCCGCGATTACGCGCCAGCTTTCGACCCCGACGGCCGCTATCTGTATTTCCTGTCGCTGCGCACCTTCGACCCGGTCTACGACAGCGTGCAATTCGAGCTGTCGTTCCCGCGCGCCGCGCGGCCATACCTGGTCGCGCTGCAGGCCGGCGGCGCGCCGCCGTTCGACCCCCTGCCGAAGGGCCTCAATGCTGACGACGCGATCGCCCGGGCCGAGAAAGCCGCGAAGATTGCGCAAGCGCCGGCGCAGATTCGCGTCGACCTCGACGGCATCGAGCGCCGCGTCGCGGCGTTCCCCGTCGCCGAGAACCGCTTCGGGCAGATCGCGGGAGTCGCCGGTGACAAAGTCATCTGGTCGGTACTGCCGATCGTGGGCGCGCACGGTCGCGGCGGCCACAAGGAGGGCCCTGGCCGTCTGGAGGCGTTCGATTTCGCCACGCTGCGTGCCGAAACGCTGGTCGAGCGCGCCGACCGTTTCGCGATCGGCGCCGATCACATCACGCTTCTGGTCCGCGATGCCAAGCGCCTGCGCGCGATCGCCGCCAACCGCCCGACCGACATGCCGCGCGAAGCGTCCCCGGCGTCGGAAGCTCCGTCGCGCAAGAGCGGCTGGATCGATCTCGATCGCATCCGCGTGTCGGTCGAGCCGCGCAAGGAATGGCGGCAAATGCTGCGCGAGGTCTGGCGGCTGCAGCGCGACCAGTTCTGGGTCGCCGACATGTCAGGGATCGACTGGGACGCGGCGTATCGCCATTACGAGCCGCTGCTCGAGCGCGTGACCACGCGCGCCGAGTTGTCCGACCTCATCTGGGAGATGCAAGGCGAGCTCGGCACGTCGCACGCCTATGAGATGGGCGGCGATCACCGGCGTCCACCGCAAGTCGCGCTCGGCTATCTCGCGGCTGACCTGCGCTTCGCCGGGGACGACGCAGGCTACGAAATCACGCGCATCGTGTGCGGCGACGCGTGGGACGCGCTCGCCGACTCGCCGCTCAATGCGGTCGGCGTCGAGGCCAAGCCCGGCGAGCGCATCGTCGCGGTCAATGGCCAGCGCACCTCGCGCGAGCGCCCGCCCGAGTCGCTGCTGGTGCATCAGGCGGGCACCAAGGTCGAGCTCGCGCTCGCGGCGGGCCGCGGCAATGGCGCGCACCCGAATACGCAGCGCAAGGTGCTGGTCACCACGCTGAGCGATGAAATTCCGGCGCGCTATCGTGAATGGGTCGAGAAGAACCGCGCGTGGGTGCATACGCAGTCAAAGGGCCGCGTCGGTTACCTGCACCTGCCCGACATGATGTCGGCAGGCTTCGCCGAGTTCCATCGCTATTTCGCGGGTGAATGCGACCGCGACGGTCTCATCATCGACGTTCGCTACAACCGCGGCGGCCACGTCTCGCAATTGCTGCTCGAGAAAGTCGCGCGCAAGCGCATCGGCTCCAGATTCTCGCGCTGGCAGCTGCCGGCACCTTATCCGGACGAAGCGGTCAACGGGCCGGTGGTCGCGCTCGCTAACGAGCACGCCGGCTCCGACGGGGACATCTTTTCGCATTGCTTCAAGCTGATGGGCATCGGACCGCTGGTCGGAACACGAACCTGGGGCGGCGTCGTCGGCATCTGGCCGCGGCACACGCTCGTCGACGGAACGCAGACCACGCAGCCCGAGTATGGGTTCTGGTTCAACGATGTCGGCTGGGGCGTGGAGAACTACGGCACCGATCCGCAGATCGAGGTCGACAACGCGCCGCAGGACGCCGCAGCAGGACACGATCGTCAGCTGGAGACGGCGCTGTCCACTGTCGTCGAATTGATCGAGCGCAGCTCGGCACGCAAGCCCTCGTTCGACAAGCGCCCGAACCTCAAGCGTTCGCGGTTACCGCCGCGGCTGTAGCCACCGCCGGCGCTGGCGCCATCGCGCCGCGCTAAGGTGCGCTTTGCCTGCGCACGAAAGTCGCGTCGCTGAACAGCGAGGTGATGACCACCTTCTCGACATCGTTGCGGTCGGGAAGCTCGTACAAAATGGGCGTCATCATTTCCTCAAAGATCCCGCGCAGGCTGCGCGCGCCGTTCTGGTACTCGAACGCGAGGTCGGCAATCTGCTCGTAGGTGCGTGGCTCGATGACCAGCTCGACGCCTTCATTGCGGAAGATTTCCTGGAACTGGGTGGCGATCGAGTTCTTCGGCTCAACCATGATGCGAACCAGCATTTTTCGCGTCAGGTCCTTGAAGTGCGAGACGATAGGGAGCCGGCCGGTGAATTCCGGTATCAATCCAAACGTGACCAGGTCGGTCGGCTTCACGCGCGAGTTGAGACGGTCGAGCACTTTCTGCGTGTCGTCGCGCACCATCGAGATGAACTTGTAGGCGCGCGCCTGCGTCACGATTTCCTGCAGCCCCACGAACGCGCCGCCGCAGATGAACAGCACGTTGGTGGTGTCGAGATAGCGGTCGCTGCCGAGGCGGACCTGCGAGCCTTCCATGATCTTGAGCAGCGCGTGCTGCACGCTCTCGCCCGAGGTGTTCTGCTTCTGTCCTTCGGCCGCGCGCAGCTTGTCGATCTCGTCGATGAAGACGATGCCCTGCTCGGCCTTCGCGATGTCGCCTGCCGCCTTTTCCACCAGGCGCTGCAGGATCGCCTCGATTTCCTCGTTGACGTAGCGGTTGTGCGCGAGCGAGGTGGCCTCGGCAGTCACGAAGGGAACGTCGAGGATCGTCGCCAGCGTCGAGCACATCAGCGTCTTGCCGGTGCCGGTGTTGCCGATGAGCAGCACGTTGCTCTTCACGATCGGTGTCGCGTCGCGACGCGACTTCTCGATTTTCTTGAAGTGCGAGTACACCGCGACGGCGACGGTCTTCTTCGCTTCCTCCTGTCCGATCACGTAATGGTCCAACGACTGGACGATTTTGCTGGGTGTGAGCGTGCGTTGGGGCAAGTGCGGCTCCCTGGAATCGACGCGTCACTATACCGCTACGCCCGCGACGGTGCGCAATGGGCGGCGCCTGGCAGAAAGCGCTCGCTCAGCGATTGATTTATCATTCATGCCCTGCTCCACGCCAGGAAACACGCCATGAGCCTTTCCCGCTTGTCGCGCCCCGCATTCGCGCTCGCCTCGGCTTGCCTGATCTGCGTCGCCGCGAATGCCGCGGTTTCAAGAGTCTTCGGTCACCATCAAGTTCGATACGGATTCGAAGTTGGCGGCGAAGGAGCGCAAGAAGGCGTATGCCGACGCGGTCAGGCAGGGCTACTAGGTCGGTGCCGCGCACCTCGCTTTTCCGGGGCTAGGTGACTTGCCCAGCGAGGGCAGCGGTTACGCGTGGATTCCCGCCAACTACTCGACCCAGCGCTGACATTCGTCTAGGCCTCCGCCGGCGCAACGGCGGGCTCTGGAACGTGTGGCGCGCGGGCGTGGTCCACACCACACGGCTGCGACTGCAGTCTGAACCGAAGCTTGCATGGAAGCGTATGCCATCGCCCGATGGGGGTAACCAGAGCACGCGATGAGCCGCTGGCAGGATCAACCACGCGACGCCCACGAGCGGGTCACCATCCGCACGATATGGCTGACGCTCGCGCTGTCGCTGCTCGTCCATATCGTCGCGCTGCTGGTGTGGCTGCCGCACCTGCCCATCGCCGGCAACGAGCCCGCCGACGAGGTGGTGGCGACCGCGCCGGTGCAGGTGCAGCTTGCTCCGCAGGCGCGTGTCGCCCCGCCGGTGACCGCGGCGCCGCCCGACGTGCCTCGCGAGACGCAGGCCGCGATCGCCCCGCCGGTGCGGCCTCCGAAGGTGGTGCCGCGCACGCCGCCGCGGCAGGCGCTGGTCGCGCCCACGCCTGCCCCCGCCATCGTCGCGCCGCCACCCTCGCCCGTTCCTCCGACCCCGACACCGCCGACGCCGCCGGTCGCGGCGACCCCCCCGCCGCCCGCGACCGGCGACCTCGCCTCGTTCATCGAGGCGCGCCGCCGCGCGCGTGGCGAAGCGCCCTCCGAAGACCCTGACGAGCAGTACAAGCGCAATCTCGCGGCCAACCTTCCGCGCGCAGCGACGGGAGCTGCGACGCAACAACCGAAAAACGGCGGCGGCATTTTCGAAATCAAGCGCATGGCCTACGACGATGCCGTCTTCGAGTTCTACGGATGGAACCGCGACGTCGGACGGCGCACGCCACAGGTGTTCGAAGTGCGCAAGGGCAACAATCCCGACATGCACCTCGCGGTGGTGCGCCGAATGATCGTCATCATCCGCGAGCACGAAAAGGAGGATTTCGTGTGGGAGTCGCACCGGCTCGGGCGCAACGTCACGCTGTCCGCACGCGAGCGTGACACCGCAGCGCTCGAAGAATTCATGCTGCACGAGTTCTTCGACGGTGGGCGCGTGTACTAGCGCCTCACGCAAATTGTAGACCACGGGCCGATCGCGGATGCAGGCGGTCAGTGCACTGGTGATTGCGCAATGCATCCCCACGTTCGAGGCAATGGCCCCTGACGCCGCCTTTCCGGCGCAACGCGACCTCACCCCCACATTCGGCGAGCGATGCAGATCCACAGTCCCGACCCGACGTATACCGGCGCGCCACACGTGCGCGTCGGCTTTCGCATCGCGGTCGAGATCGCAGTCGCCTTCGTCGCACTGCTATGGATCGTGCTGGCCTTCAACTGGGCACTCGATCTCGACCTGCAGCGCTTCGGCGTTCGTCCGCGCGAGCTCGGCGGCCTGATCGGCATCGTCGCCGCGCCGTTCCTGCATGCCAACTTCGCGCATCTGCTCGCCAATTCGCTGCCGCTCCTGGTGCTGGGAACGGTGCTGCTGCACCTCTACCCGACCTCGGCGCGACCAGTCTTCCTGGCGGTACTGTTCGGACCCGGCATCGCTGTGTGGCTGTTTGGTCGCGAGGCGGTGCACATCGGCGCCAGCGGGGTCGCCTACGGTCTGGTCGCCTACATCCTGGTCGCGGGACTGCTGCGCCGCGACCGGCGCGCGATCGCGGCATCGCTGCTGGTTTGCTTCATGTATGGCGCACTGGTCTGGGGTGTGTTGCCGATCGAGCCCGGCGCATCGTGGGAAACACATCTGAGCGGCGCGCTGATCGGCGCGCTGTGCGGGTTCGCGTACCGCAAGCGCGACGTCGCACCACGCGTGCGTTATTCGTGGGAGCACGAAGTAGCTGCACAGCCCGACTGGCCCGCGGAGTGGTCGACCACCCCCGATGAAGCGACGACCACCGATCCGCGGGCATTGGTGATGCCGGGCCGCAGCGACCTGATCCATTAATCTTCGAGCAACCAGCGGCTACGCATCAAATCACCAGTGCGTTGCCTCCCCGCGACTTGATCAGGCGTGCGACGGTCGGCAGCAGGTTTAATCCGGTGTCGCGCTTGAGCTTGTGCGCATTGGCGCGCAGCGCGTCGTAGCCGATGCGCAGCGGCGCGTGCGCGAGCGTCACGGTGTTGCCGCCCTCGCAAGGAGGTAAGGCGAGAACGTGCTCGCCAAACGCCTGGCGGAGGCGAGCGATCGCTGCGCTGGCATCGCCGCGCCGGGTGAGCAGGTTGGTGACCAGCATGCCGCCCTGCGCGAGGCGGGCGCGGCAGTTGACGTAGAAAGGCACCGAATCGAGCATGCCGGCGCGTGCCTTGGCGTCGAAGCCGTCGACCAGGATCAGATCGAATTCGCGCGTGGTGCGCGCCATGAACTCGTGGCCGTCGGCGACCTCGACATCGAGCCGACGCGACGCGTCGGGCAGCTTGAAGAATTGCCACGCGGCGGTGACGACCTCGGGCGAGATTTCGACGACCTTCAGGCGCGCTTCGGGGCGATGCCGGTGCAGGAACTTGGTGAGTGATCCCGCGCCCAGACCGACCTGCAGCGAGGTGCGCGGCCAGCCTCGCGCAGGATGGAGCACCAACGGCAGCATCATGTCGCGCGTGTAATCGAGCTCGAGCGCCCACGGGCGCGCGATGCGCATCGCACCCTGGATCCAGTGCGAGCCGAAGTGGAGATAGCGCACGCCTAGCTCTTCGCTGATTTCGATCGAGGACATGAGCGTGCGCTGGAGGATGAAAGGCCACAGGGGACGAGGACGCCGGAGCGTGGATCCGCTGCAATACCACTGCATGCGCCCTTCGCACAAGCTTCCGAGCAAGGCGGCGGTACGCTAGTCTTGCAGCGCGGGCGCCCACCAGTGGTTATCGACAAGCGGTTGGACAAGATGATCGATCGCGACGACATCACAATACCGTCAACGTATCCAGCCGACAGCCTCGCTCACGTCGCGATTCGCTGCGGCGGTCAGCTTGCTCTGCACCTGCGGGCAAGGCAGGATGCGCGAATGAGCACAGCGCACGATCGCGGAGGTCCACGCAGCTTCCATGTCGCTTCGATCGCCGTGGTCGCGCTATGCGCCACACTCGCCGGCTGCGGAGGCGGCAGTGGAGACAACGGTTCTCCTCCGCCTGTCAATGGACCGGCCTGGTCGGGGTACGGGCGCGATGCGCAGCACTCGGCGCTGAGCGGCATCGCCACTGCCGCCTCCGCAGCCGGGGAGCGTGGCGCATAGCGCGACCACGACGCAGACGCTGGCACGACTGCGCTGGAACACACAGGTCGACCTCATGCCCCAGTACTCGCCAGGTGGCGCGCTGCTGATCCATCACGGCTCGCCGGTGCTCTCTACGCGCAACACCGTGCTCGTCCCGGTGAAGACGGCCGCGATGGGCGCATCTCGGGTCGAAGCGCATGCGGGGGCCAGCGGCGCGTTGCTTTGGTCGGCCGACAGCGACTACATCCTGCCACCGCACAACTGGACGCCGAGCTATAACACCGCGCTCGATGCGGGCGGCCGCATCTACTTTCCCGGAGCGGGCGGCAAGCTGTTCTTCCGCGATGGTGTCGATTCCGCCGCAGGAACCGTGCAGATGCAGGCCTTCTACGGAACCACGCAGTATCTCCTGCACAAGGACGCGTTCGATGCCGCCGTCTACGTCAATACCCCGATCACAGTCGATGCGCAGGGTAACGTGTATTTCGGCTATACGGTGCTCGCCAGCACGCCGCTGGGTCTGGCGAGCGGGATCGCGCGGCTGGCTGCAAACGACCTTCAAGGCTCATCGGTGACCGCTGCCAACGCCGCGAGCGACCAACGCGGTGCGCTTCGCGATCGGGCAGTAATCCGCAATTTAGAGAGTGCTTTTCGGCCAACTGCGGCCGTCAATGCAAATGGCTTTTATGGGCGCACGCTTACTGGCACACGGTCCCGGGAGCGCGGAACACCTGGCGCGTCAGCTGCTTGGTTTGTGTCACGCTGACCGGGGGGTTGCCGACCGTTACCGTATAGGTGAACGTTGCGTTGTCGCCGTTGCCGAACGTCAACGTAAGGGTCCCTACCGGCGTCCTGATGACCTTCGTCGGATCGAACGGCACCGCGTTAAACGCCGGTCCTGTAGTTCGGAAAAGTGTCCCGCTGTAAACGCCGGCTGAGATCTTCGACGCGGTCGCCGATAGCCACAACGGCGCGCCGTCGACATCATAGGTGAACCACGTCGCGAAGATGAGGTCGCCCTGGTGCGTGA
>DASXBS010000052.1:0-37453 GCA_036491555.1 Casimicrobiaceae bacterium
TGCAGCGCCGGTGACATGCTCGATGAGCAATCCTGCGCTGATTCCTGATTGACGCTTCTCATCGGGTTGCAGCGCACGGACCGCAAGCCCCAGACGGATGGTCGGTTCGGCACCTTCGAAATCAGTATTTTGCACCGCCCGAACCCTGCCGTCCTCCAACTCGGCGTGAAGAGTCTGCGACTGGCCATGACGCCATATCGACATATCGATTCGATCGCCGGCGCTGGCCGTATCCACTCGCTCGGACAGGTCCTGGATATCTTCGACGTGGTGGCCGTCGATCGCCAGCACGATGTCGCCGCTCTGGAGGCCAGCCCGATCGGCAGCGCCGCCCTTCTTGACGTCCACGATCAACGCGCCACGAAGGTTGTCGAGCTTGAACGACTCGGCAAGGGTCTGGTCCAGTTGTTGCAGCTTGACCCCAAGCTTCGCATGATGAACCTCACCCCCGGTCAGTATCTCCTGCTCGGCACGCTTGGCAACTTCGATCGGGACGGCGAAGGACAATCCCTGGAAACCGCCGGTACCTGTAAAGATCTGCGAGTTGATTCCAATCACCTCGCCGCGCACGTTGATCAAGGGGCCGCCTGAATTGCCGGGATTGACTGCCGCGTCGGTTTGGATGAACGATACCGCTCCATCTCCAGGCAAGACCCGCTTGGTGGCGCTGATCACGCCGACTGTCACCGAACTCTCGAACCCGAACGGTGAGCCGATCGCCAGTACCCACTCTCCGACGCGAAGATGCCCGGGCGTAGCAAGCGATACCACCGGCAGATTGTCGGCGTCGACCTTGAGCACGGCGATGTCGGTCAGCTTGTCGGCGCCCAGGACCTTGGCGCGGAATTCCCGGCGGTCGGTGAGCTTCACGAGCACTTCCTCGGCGTCGCTGACGACATGCGCATTGGTCAGGATGACGCCGTCCGCTCGCACGATGAACCCCGAGCCCTCGGCCCGCATCGGCATGCGCATTTGTGGCGGCAGCCCGCCGAAGCGCTGCTGAAAGCGGCGCAGAAAATCGCGCATTGCATCGGGGTCCTGCGCTCCGAACTCGTCGTCCTCTACTTCGCCCGCGGCATCGCCGACGGTCGAGATCGTTCGCGTCCCGCTTACGCTGATATTCACCACGGCCGGCGCGAGCCGTGCGGCGATACTCGCCATGTCGGGCAGACCCGATGCCTCCGCAGCCATAGGCGATGCGGCCGAGGCTTGGCCGGGGCAAAGTGCCAGCGCTGCGATCCCGGCCAGTGCCAGGGTGAACGCCGCAGATATCGGAGCGACGGAACAATGTCGTGGCGCGGAGTTGAAAGTCATGGTGAATCTCCGGAAGTGAGGCGCGAACGGGCAGGTCGATCGCAAACGGGGATCATGGGCGGCAGAATCTCGATGCGGGCCCAGGATCAAAACTATACGAGCGGCGGGTCCCCTTGGCTAAAAAGCGAAATACGGCCCCGTGCCGCCAGGCGTGCTGCGCGTCTCGATGGCCGTATAGACGCTCCTGCCAAAGAAAAAAGGCAGGCCCCAGGCAAAGCTCAAGGGATCGGGGTTCGGCGCCGCGATGCCGGTGAACGCGTTGAAGGTCGGATTCGCGTTGAGGAGTTGGTCGGCGTTGGCGACACTGAAATTGACAGTGCTGGTCACCCTGTTGATGCCCTGCAGTGTCGCGGAAAGTGCCTGTGTCGAGGGCGGACAGTAGAGACCCGCGGCCGGCCCGGTGCAGATCGGGAATGTGTGAGACCCGAAGAACAGGAGGCTCGACCCGCTGTCGATGTAGCTGTCCGGATAGGACGCGCCGCCGAAATTGGTGACGATGTAGCCGGTATTCGGGTCCACCGTGAGAACCGCTGCGCCGCCGAGCGCGTTGTCCGACTGCGTGCCGATGCCGAAGATCAGCGATCCGCTCGCCGTCGCAGCGCCCGCCGCAGGGATTGCAGGAAGCTGAATGACGACGCCATTGTTGTCGCTGCTGAACAATGCGACCGGGTTCTGCAGCTGCTTGTTCAACGCTGCAGCAACCGGAACGCACCCATTTGCGGGACAGCTGTAATACGTGCCGGGAATCGCGCTTTGCGCGCAACCTGCGCCGCAGTCCTGCAGGAACAGGCCGACACCGAGCAATCCGTTGGCGCCGAACGCAGTAACCGTATTCTCCGGCGGCCCGCTGCTTGAGCAACTCGCGGGAATCGTCGGCAACGAAGCGTCACCGATAACCTGGATGGGCAACGAGGCCGCTTTCTCGCCGGCGATGCTCAGATCCGCGATTTTCACCGACCCCCAGCTGAAACCATCCGCGAACTGTGCGCATTCCGCAAGCGGGTTGCCATTCGCGTCGGTTTGCCGAGGCAGCGAAAGTGCCGGCGAGAGTACCGAGGAGATGATGCGCAGTCCCACCGAGCCGGTATCGAGCTGGATGTGGTCGATGGTCTGGCAGTTCGTTGTGGAGCCCGGCGCGCAGATCGTGAGCGTCGTGAATGCGATGTCCGGTATTCCGGCGGGGCCGCCGTCGACGATAATGGGCTGCACGTTCTGCGTCGGCTGCGGCGACGACGATCCGTTGTCCCCACCGCCACCGCCGCCGCAGCCCGCCAGCATCAGCAGGGCTGCCAGCGACGCTATAAGCGAGCAGCGTCGCAGATACCACGATTTCATCGTACGTCGTCCAAGGAAACTCCCGGTGGCAGTGTCTCCGGAACATAGGCTTTGCCGATGAAGCCGCGCATGTGCCCGCCGGATTGAACGACCAGACCGGGTAGCTGAACCGAGACCGGTCCGCGCCTATTGTGGCTCGCAGCAACAGCCGCGACATACTCGTCGAAATGCGCCCCGAGCACCTGCCGAAGGTCAGGCATCGCAGGTCCCTGCCAGGCGACGGCAAACACGATCCCGGTCGGCGCCACGTACTCGCGCACCACGGTGCCCGAAGGCGCGCGAAGTTCGTGGATGGTGTAACGCGCGTTGGGCATCGTGCGCAGCGTCGCGCTGATCTGCGACTGGTCGGCGAACACCGATGCCTCGATCCCGCCGAGCGTCGCATGCGCGGGCAGCGCGGCGCCAAGACCGCACGGGATAATCAGCGCGAATCTTGCGACAATCTTGCGAGCTTGTCTTGCGCGTGTATTGATCACGGCGACTGCGCCTTTGAGGAAATGCGAGCGAATGGAAGGCTCGCGTGGTCACGATACGTGCTTTTCGAGGCACGCGCCTTCCGAAAGTTCCAAAACCCGCCGTCGCATGCGGCGAGAGTTGTAACGGAATGTTCGAAGGACTCCCTAGCCTTTGCCGAATTGCCAGCTGCGACCAGGCGCTGCGGCTATTAAGGCCCGAGTGTACGCGTGCTGGGGATTCGCGTACACGTCCGCGATCGGCCCGCTTTCGACGATGCGTCCACGCTGCATCACCGCGACCCGATCGCAGACCTGCGCGGCGACGCGAAGATCGTGCGTGATGAACAGCATCGCCAAGTTCAGGCGCTCGCGGATCTGGTCGAGCAGCGCGAGCACCTGCGCCTGCACCGAGACGTCGAGCGCGGAGACCGGCTCATCGGCGATCAGCAGATCGGGCTCGATCGCCAGCGCGCGCGCAATGCAGATGCGCTGGCGCTGGCCACCCGAGAACTGGTGCGGAAATCGATCGAGTGCCGCCGCGTCCATTTTCACCAGGTCCATCAGCGCGCGCGCGTGCTCCAGCGCCGCCTCGCGCGTTCGCCCGTAGTTCATCGGACCTTCGATGAGCGCCTGCCCGACAGTTCGCCGCGGATTGAGCGAACGGTAAGGGTCCTGGAAGACGATCTGCACGCGCCGTCGCATCGGGCGCAACGTCCTCGCCCCGAGCGTTGCGATGTCGACGCCGTCGAGCGCGATCACGCCCGCGGAAGGCTCGACGAGGCGTGCGATGCAGCGTGCGACCGTGGATTTGCCCGATCCCGATTCGCCGACGATGCCCAGCGTCTCGCCACGCCGTATCGACAGCGTGACGTCTCTCGCCGCAACCACGACGTCGCCGCCGCGCCGCCACCAGCGGCCGCGCGCATAGCTCTTGGAAAGGCCGCGCGTGGCCAGCACCACCGGCGCGTCCGCGGCGACGCTGCGCTCGCGCGGCTTGAGACTCGGCACGGCGGCGATCAGCCGACGCGTGTACTCGTGCTGCGGATGGGTGAGCAGCGCGCGCGCCTCGCCGAATTCGACCACCTCGCCTTGGCGCAGCACCGCCACCCGGTCGGCGATCTCGGCGACGACGCCGAAATCGTGCGTGATGAAGAGCACGCCTGTGCCGTGCGCGCGGCGGAGCTCGCGCAGCAGCGCAAGAATCTGCGCCTGCGTGGTCACGTCGAGCGCGGTGGTCGGCTCGTCGGCGATCAGAAGCCGCGGATTGAGCACCAGCGCCATTGCGATCATCACGCGCTGGCGCTGGCCGCCGGAGAGCTGATGCGGATACGATGCGATCATGCGCGGCGCCTCCGGAAGCCCTACGTCGGCGACCACCGCCAAGGTGCGCTCCCGACGCTCGGCTGCACCCAGCGACGTGTGCGTAGCCAGAACCTCGTCGATTTGCTCGCCGCAGGTGAGCACCGGGTTGAGCGCGGTCATCGGCTCCTGGAACACCATCGACATGCGCGTACAACGCAGCTCGCGCAGGCGCTCTTCGCTCGCGTGCAGCACGTCTTCACCATCGAGCAGGATCGAGCCTGCGCGCGGCGAGAGCGCCGCTGGCAAGAGGCCCATCGTCGCCTGCGCGATGACCGATTTGCCCGACCCGGATTCGCCGACCAGGCACACCATCTCGCCGGCGTTGACCGTCAGACTCGCTCCGTCGACCGCCAGCGCGCGCTCACCACCGGGCGGAAGCGCGATGCGAAGATCGCGAATCTCGAGCACGGGAGCGCTGGTGGCGGGCACACCCGCCGCAGGCACGCTGCTCACAGGCGCCTTTGCAGGCGCGGATCGAGGGTGTCGCGCAATCCGTCGCCGAGCATGTTGACCGCGAGCACCGTGAGCGCCAGGAAGATCCCAGGATAGAGAATCGTATGCGGATAGACGCGAAAAAGCGTGCGTCCCTCGGCCATGATGTTGCCCCACGTCGGCACCTGCGACGGAATGCCGACGCCGAGGAACGAAAGGATCGCCTCGATCAGGATCGCCGACGCGCATACGTAGGTCGCCTGCACGATCAGCGGCGGTAGCGTGTTGGGCAGGATGTGGCGAACAATCAGCGGCAGCGTCGGCGTGCCGATCGAGATCGCGGCCTCGACGTAGGGCTCCTCACGCACGGAGAGCACCACCGCGCGCACCAGCCGCACCACGCGCGGGACTTCGGGAATGACAATGGCGACGATTACGGCCAGCAGGCCGGCCGACGACAGCGACACGACAGCGATCGCGAGCAGGATCGCCGGAATCGCCATCAGCCCATCCATGAAGCGCATGATGACGCCGTCGAGCGGACGCACGTAGCCCGCGGTCAGTCCGATTACGAGGCCGATGCACACGGAGATCAGCGCGACCGAGAGCCCGACCAGCAGCGATGCGCGCGCGCCGTAGACCACGCGGCTCGCAACGTCGCGTCCGAGCGAGTCGGTGCCCATCCAGTGCCGAAGCTCGATCGTTTTTCCGTCGTCGCTGCGCGCGGTCTCCATCGCTCCCGGCGTCTTGTTGCGCATGACCGGGTTGATCGACGTCGGATCGAAATCGGTGAACAGCGGAGCGGCGAGACCCATCGCGACGATGAGCGCGAGCACGACGATGCCGGCGACGACGGTTCCGCTGCGCGTCGCGCGACGCAGCGCGGCAATGCCCTGGTGGGTGGGCGCGTCGCCCGCCGGCAGACGTTGCACAGACGTGCTCAATAGCGTATCCGCGGATCGAGCAGCGTGTAGGCGACGTCGACGAGCAGGTTCAACACGACATACACCGCCGAGAACAGCAAGATCACCGCCTGCACGGTCGGATAATCACGCGCCAGCACCGCGTCGACGGTGAGACGGCCCAGGCCAGGGATGCTGAACACGCTTTCGGTCACGACCACGCCGCCGATGAGCAGCGCGACGCCGATGCCGATGACGGTGACGATCGGTACCGCGGCATTGCGCAGCGCGTGCTTCATGAGCACGACGCGGTCGGTAAGTCCCTTGGCGCGCGCGGTGCGGATGTAGTCTTCGCCCAGCACTTCGATCACGCTGGTGCGTGTGATGCGCGCGATCAAGGCGATGTAGATCACCGACAACGTGAGGCTGGGCAGGATCAGCCGTTGCAGGAACCCCCAGAAGCCGTCGCCGATCGGCTGGTAGCCTTGCACCGGCAACCACGAGAGCTCGATCGCGAAGATATAAATGAGCACATAACCCACGACGAACACCGGCACCGAGAATCCCAGCACCGAAAAGCCCATCACCAGCCGATCGATCCAGTGGCCCTGCTTCCACGCCGCGAGCACGCCCAGTGGAACGGCGACGATGACCGAGAACACGATGGTGGTCATCGCCAGCGCGAACGTCGGTCCGATGCGATCGGCGACCAGCTCGGCGACCGGCTTCTTGAAAAAGAACGATTCGCCCAGATTGCCGGAGAGGACGTTGCCGATCCACAGGAAGAATTGCGCGATAATCGACTGGTCGAGCCCGAGTCGAGCGCGAATGTCGACGATGTCCTGCGAGGTGGCGGCGGCGCCGGCGATGATCGCGGCGGGATCGCCCGGCGTGAGACGCAGCATGGAAAACACCAGCACCGCGACGATCGCCATCACGGGGATGGTCGCGAGCAGGCGGCGTGCGAGATAGGCGAGCATCAACTCACCGCCAAATTCAGGACGCGGTGGCGATCGATCCAGCCGTCATTCCCGTGCCAGCGGGAATCCACTTTCGTCCAGCCAACTTGAATCCCCGCCTTCGCGGGGATGACGCAACCGTTTCCAATCGCAGCGACGCTTCGCGCCTTGCTCTTGGACGGAGGCGTCACTTTCCGGTCTTGGTGACGTTCCAGAACACCGTCACCGGTGCGATCACGAAGCCATCGATGTTCTTGCGCACGGCGGCGGGCTGATACCACTGGCCGAGGAACACGTGCGTCGGATCCTGCGCCCAGCGCGCGACCACGGCCTCGGCGATCGCTTTCTGCTTCGCGGGATCGGTTTCGCGCGCGAACTGATCGCGCAGCTTCTCGATCTCCGCGTCGCACGGCCAGCCGAACAGCGCCTTGTCGCAGCTCGCGTTAAGAAACGCCGTCGACACCGGGTTGAGCACGTCGGCGGAAACCCACGAGGTGAGGAACGCGCTCCAGCCGCCCTGCGAAGGCGGGTCCTTCTTGGCGCGGCGCGCGACCACCGTTTGCCAGTCCATATCCTGCATGTCGACCTTGAATCCGGCCTTTTCCATCAGCGACTTGGCCACTGGCGCGAGGTTGGTGAGCACCTGCAGGTCGGTCGAGTGCAGCAGCACGATCGGCGTGCCGTCGTAGCCCGCCTCGGTCAGCAACTGCTTGGCCTTGGCGAAGTTCGACGTCAGCAGTCCGTCCATGCCCTTGGTCGAGCCGAGCGGCGTGCCGCAGATGAACATTTCCAGGCAGACCTTGTAGTACTGCGGATCACCGATGGTCGCCTTGAGGAAGTCCTCCTGGTTGAACGCGTAGAGCAGCGCCTGCTTGATCTTCGGATTGTCGAAGGGCTTGACCGCGGAGTTGTAGCGGAACGCATACTGGTTGCCCAACGGATTGATATCCACGAGCTTCACGCCGGCGTCCTTCTTGAGCACTGGCAGCAGGTCGTGTGCAGGCTGCTCGATGTAGTCGATCTCGCCGGCGAGCAGCGCGTTGACCGCGGTCTGCTGATCGGCGACCGCGCGCCACTCGATGCGATCGACCTTCACCACCTTGCCGCCGGCCATGCCAGACGGCGGCTCGGCGCGCGGCCTGTACTTGTCGAACTTGACGTACACCGCCTTGTCGCCGGGCTTCCACTCGTCCTTCTTGAACACGAACGGGCCGCTACCGGTGAAATCGCTGATCTGGTCGTTGGGACTCGTGTCCGCGACGCGCTTGGGCATCATGAACGGCGCCGCCGACGACGGCTTGCCCAGGCCGCTCAGGATGAGCCCGGTTGGTGAGATGAGGTTGATGCGGAAGGTCTTGGCGTCGATGATGGTGAAGTCCTTGACGAAGGTCATCATCTTCTGGCCCATCGCGTCCTTCGCGCCCCAGCGCTTGATCGAGGCGACGCAGTCTTCGGCGGTTACCGGCGTGCCGTCGTGCCAGAGCAACCCGTCGCGCAGCGTCAAGGTGTAGGCGAGACCGTCGGTCGTGACCGCGTAACGGTCGACCATCTGCGGTTGCACCTTGCCGTTGGCGTCGGTGGCGAATAGCGTGTCGTAGATCATGTAGCCGTGGTTGCGCGTGATGTACGCGGTCGTCCAGATCGGGTCGACGATCTTCAGGTCGGAATGCATGACCACGCGCAGGGTCTGCGCGCGAACGGCGGGCACGCAAACTGTCAGCGCGGCCAGCGCGGTGACCAGCATGAGGTCAAGGCAACGGCGGTGTTTCATGAGTATTCCTTGGGAGGTCGCACGAGAGGGAGCACGATAACCAAGCGCCGCAGGGAACGCAATGGACGAGACTGGCGGCTCACCACAGCAGATCGATCGGCGTGATGGTGCCGGCACGCGCCTCGATGGCCTCGGCGCAGGCAAGGCAAAGGTCTTCGCGAAAACGCGGCGCGATGATCTGCACACCCATGGGCAATCCGTCCTCGACGCCCGTCGGAACCGCCATCGCCGGAAGCCCGAGCACGGGCACCGCCATCATCGTCGCACACTCGCGCCAGAGCGCCGCGGTGCGCGCCGCGCTCTCGATATCGAAGCCTTGCGCGTACACGGGCTCCGAGGAGATCGGCGCCAGAACGAGTGGAACACGCTCCATGAACTGCGTCCATTCGCGCACCAGCCGGCTGCGCTCGGCGAGCGCTTTCATGTACGCCAGCGGCGGCGACGGCGGAACGTTCTCGAGCTTGAAACGCACCGCAGTGCGGATGCCCGCATCACCTTCCTTCTCGATGATCGGAAGCATGTAGTCGCGAAACTCGGGCATCTGCATCTCGAACCACAGCTCCTTGGCTCGCGTGAAACCGGGGGTCGGCTCGTCGACGATTTCATAGCCCGCGTCCGCAAGCCATCGCGCGGCGCGCTCGATCGCGGCGGCGACGTGCGGATGGAGCTTCGCGCCTCCGAGATCGTCTGCCGCGGTGACGACGGCGACGCGCTTCGGCAACGGCGCGCCTTCGAGCGGCGCGGGCACCCACCACGGGTCGCGCGCATCGCGCGCCGCCATCGCCTGCAAGCCGAGCCGGACGTCGGCGACGCAGCGCGCCAGCGGTCCCTGCACCGACATCAGCTGCGAAGACATCGAGCGCTCCGCGGCCTGCGTCAGATTGAACGCGGGCACGCGCCCGAACGAGGGCCGCAGCCCTGCGAGCCCGCACGCGTACGCCGGAAAGCGCACCGAGCCGGCGATGTCGTTGCCGTGCGCGAGCGGCGTGATGCCGGCGGCGACCGACGACGACGCACCACCCGACGATCCTCCCGGCGTATGCGTCTTCGACCACGGGCTGTAGGTGCGCCCGCGCAGGTCGTTGACGGTGTCGAGGCGAAAGCTGAACGCGGGCGTGTTGGTGCGGCCGAGGATGATCGCGCCGGCGCGTTTCCAGTTGGCGACAATGGGTGCGTCCGACTTGGCCATCACGTTACGGAAGCCGACTACGCCGTTGGTCGTGGCGCAGCCCGCCTGGTCGACGTTCTCCTTGATCGTCACGGGCACGCCGTGCAGCGAGCCGAGCGCGTCGCCGCGCGCCACCGCGCGATCGGCCTCGTCCGCCGCCATACGCGCGGCCTCGGAGAGATCCACCGTCACGGCATTGAGCTTGGGATTAATCGCCTGCATGCGCTCGATGCACGCCGCGAGCGCCTCGCGCGCCGAAATGTCGCGCGCGCGGATGCCCGCGGCGATGCGTGTAGCGCTCCAGCGCCAGATCGGATCGCTCATAGAGGATGCAAGGCCTGCAAACGGTGAATGTGAGTGCGCCGGCGGGGTGCGGAATGCGTTTGCGCGCCTGCGAAATTCCGGCTACTCTCACCCCGCGTCAGCGTACCATGCGCCGCGGCGCGGGAGTAACGATGGGGTGCATCGCCGTCGGCGGGTTCCAGCACGAGACCAATACCTTTGCGCCGACCAAGGCAGGCTACGCTGCATTCGAAGATGGCGGCGGCTGGCCGCCGCTGGTCTTCGGCGCCGACATCGCGCCGCGCCTCTCTGATGCCAACATTCCCGCCGCCGGAGCCATCGCCGCACTGCGCGCGATGGGACATCGCACCGAGGGACTGGTGTGGGGCGCGGCGTCGCCCTCGGCGCAGGTCACGCGCGACGCCTACGAGCGCATCGCCGGCGAGCTCGTCGCGCGACTGTCAGTCCTGTCGGGGATCGACGGCGTCTATCTCGACCTGCACGGCGCCATGGTGAGCGAGCACCTCGACGATGGCGAGGGCGAGCTGCTGCGGCGCGTTCGCGAGGTCGTCGGCGCACGCGTTCCCGTGATCGCGAGCCTCGATCTGCACGCCAACGTCACCCGCGCGATGATGCAGCACTGCGATGGATTGGTGGCGTACCGGACGTATCCTCATGTCGACATGGCGGCAACCGGCGAGCGCGCCGCGCAGCTCCTCGACGCGACGATCGCGTCGGGACACGCACCGGCCAAGTCGCTACGGACGCTGGATTTCCTCACCGGCCTGCCGTCGCAATGCACGCTCATCGAGCCGGCGCGCGGTCTCTACGCGATGCTCGAGCGCCTCGAGCGTGAGCATCGCTGCGTGCTGTCGTTCACACCCGGTTTTCCGATGGCCGATTTCCCCGAGTGCGGCATGGCGGTCACCGGGTATGGCGGCGATGAAGCGAGCGTGCAGACCGCGACGGCGGCGCTCGCCAACGCCATCGCCGATGCCGAAGGCGACTTCTCGATGGAACTCTTCGAGCCCGCCGATGCGGTGGCGCGCGCGCTTGCGCGCGGGGAGCCCGGCGCACCGGTCGTGCTCGCCGACACACAGGACAATCCCGGCGCCGGCGGCAACGGCGACACCACCGGGTTGCTGGCGGCGCTGCTGGCCAGGCGCGCCCCTCAGTCTGTCCTGGGTCTGCTGATCGACCCTGTGTCAGCGCGCAAGGCGCATGCCCTCGGTGTCGGCCACGTCGCACCGTTCGCGCTGGGGGAGATTTCGGGTGTCGCGGGCCACCGTCCCTACGAAAGTGAATTCCGGGTGACGTTTCTCAACGATGGGCGATTCACCTGCACCGGTCCGATGTTCCGCGGCTTTCGCATGGAGCTCGGACCGATGGCGGTGCTCGAAAGAGACGGCGTGCGCGTCGTGCTCGCCTCGAAGAAATGCCAGGCCGCGGACCAGGAAATGTTCCGCCATGTCGGCATCGAGCCGCGCGAGCAGCGCATTCTGGCGCTCAAGAGCTCGGTGCATTTTCGCGCCGACTTCGAGCCCATCGCGCGCGAAGTGCTGGTCGTCGTCGCACCCGGCCCGGCGAAGGCCGACCCCACGATGTTCCGCTGGTCGCGGCTGCGAAAGGGCCTGCGCCTCAAGCCCAACGGGCCGGCCTTCGTGCCGGCCGCCTAGCGAAGCCGCCCCGCATGCGTAGCCGCTACGTCATCGCGCTGATCAAGCACGAGACCAACACCTTCTCGCCGATCGCGACGCCGCTCAAGGCCTTCGGTCACGGCAACGGGCCCGCCTTCGGTGATGCCGCGCGCCTGCGGTTCACCGGGACGAATACGCCGATGGGAGCCTATCTCGACATCGCGCGAAAGCGCGGCGCCGAGGTGGTGACGCCGGTGGCCGCCGAAGCGTGGCCGTCGAACAAGGCCACGCGCGAAACCTTCGAGCAGCTGGTGCGCCCGCTAGAGGACGCCGTGCGCGCCGGATGCGACGCCGCATTCCTCGACCTCCACGGCGCCATGGTGATCGAGGATTGCGACGATGCGGAGGGCGAGATCGTGAAGCGCCTGCGCGCGATCGCGCCGAAGCTTCCGATCGCGGTGACGCTCGACTACCACACCAACCTGTGCGCCGATCTGGTCGACAACGCGAGTGTCGTGACCGGCTACAAGACCTATCCCCACGTCGACATGTACGACGTGGGCAGGCGCTCTGGCGAGATCCTGTTGCGCGCGCTCGACGGTGAGATCGACCCGGTGATGGCATGGGGCTCGCGCCCGATGCTGCCTTCGATTATGCGCCACGCGCCCGAGGACGGCCCGTCGGGCGACATCCTGCGCTACGCGCGCGAGATGGAGGACTCGGGAAGAGTGCTGGCGGCGACGCTGCTGCCCTCGTTCCCGCACGCGGACACGCCACACACCGCGTTGTCCGCGATCGTGGTCGCCGACGCGCGCGGCAGCGGCCTTTCCGCCGCGCGCGAAGTGTGCGAACGCATGCTCGACACGGCGTGGAGACGTCGCCAGGAATACGCGTTCGTCGCGCCGCCGCTCGCCGACTCGGTCGCGCGCGCCGCCGCGCTCGCCGATGGCGCCAAGGGCCCGGTGCTGCTCATCGACCATTGCGACAATTGCGGGTCGGGCGGCGCGCAGGACGTAATGAACGTCGTCGCCGAGATCATGCGCCAGGAGCTCGACGACGTCGCCATCGCGCCGATTCGTGACGCGCAGGCGGTCGCGCAGATGATCGCCGCCGGCGTCGGCAGCGAGGTCACGCTGAAACTGGGCGGGCGCACGCCGATGCCTGCGATCGGCCTCGCCGGCGCGCCGCTTCCGGTCAGCGGGCGCGTGCGCGCGATCACCGACGGCGAGTTCGTCATCACCGGTCCGATGTACACCGGCATCCGTACCTTTCTCGGCCGCACCGCCGTGCTCGACGCCGGGCGCGCGCAGATCGTCGTCACCGAGCGCGCTCATGAGCCGATGGACCTGGGCGTTTTCACGCACTGCGGCATCGACCCGCGGCGCAAGCGATTCATCATGCTCAAGTCGCGCATCCATTACCGCGCCGGGTTCAAGCCCATCGCCGCGCACATCGTCGAGTGCGCGGGGGCCGGCGTCACCAACGCCGACCTCGGGGTGTATCGCTACCAGAAGCTCAAGCGGCCGCTCTGGCCGCTCGACGCCAATGCGCGTGCGTAACAGCCCCACACGCCGCAGATACCGCCGTCAGAGCGTCATTCCCGCCCCCCCGCAACGAACGAGACCGCCATGGCCCCCTATGACCTGCTGATCGACATCGGCAACACGTTCCTCAAGTGGGGTCTTTTCCGCGCCGCCGCGCAGGGTGTCGCCAGGGACAACCGCCTCGATTCCGGCCATCTGCTGCTCGAGGAGATGCCGGCGCTGGCGGTGCAATTCTCCAAATTAGGGACGCCGGCGCACATCGTCATCTCCAACGTCGCCGGCACGCGCGTGCGCTCGACGATCATCCGCGTGCTCGAGGTCTGGCCCGACGCTCCCGCGCCGACGTGGGTGATCCCGCAGGAGCAGGCGTGCGGCGTCGTCAACCGTTACCGCAACCCTGCGCAGCTTGGCAGCGACCGCTGGGCGGCGCTCATCGGCGCGCGCGCTCTGCTCGGGTCGGTCCCGTCACTGGTGGTCGTTTGCGGTACCGCCACCACCATCGACATCATGAAGTCCGATGGCGAGTTCGTCGGCGGCGTGATTCTCCCCGGGGTGGGCCTCATGCTGCGCGCGCTCCACCAGCACACCGCCGCGCTCCCCGATGCCGACGGTGAGTACTTGGACACGCCGACGCAGACGGTCGACGCGATCGCCAGCGGCTGCCAGCACGCGCAGGCGGGCGCGATCGAGCGGGTCTACAACCTTCAGGCTCCCAGGCTCCCCGGGCTTGTCTGCCTGATCTCGGGAGGCGCGGCGCGCGCATTGTCGCCCCGCCTCACGATTCCCTACGAGCTCCACGACAACCTTGTGATCGAGGGACTCTACCGCATCAGCCAGTCGCTGCCGCACTAGCGGCGCCGCCGCCGGATGGGCGCGCGATGGCCGGCATGATTGGCGGTATCATGACGTTACCCTAGAGGAGACGAACATGGCTGCAACCCGGGAAGTTGTCATTCTGAGCGGTGTGCGCACCGCGATCGGCGATTACGGCGGAGCGCTCAAGGACATCGCGCCCACCGAGCTGGCGGCCCGCGTGGTCAAGGAGGCACTCGCGCGCGCCAAGGTCGACCCGAAGGACGTCGGACAATGCGTGTTCGGCAACGTGATCCACACCGAGCCGAAGGACATGTACCTGTCGCGCGTGGCGTGCGTCAACGGCGGTCTGCCGGTGGAGACGGGCGCCCTGACGCTCAACCGCCTCTGCGGCAGCGGATTGCAGGCGATCGTCAGCGCGTCGCAGTACGTCATGCTAGGCGATGTCGACGCCGCGGTCGCGGGCGGGGCCGAGAGTATGAGCCGCGCCGCCTATGCCAATGTCACCCAGCGCTGGGGTGCGCGCATGGGAGACGCCAAGGACTTCGACATGATGGTCGGCGCGCTCACCGACCCGTTCGACACGGTGCACATGGGTATCACCGCGGAGAACGTCGCCAACCAATGCGGCATCTCGCGCGGTCAGCAGGACGCATTCGCGGTGCAGAGCCACCAGCGGGCCGCGGCCGCCACCACCGCAGGCCACTTCAAGAGCCAGATCCTGCCCATCGAGCTCAAGAGCAAGAAGGCTTCGATCATGTTCGACACCGACGAACACGTGCGCGGCGATTCGACGGTCGAAGGCATGGGCAAGCTGCGCGCGGTGTTCGTCAAGGAGAACGGCAGCGTGACCGCGGGCAACGCGTCGGGCATCAACGACGCGGCCGCCGCGGTGGTGCTGATGGAAAAAGGCGTGGCCGAGAAAAAGGGATTGAAGCCGATGGCACGCTTGGTCGCCTATGGCCATGCCGGCATCGATCCCAAGATCATGGGACTGGGACCGGTGAGCGCGGTCAAGAACGCGCTCGCCAAGGCCGGGCTCAAGCTCGAGCAGATCGACGTCATCGAATCCAACGAGGCCTTCGCCGCGCAGGCGCTTGGCGTGAACAAGGAGCTGGGTCTCGATCCGGCAAAGGTCAATCCCAACGGCGGCGCGATCGCGCTCGGGCATCCGATCGGCGCGACCGGATGCATCCTGACCGTCAAGGCGATGTACGAGCTCCAGCGCACTGGCGGACGCTACGCACTGGTGACCATGTGCATCGGCGGCGGACAGGGCATCGCGGCGATCATCGAGCGCATGTAGCCATGGCGCCGGCCGCGGCGGTCGCGTCCGGTGCGATCCAACGCGTGTCCGGAGCGCCACGCAGATGACCTGGTCGATCGTCGCGCGCTCGAAGAGTGGCGCCTTCGCCGTGGCAATCGCCAGCCGCTTTTTCGCCGTCGGTGCGCTGTGCCCGCATGCGCACAGCGGCATCGGTGCGCTCGCAACGCAGGCGCTGGTCAATCCGCTCTACGGCCCGCGCGGGCTCAACATGCTCTCGCAGGGGTTATCTGCCGCCGACGTCGTCTATGCCCTGACCGATGCTGACGGAGGGCGCCAGCATCGGCAGCTGCACGTCATCGACGCGGAGGGCAACATCGCCGCGCACACCGGCGTCGAATGCATCGAGTGGTGCGGCCACGTCACTGGCGACGATTTCTCGGTGGCCGGCAACATGCTCGCGGGCCCACAGGTGATCGAAGACACCGCGCAAGCCTACGATGCGGGCAGCGATCTGCCTTTTGCCGAGCGTCTCATCGCCGCGATGCAGGCTGGCGAAGCCGCCGGCGGCGACAAGCGCGGCAAGCAGGCTGCCGCGCTGCTCATCTGCGCCGCCGAGTCGTATCCCTTTCTCGATCTTCGCGTCGATGACCATCCCGACCCGCTGGACGAGCTCCTGCGCCTGTATGTGAAGAGTCTGGAGCGCTACCAGCCCTTCGTGGCCTGCCTGCCCTCGCGCGCGAGGCCCGCGGGCCTGACCGATCGCGCGCAGATCGAATCGGAAGTCGAGCGCTTCCACGCGGCGACGATGGCACGCGCGCGGCGATGAGCGCCGCAGGGCCCGATCAGCCAAGCGCGCTCCTCGAGATACGCAACCTCAGGATTGTTTTCGCCGACGAGGAAGGCGTCGAGTTTGCCGCAGTCGATGGCATCGACCTCAACGTTTGGCCTGGGCGCACGCTGGGCATCGTCGGTGAGTCCGGCTGCGGGAAAAGCGTCACCGCGCTGTCGGTCATGGGCCTGGTGCCGCAGCCGCCGGGACGCATCGCTGCGGGATCGATCGTGTTCGAAGGTGTCGATCTCACGAGCCTTCCCGCGCACGCGATGCGCGAACTGCGCGGCGATCGTATCGCGATGATCTTCCAGGAGCCGATGACCTCGCTGAACCCCGCCTATACGGTGGGCGATCAGATCGTCGAAGGCATACGCAGGCACCGTGCGATGGACCGTGACGAAGCGCAGCGGCTCGCAATCGACATGCTGCGCCACGTGCATATTCCCTCGCCGGAGCAGCGCTTTCACGAATATCCGCATCGGCTTTCGGGCGGAATGCGCCAGCGGGTGATGATCGCCATGGCGCTTGCGTGCAAGCCGAAGCTGCTGATCGCCGACGAGCCGACGACTGCGCTCGACGTCACCATCCAGGCGCAGATCCTCGACCTGATGCGGATGCTGCGCGCGCAGACCGGCACCGCGATCATCCTGATCACGCACGACCTCGGCGTGGTTGCCGAACTGGCCGACGACGTATGCGTGATGTACGCCGGGCGCATTGTCGAGCGCGCAAGCGTGGCCGCGCTGTTCGCCGAGCCGCAGCATCCTTACACCATCGGGCTGCTGGGGTCGATTCCGCGGCTCGACCTCGTGCAGGATCGGCTGGCGGCGATCGAGGGACAGGTGCCGAACCCGCGTGCGCGAGTCAGCGGTTGTCGCTTTCATCCGCGCTGTCCCTTCGGCGATGAGCGTTGCGCGCGCGAGGAGCCGCCGGTTATCGACGTCGGCGGCGGGCATCGAGCGGCGTGCTGGAAAGTGCCGCTCGACGCGGTGGAAGCGGCATGAGCGCCGCGGGGCTGCCTCAAGGCGCCCGCCCGGTTAGGGGAAGGTCGCCGAGCGACCTCGGGGGACACCCATGACCGCGACGGCTCCGCTGCTGCGCGTCATCGATCTGGTCAAGCATTTCCCGGTGCGGCGCGGCACGTTCTCGCGCCAGCATGGCGCCGTGCGCGCGGTCGATGGCGTGAGCTTCACCCTGGGCGTGGGCGAGACGCTCGCACTGGTGGGCGAATCGGGATGCGGCAAATCGACCACCGGCCGACTGGTGCTGCGTCTGCTCGAGCCGACGTCGGGCAGCGTGCAGTTCGACGGCGTCGACATTTCCGCGCTCGACGCGACCTCGCTGCGATCGCAGCGCCGGTCGATGCAGATCATTTTCCAGGATCCCTTCGCCTCGCTCAATCCGCGCATGACCGTCGGGCAGACACTGACGGAGCCGCTGGCGCTGCACGGAGTTGCGCCTGGACGAAGGGCGCAACGGCTCGATGAGCTGCTGCGCTCCGTTGGTCTCAGCCCCCAGCACGCCGCGCGCTATCCGCACGAGTTTTCCGGCGGCCAGCGCCAGCGCATAGGCATCGCGCGCGCGCTCGCCGTCGAGCCGCGGCTCATCGTGTGCGACGAGCCGGTGTCGGCGCTTGACGTCTCGATTCAGGCGCAGGTCATCAATCTGCTGGTCGACCTGCAGCGTCGCCTGGGCCTGTCGTATCTATTCATCGCGCACGACCTGGCGGTCGTCAAGCACATCGCAGCACGCGTGGCGGTGATGTATCTCGGTCGGATCGTGGAGCACGCCGATACGCGCGAGCTGTTCGCTGCGCCGCGCCACCCATACACGCGCGCGCTGCTGTCCGCGATTCCGGTGCCCGACCCCGGCGCGCGCTCGCAGCGCATGTTGCTCGAGGGCGACGTGCCCAGTCCCAGCGACCCACCCTCGGGCTGCCACTTTCGCACGCGTTGCCCATGGGCGCGACCGTATTGCGCTGAAGCCGATCCCGCGCTGGAGATCGTCGACAATCATGCGGTCGCGTGCCATTACTGGCGCGACATCTTGCCGACGGCGCCGTCCGCATCGGCAAGCTCGCGCCCCGATCCACGCCTTGTGCGCCTGCAGGCGGCTTTTCGCAAAGCAACGGCGGGCGGCGACGAGGGCGCTGCGGCCGGCAACTGACGCGGCCAAGGCAGAGCATGGCAATGCGCGCGACCCCTGGAAATTAGCTAAGATCGTTGCGGATCGACCATGCGCCGACGAGGCGCGCCCCACCGGAGATGATCATGCGCGCCTGTTCCTGGATGCCCCGCCTCGCCGTCCTGCTACTCGCCGCGTTCGGCGGGATTTCCAGCGCGCAGACGCTGCGTTTCGGACTGGCCGAGGATCCTGATGTGCTCGATCCGACGCTGGCGCGAACATTCGTGGGCCGTGTCGTGTTCGCGGCGCTGTGCGACAAACTGTTCGACATCGACGAAAAGCTCAACATCGTGCCGCAGCTCGCGACCGGTTACGAATGGTCCGCCGACAGCAAGTCGCTCACGATCAAGGTGCGACCCGGAGTCACTTTCCACGACGGCGAGAAGCTCGACGCCGCCGCGGTCAAGTACAACATCGAGCGCCACAAGACGCTTCCCGGCTCGAATCGCCGCGGCGAGCTGGCGCCGGTAGCGAGTGTCGACGTGGTCGATCCGATGACGGTGCGTCTCAATCTGTCGGCGCCGTTCGCGCCGCTGCTCGCGCAGCTTGCCGACCGGGCGGGAATGATGGTCTCGCCGAAAGCCGCGCAGGACGCCGGCGACAAATTCGGCGTCAAACCGGTGTGCTCGGGGCCGTTTCGCTTCGTCGAGCGGGTGGCGCAGGATCGCATCGTGCTCGAGCGCTATCCGAACTACTGGAACAAGGGCAACATCTTCCTCGAAAAGGTGATCTACACGCCGATCGTCGATGCGACGGTGCGTCTGGCCAACCTCAAATCGGGACAGCTCGACCTGATCGAGCGCATGGCGCCCTCCGACGTCGCCGGTCTGAAAACCGATTCGCGCTTCCACGTCGCCAAGATCACCGAGATCGGCTACCAGGGCATCACCATCAACGTCGGCAAGAGCGACCTCGCGCAAAAGAATCCGCTGGGCAAGGACCCACGCGTGCGCGAGGCTTTCGAGCTGGCGATCGACCGCGAAGGCATCGTCCAGGTGGTGATGGAAGGCGAGGCCACGGTCGGCAATCAGTGGGTCGCACCCGACAACCCCTATTACGCGAAGAACATGCCGGTGCCCAAGCGCGATGTGGCGAAGGCGAAGGCGCTGCTCGCCGAGGCGGGCGTCGCCAATCCCAGCTTCACGCTGGTCACGCCGACCACTTCCGACGCGCAGAAAATCGCGCAGGTCGTGCAGGCGATGGTGAAGGAAGCGGGCTTCGAGGTGAAGATCCAGTCGACCGAATTCGCGACCTCGCTCGACATGGCTGACAAGGGGCAATTCGAAGCGTACGTGCTGGCATGGAGCGGGCGCGCTGATCCCGACGGCAACATCTACAGCTTCGACGCGTGCAAGCAGCCGCTCAACTATGCGGGCTATTGCAAGCCCGAGGTCGACGAGATCCTAAACCGTTCGCGCACTGCGCGCGAAAAGGCCGAGCGCCAGAAAGCCTACGATCAGCTGGCAGCCATCGCACTCAAGGACCGACCCATCGTCTACCTGTTCCATCGTCACTGGCTGTGGGCCTACAGCACCAAGCTCTCGGGATTGCGCACGATCCCCGATGGGCTGGTGCGCGTCCAGGGACTCAAACTCAATTAGCCCCGATGCGCGTCATTTGCCGGCGAGCGGTTGTTCGATGCGGGCAGGAAATGATTTCGTCGACGTGGGACGTTAGGTAGCACCACCGTGTTCAATTATCTCGTTCAGCGACTGGCGACGATCGTACCAACGCTGTTTTTCGTGTCGGTGCTCATCTTCGGGCTGCAGCAACTCCTGCCCGGCGACGCGGCGCTGATCCTGGCCGGCGAAGACAACGATCCCACCGTCATTGCGCACCTGCGCAGCACGATGCATCTCGACGAGCCGTTCCCCGTGCGCTACGCGTACTGGGCCGGCGGCGTGCTCAAGGGCGACCTCGGCGAGTCGCAGCGCATCAAGAAGCCGGTGCTCGAGCTGATCCTCGAGAAGCTTCCAGTCACGCTCGAGCTGGCATGCATCGCCATGGTCATCGCGCTGGTGATCGGGGTGACTGCGGGCGTCGTTTCCGCCGTCGCCAAGGACAGCGTCTGGGATTACGCCGCCAACATCGTCGCCTTGTGGGGCCTCTCGACACCCAACTTCTGGCTGGGCATCATGATGATTCTCCTGTTCTCGGTGACGCTCGGATGGCTTCCCGCGTCGGGCTACGTGAGTCCCTTCGAGGACCTCAAGGCCAATCTGGCGGCGATGATCATGCCGGCGTTCGTGCTCGGCAACGCGATCGCTGCGGTGCTCATGCGCCACACCCGCAGCGCGATGCTGCAGGTGCTTTCGTCGGACTACGTGCGCACGGCGCGCGCCAAGGGACTCGACGAGCGCGTCGTGGTGATCAAGCATGCGCTGCGCAACGCATTGATCCCCATCATCACGCTGGGCGCACTCGAATTCGGTACGCTGCTTTCCGGCGCCGTGCTCACCGAGCAGGTGTTCAGCGTTCCCGGGTTCGGCAAGCTCATCGTCGACGCGGTATTCAACCGCGATTACGCAGTCGTTCAGGGTGTGGTGCTATTCACCGCCACGGCGTACATCGCGCTCAACCTGTGCGCCGACGTGGGCTACTTCCTGGCCAATCCGCGGCTGCGCGGCTGAAGGGCGCACGTGAGCACCCTCGCCGCGCCACTGCCTGTCCATCGCGAAGCCTCGCCAGGCGCACGCGTCCTGCGCCGACTGCGAAGGCGTCGCGCGGCGATCGTCGGCCTCGTGGTGGTCGTCGGATTCATCCTGCTTGCGCTGTTCGCGCCATGGATCGCGCCGTACGATCCGCTGCAGACATCGTGGAGCGCGGTGCGCAAGGCGCCGTCGGCCGCGCACTGGTTCGGCACCGACGAGATCGGGCGCGACGTGCTCTCGCGAGTGATCTGGGGCACCCGCGCGTCGCTGCTCGCCGGGCTGGTCTCGGTGTGCATCTCGCTCGCCTGCGGCGTGCCCATCGGCTTGCTCGCCGGCTACGTCGGCGGTCCCGTCGACGTGCTCATCTCGCGCATGACCGATGCGATGCTCGCGTGCCCGTTCCTGATCCTGGCCATCGCGCTCGCCGCGTTCCTCGGCCCCAGCCTCACCAACGCGATGATCGCCATCGGTGTGTCGGCGACACCGGTGTTCATCCGGCTCACGCGGGCGCAGGTGCTCGCGGTCAAGGTGGAGGATTACGTCGAGGCGGCCCGCGCGCTCGGCAATCCGCCCTGGCGCATCGCGCTGCGCCACGTGCTGCCCAACGCGATATCGCCGTTGATCGTGCAGGCCACGCTGGCCATCGCGGCCGCGGTCATCGCCGAAGCCAGCCTGTCCTTTCTCGGACTTGGACAACAGCCCCCGGCGCCGAGCTGGGGCAGCATGCTCAACACCGCGAAAAACTACATCGACAACGCCCCGTGGATGGCGATATGGCCGGGGCTGTCGATATTCCTGCTGGTGCTCTCGTTCAATCTGGTCGGGGATGGTCTGCGCGACGCGCTCGATCCGCGCCGCGTTTGAGGGTCTCGCCACGCGTTCAACCGAGGCGCTGGCGTTCTATAGGAGGCGATCATGAAGCTCGATGGGTCGTGCCACTGCGGTGCGGTGGCGTTCAGCGTCGAAACGCACACGCCGCAGCCCTATATGCGCTGCTATTGCTCGATCTGCCGCAAGACCGCGGGTGGCGGCGGCTATGCGATCAACATCATGGGCGAGGCGGCGGCGCTGAAGGTGCGCGGCGCGAAGAACGTGAGCGTCTATCGCGCGCGCATCAAGGAACCCGGCGCGGCGCGCAAGACGCTATCGCCGGCGCGCCGCAATTTCTGCGCGAAATGCGGAAGCGCGCTGTGGGTGTTCGATCCGCGGTGGAAGGAATGGATCTATCCCTTCGCCTCGGCGATCGACACTCCGCTACCCAAGCCGGCGGAGCATGTCGAGCTCATGCTCGACTATGCCGCTCCCTGGTGCGAGATTCCCAAGGGCAAGGGGCACACGCACTTTCGCGAGTACCCCAAGGAATCGATCGCCGACTGGCATCGCAGGCGCGGCGTCGAAGTCGCGTAGGGCGCACCGCTGCGCGGCGCGACGCATCGACCTCGCTGTTGCACCTTTGCCGAGCGAGAAAAATGCGATCGAGCAGCGTTCGTCGCTCAGCGATCGGTGCGTGCCGGATCCTCAGTAGGCAGCACGTCGCATGCCCAGTCGCTTTTTTTCCAGTTGGGCACCGGCGTCGCCTGCGGCGGATGCGGCACGAATCGCGAGCGTTCGACGCGCGCGTAGCGATGGATGTAGCGCGGGCAATTGGGAAATACGTGCGTTACCGCGATGCGCACCATGAACTGCGCTTCGGGGAACTGGCGCAACAGCGCTCCCTCGTCGGACAGGCTGGCTTCGCCTGAGACGCGCAGCCGGCTGGGCGACTCGAAGTCGATGAACAGCAGTCCCACCTTGCGCGTGACGATCACGTTGCCCATCGACAGGTACATGCCGTTGCCATCGTAGTTGGGGAACGCCAGCGTTTTCTCGTCGAGCACGCGAACGAAACCCGGATCGCCACCCTTGTACGAGCAGGCGGGCTGTCCGTCCTCGTTGGTCGTCGCCAGGAAGAACATGTCGCGCGCCTCGATGAAGGCCCGATCGGCGTCGCCGATGTGATCCGACACCAGGCGCTGCTCGATGCGATCGGCGAGCCGCCGCGTGTCGAAGCGGTCCTGAAGCTCGCGACTGCCCTCGTGGTAGAAATCGTTCATGACCGCGCGCGCAGATAGATCATCGCGAGGAGCGGCCGCAACGAAGGATCGGCTGTTGGCCGCATTAGGTGACTCAGCAAAACAGGCGATTGCCTGCGAGCGTTGGAAGGGAACATCGGGCGCGCCTAACGTTCGGCAAAGCCGATCTCGCGCAGAAACGCACCCCGCTCGTGCGTGCCGAGATGCCCCGCCACCAGCTCGACGAACTCCTGCTGGCTCGCGGCCTTCTGCGCGGCGCGGTTAACCACCACCTTGGCGATCGGACCGAGATAAGCGGCCAGCCGCATGGTGGTCTGGTCGACAAAATCCTTGTTGAGCGGAAGCGCCTGCGTCTTCAGCGTCTGGCCGGTGGCGATCACGTGCGGCGACGTCGACGCGCCCGGCGTACTGTCGATGAAGCGCTGACGCCCGACCGGATCGGAGATGCTCTCCGCGAGCATTGCGTAGAGCTGCGACACGTCGCGCGTCTGCGCGGCGGCCTTGCGCAGCATCACCCTGGCCAGCGGTCCCAGGTGATGCGCGAGCTGGCGCTCGACCGTGCGCAGCACAGTCTCGTCCCAATCGGTCGCGGACGGAGGCGGTCCCATCCTGACCGCGGCGAGATTGATCTCGGTCGCGCCCTGCGAATCGTCGGCGACCAGCGCGTCGCACGCCTGGCGAAGTGCGCGATTGAACGCTTTCGCATTCTGGAAGCGCGCCTCGGGATTTTTTTCGAGTGCCGTCGCCAGCACCGCGTCGATGGTGGGAGAAAGCGCGATGCGCGACACGCTCGACGGCGGACGCGGATCCTCGTGGCAGATCTTGTAGCCGATGGTCTCCAGCGCGCCCGAGAACGGCTTCTCGCCGGCGAGCAGCTCGTAGAGCACGACTGCCGCGCTGAACAGATCGGAGCGGCGATCGACCGTCTGCCCCTGGCACTGCTCGGGCGACATGTACGACGGCGTGCCCATGACCATGCCCATGGTCGTGAGGTTCGACGTGTCGATGCGCGCAATGCCGAAGTCCGCAACCTTCAGTGCGCCACTCTTGGTGAGGATGAGATTGGCCGGCTTGATGTCGCGGTGCACGACGCCGCGCTCGTGCGCGAAGTCCAGCGCCTGCAGAAGCTGCGTCATCATCGCGCTGATCTGGCCGAGGTCGAAGTTGGCGCCGCGGTTGAGGAATTCGCGCAGGCCCGTGCCCTAGACGAACTCCATGACGATGAACGCGTTGGCGTCGTCCTCGCCGTATTCGTAGACGCTGACGATGTTCGGGTGCAGCAGCCGGCCGGCGGCGACCGCCTCGTTCTTGAAGCGCGCCATCGACTGCTCGACCAGGTCGGGGTCGACCAGATCCTTGCGCACCGTCTTGATCGCCACGACGCGCTCGATGCCGGGGTCGAACGCCTTGTAGACGACGCCCATCGCGCCTTTGCCGAGTACGCTCTGGACTTCGTACTTGCCGATTTTGACCGGATCCGCCATGGGCAAGTCCTAGCTCTCCAGCATCTTGATCGCTTGCACCATGCTCGCCTTCATGCGGTTCAGCGCGTCGCTGAGCACGCCGATCTCGTCGTGGCTGCGCGAGCGGAAGTCACCCGCCTCGAGGTTGCCCAGGCTCACCTCGTCGGCCAGCTTGGACAACCGTTTCACCCGCCGGATCACCACGAAGTAGAGCAGCGCGTTGAGCATCGCGATGGTGAACAGGAAAACGCCCGCAAGCGAAGCCAGGAACACCTTGAACGTGTAGCTCGCTCGCTGCACCGGTATCGCCGTGGGTACCGACACCACCTGCGCGCCGATGACGTCGTTGACCTTCCAGCCGAAGCCGTTGTTCGAGCCGTAGGTCTCGATCATGGTGCGTGGCGCCGCATCGGGCGTGCTGTGGCACACCAGACACGCAGGATCGACGATCTTGATGGGGCGCGCGAGAAACAACGAGCGGCCCTCCGGCGTATCGCGCTCACCGCTCGATTCGGTGCGCGTCGGGTTTTGCCGAAAGCCGTTGACGACGTCGACTTCCCAGTCGGTGGCATGGTCGCGAGGATTGGTCGGATTGAGCGTGGCTTCCTTGTAGCCGTATTCCGGATACTTCTTGCGCATGTCGTTGAACTGCTCGGTCGCCGCGAACGCCGGTACCGACTGCGGAAGGAACTTGTACTTGAGCTGCGTCTCGAGCAGCGGCTGCACCTGGTGCTGAGTGTAGTTCCGCGTCGACGAAGCCGCCTCCATCATCAACCGTGCGTGCTGCAGCACTTCCTCGCGCGCGTTGTGCTGCAGGGCTGCCCATGCGGCGATGCCGGCGATGGTGAATCCGACCGCGAAGATGGCGACGAGCGCCGCATTGAATTTCCAGATCAGGTTCATGTGTCCTTGCCTATTTTCCGCTCGCGCGTTCCCACGGCCAGCGCCAGGTTCGCTCGGGCTCGGCCTTTTTTTCTTCTTTCGGCGGCTCGACCTTCGCTGCGGTAGCGGTAGCGGGCGCGGGCGGCGTCGCGGCTTTCGCGGCAGCGGCGTCGGGAACGGTCTTGGCAGTGGCGTCGACGGCTGCCTTGAACGTCGGGTCGGTCGCGATTTTTGCTTCGAAGCGCTTGCCAAACGCGACGCGATAAGGTCCCGCCAGCCATGCTTGGACTTCGGGATAGGTTGCCTCGTGATCGAGCACCGGCTCGCGCGGCGTGCCGAAGCGCGCGATGCGCAGCGGCAACGGATCCATGAAGTCGCGCGGCAGTGCGCCGATGAACGTCGACGGCGCGCGTTCCGCGGTGATCACCTGCTTGCCGGCCGCGCGGCTGGCGAAGCTGCCACCGCGCACCTCGACGCCGGCGGTGTCCGGCTTGCCGGGCTCGACCACGCGGGTCGACCCGGTTTCAACAAAGACCTCGAGCGCATCCGCAGTCAGGTGCACTACTGCCGCGGCGTCCGAAGTAGTTACCGAGCCCATTCCCGAACGCATGCGCAGGCGCGCAAGCGTCGGCTTGGTGTCGAACTTGAGCCATCCCCTCGACACCCAGAAATCGATTACGGGACGCTGCTTCGCGTCGCCAGGCGACATCGATACGACGTACAGCGCGCCCGGACCAATCAGGCCAAGTGCACCTCCATCGGTCATTTCGAGCTGAAACTGCGCCTTCTCGGGAACGTCGATGACATCGGTATCGCGGATGCGCACGCCCTCGACCAATGCGTACCACGCCGTTCCGCGCAGCAGCCGCGGCTTGCCGTCGATCAGCGTTACCGTGCCGACGTCAGCGGCAAGGCACGATATCGTGGCGAACAGCCAAAAGCACCCGAAGCAGAGGCTACTGATATTCATTTCAGGGGTTTCGAGCCCGCACGACCGATTTGCGCGCGCAGAGCGAAACATACTAGGCTGCGACCCCTGCCAAGTCAACGTGAATACTGCGCGCGCAGAGTGCAGAAAGCCCCGCGCTTCGCGATGCCTTATACTTGCGCGAATACTTCGCTGAAAAACGCTGAATGCCCCCCACTTCGCGCAATCTCGTCGTCATGTTCGCCGACATCGCGGCGAGCACTCGCCTGTACGACACATTGGGCAATGCGGAGGCGCAGGCGACCATCGATCGCGTGATCGGAATCGTGCGCCGCATCTGTGAAAGCGGAAACGGTCGCGTGGTGAAGACCATCGGTGACGAGGTCATGGCTTCGTTCCCGGACGCCGAGACGGCGGCGCTGGCGGCGATCGAGATCGAGCAGAACGTGTCCAGGCAGCGCACCAGTCGTGGCACACCTATCGCGATCCATATCGGAATGGAATCGGGCCCGGCGATCGAGGACGACGGAGATGTTTTCGGCGACTGCGTCAACGTCGCCGCACGGCTCACCGATCTCGCCAAAGGCGGGCAGATCTTCACCTCCGTGCGTACGGCCAGCGAGTTGTCGCCCGCAATGAAAAAACGAACGCGCGACCAGGACGCGCACACGCTGCGCGGCAAGGAAGAGGACGTGGGCGTGGTCGAGCTCATCTGGCAGGACTCCGAGGACGAGATGACCATGATGTCGCCGCGACAGGTGATCGCGGCGGCGAGCGTCAAGCTCACGCATGGCGCGCGCGACATCGTGCTCGGTGCCACGCACTCGGTGCTCACGCTCGGGCGCGACCTGCAGAATGACGTGATGATCGCGGACCGCAAGGCGTCGCGCCTGCACGCGCGCATCGAGCGCCGCCGCGACAAGTTTGTGCTCGTCGATCACAGCTCGAACGGCACCTACGTCACGGTCGAGGGTGAATCCGAGCTCGCGCTGCGCCGCGAGGAACTCGTGCTTCGCGGCCGCGGCCGCGTGAGCTTCGGTCACGCTTTTCAGGACGACCCGACCGAATTCCTGGCGTTTTCCTGCATCGATTAGCGAACGCGTGGCGCTATGCCGCGCCGCGCCGACGCACGTTGCTGGCGCGAAACGCCTGCGGTCTGGCGATGCCGAAGCCCTGCGCGTAATCGACCCCGATCCGCCGCAGGCTGGCGAGCACGGTTTCGCTCTCGACGAACTCGGCGATCGTTCGCTTGCCCATCACGTGACCGATGCGGTTGATCGCCTCGACCATCGCGCTGTCGATCGGATCGGTGAGCATGTCGGTGACGAAGCTTCCGTCGATCTTCAGGAAATCGACCGGGAGATGCTTGAGGTAGCCGAACGACGACATCCCCGCGCCGAAATCGTCGAGCGAGAAGCGGCAGCCGAGCGCGCGCAATTCGGCGATGAAATGCGCGGCCTTTCCAAGATTGGCGATCGCGGTCGTCTCGGTGATTTCGAAGCAGATCGTTTCACCCGAGATGCCAGCCCGCGCAAGCTCATCGCGAACGAAATCGAGAAATCGCTCGTCGCCAATCGACGTCCCCGAGAGATTGATCATGTATGTGGCCGATGCGCGCGACGGTACGCGCATTTCGGCGAGCGTCGAGAACGCGGTCCGGATCACCCAGCGATCGATCGACGACATCAGGCTGTAGCGCTCGGCGGCGGGAATGAACGCCATCGGCGGGACAAGGGCCCCGCGTTCGTCGACCATGCGCACCAGCAGCTCGAACAGATGCGCGGGACGCTTCGGATCGTCGACGGCGACGATCTCCTGCGAGTACAGGCAGAAGCGCTCTTCGTCGAGCGCGGCGTGCAGACGCGCCACCCATTCCATCTCGCCGTGGCGCACCGCGAGCTCGGTATCCTTGGGGTGATAGACCTGCACCCGGTTGCGGCCCTTTTCCTTGGCGACGTAGCACGCGGCGTCGCCCGCGCTGAGCACGTCGGCGAGCGTCATCGCGCCGTCGGGAATGGCCACCACACCGATGCTTACGCCGATGCTGAACGAGCGCGACTGCCAGACAAAATGAAAGTCGGTGACGGTCTGGCGCAGGACGTCGGCGATGCGCACAGCGTGTTCCAGCGGGCAGTTCTCGAGCAGCACACCGAACTCGTCGCCCCCCAGCCGCGCCAGCGTGTCGCCTTCGCGCAGATGCTCCTGCAGCAACATGCTGATCTGACGCATCAGCTCGTCGCCGGCGGCGTGGCCCGATGTGTCGTTGACCAGCTTGAACTGGTCGAGGTCGAGATACATCATCGCGTGCACCCGGCCCTGCTCGCGCGCGCTTGCCAACGCGATGCTCAGCCGATGCTCGAACTCGCGTCGGTTGATCAGGCCGGTGAGCGCGTCGTGGCTTGCCTGATAGGAAAGTTGCGTCGCGTACTCGCGCTCGCGGCGCACGTCGTGGAGCACAAGAACGACGCCCGCGATCGCGCCCGTACGGTCGCATATCGGCGCCGCCGATTCGTTGATCGCGACCTCGGTGCCGTCAGGGCGCAGCAGCAGCGCGTTGGCGGCGACCTTGATGCTGGCGCCCTCCCTGAGCACCATGTCCACCGGGCTGGGAAGCGCGCTGCGGGTGGCTTCGTCGAATGTCGCGCACACCGACTGCAGCGCGGTGCCGCGAGCCTCGCTCTCGCGCCACCCGGTGAGCGCTTCGGCAACCGGGTTCATGTAGTCGATGAACCCGTCGACGTCGGTGGTGATCACCGCGTCGCCGATCGACTCCAGCGTCACCTGCGCGCGTTCCTTTTCGGCGAACAGCTGCGCCTCGGCAAGCTTGCGATCGGTGATGTCGCTGATCGAACCCGCCATGCGCACTGCCCGGCCCTGGGCGTTGCGCACCGAGCGCCCGCGCGCACGCATCCAGCGGTAGTCACCCTGCTTGGACAGGCAGCGGAATTCGACATCGAAGGGTGCGTCTTCGCGAAGATGCGCGCGCAAGGCGTCGAGGGCGGTGATCCGATCGGTGGGATGAAGCAGCTTGAGAAAGGCATCGGGCGTGTTCCCCATCTCGTGGTCGGCATACCCGGCAAGCTCCTTGCTGCGCGGCGAAAGGTACATCTCGCCGGTCTGGACGTTCCAGTCCCAGAGCCCGTCGCTTCCACCCAGCACCGCGAGTGAGAAGCGCTCCTCGGACAGGCGAAGTGCCGCCTCGAAGGCGTCGCTCTCGCGCAGCATGCGCCGCGACAGCACGATGCCGACCAACACCAGCGTTGCCGCGCCGAGCAGCGTCACCACCACGAGCACGCGCTTCGCCAGGCGCGAGGCCTGCCCGAGCGTGTACGCAAAGGCGTCCTCGAGCGGGGTCAGCTTCACGTTGAGCTCGTCGATGCGGGCGAGCACCGGAAGCATCGGCGCGATCGCGCCCGTATTTGCCGTGACGACGCGATGCAATTCCCTACCGGCCGCCACTAGTTCGACGATATAACCGTCGGCCTCGCCCCAGATCGCGATCGCGCGATCGATGTAGCTCACCCTGCGAAAGCGCCGGAACAGCCGGATCATGCCGTCGATGTCGTCGAAGTTGTTCCTTCCCGCGAGAAAGCCGCGACGCGCGACGTCGAGGTCGGGCTCAGCCTTCTCCAGCTCCTCGCGTGCGACGCGATCGCCCAGCGGGATCGCGATCGCTTCCTCGAAGCGCACGTAGTCGTCCATCGAGCCGGTGCGCGCGTAGCTGGTCAGGTAATGAACCGCATCCTTCTGCGCTTTCGACCACAATGACTCGCCACCGACGTACGCGCGCACCGACGCGAGAATGTCGACGCTGCCCAGCGCCAGCAGCACGAGCAGCATGACAATCGCGAGGAATGGCCAGATGATCAACAGCAGCCGCCGGCTTAGCCGGAATCGGGCGGACATCGGTGGTGACGTCATGGCGTCGCCGGATGCAGGGTCCGGGTCATTTGGGCGGCGGGTGGATGTTGTCGACCCAGTGGACCTGCTCGGGGTTGGGCTCGACGTCGGCGATGTCGAGGTTCACAACCACCGGCTGCTGTCCGCTTCGCACCAGGACGCACGAAAGCGGCATTTCGCTGCTGGCGTTGATCTCCTGATGCGGAACGTAAGGGGGGACATAGATGAAATCGCCCGGCCCCGCCTCGGCGGTGAATTCGAGGCGCTCGCCCCACTTCATGCGCGCCCTTCCGCTCACCACGTAGATCACGCTCTCGACCGGCCCATGGTGGTGCGCACCCGTCTTCGCCTTCGGGTGGATGACCACCGTCCCGGCCCACAGTTTTTCGGCGCCCGCCCGCGCTGCGGTGATCGCCGCAGCGCGATTCATGCCCGGTGTCTGTGGTGTGTTGACGTCGAGCTCATCGGCGTGCACGACGCGCACGCCGTGCAGTCTCCATTTGTCGGTTGCCTTCGGCATGTTCGTTACTCGCGGGTTTGGTGCTCAAGCGGCGCCGAGGCGGCGCCGCGGCTGATGAAACCGCAGAGGGACCTGCCTCCGGCACCCGTCATTGTGTGATAACCCAGTTCGCGTTGATCGGAACGCGGTTGCTCCACGCCCCCGACGCCGCGAGCTTGCCGTCGGCAATCCGCCCCGACATGGTGCCGGTCAACGCCCGACCGCTTTGCGAATAGCCGTCGAGAGTGAAACTGACCGACCCGTCGGCGGCAATGGATCCCTTGGCGTGTGCAGGCTCACGGTTGAAGCGCGACGGCCAGGTGGCCGAAAGCGCGCCGCGTTCCACGGTGAGCCCGACGCCCCAGCAACGCACGGAGCCATCGGGATTGGTGGAACACATGCGTCCGATGTAAGTACCGTCCCTGGCCGGGGTCTGACTTGGCGCTACCGTGTGCGGCGGCGGCGGTGATTGCGCGTCGCCCGCTGTTTTGCTCGCGGCATTTTGTGCAACGCTTGCCAGACGCTGCGCCTGCTCGGCCTTGCGCTTGGTCGTCTCGGCGAGATTCAGCGCTTCCTTCGCGCTCTGCAATTCCCCAAGCAATTTCGCTTCCTTCTCCGCTGCCGCTGCCGCGGAGCGCTCCAGCTCCGCCTTGCGCTGCGCTTCCGCGCTGCGCTGCGCTTGCTCGGCGCGCAGCGCCTCCTTTGTTGCGCGCTGAGCATGGTCCCGATACAGGAAGTAACTCGCCGTGCTGACCACGATCGCGCCAACGATCGCCGCGATCGCCAGCACTGGCGCCCGGCGGGAGCCGTGCGCACCCGCCATCGAACCACCATCGCTGCCTATTGAAAAGGTCCTGACCGGCAGCGCGATATTCTTGAAGTTCCTTTTGCCGAGCTGCTTGATCTGCAGCGTCAGCTTGTTCCGGATCTGGTCGTAGACGCTACCCGAGATACAGACGCCGCCTGGCTCGGCCACGGTCTGGATGCGCGCCGCGACGTTGACGCCATCGCCCAGCAGATCGCCCTCCTGGATGATGACGTCGCCCAGGTTGATGCCGATGCGAAACCACATGCGCTGCGCTTCGGGCAGGTGCTCGTTGCGCGTGCGCAGCGCCGCCTGGATCTCGGTGGCACAGCGCACCGCTTCGACGGCGCTGGGAAATTCGGCGAGGATCGCATCGCCCGCGGTGTTGAAGATGCGGCCGCGGTGCATCTTGAGCAACTCGTCGAACACCGCGCGGTGGCCGCGGAAGATGCGCACCGTACGCTCTTCGTCCTCGCCCATCATGCGGCTGTAGCCGAACACATCGGCCATCAGGATGGTCGCAAGGCGGCGCTCGACCGGCGCCGTGTCCTCTCCTTGCGCTGCAGGGTCCATCATGCGCGGTCTCCCCATGCCGGCACCGCGATGCGCCGGCGAACCGATGTCGTCCCCGCTGCGCGTTTCCACGGCGGAGCAGCGGACCGGCGTCAAGTGTATGCCAAAGCACGAACGCCCGGTGTCGCAACGCGGGCCAACGCTCGCGCACCGTCTGCTTGCTACAATGCCGATCCTCAAGGAGGAGTCCATGACGATTTCGATGTACCAAGCTTCGGTCCCCGTGTTCATCCGTATGCTGAGCAACCTCAAGATCATTCTTGAAAAGGCTTGGCACGGGCAGGCGAAGAAGATCGAACAGTCTGTACTGCTCAACACCCGGCTCTACCGCGACATGTTTCCCCTCACCCGCCAGGTGCACATCGCGACCGATTTCGCGCGGTCGACGGGCGCACGGCTTGCCGGTCTCCAGACGCCGGTATTCGAGGACAATGAGAAGACCATCGCCGAGCTCACGGCACGCGTCCACCGCACCGTCGAATTCCTGCGCACTTTGAAGGCATCGCCGATCAACGGTTCGGAATCGCGCGTCATCTTGCGTCCGGTTCGCGGCGAGCCGAAGAAGTTCACCGGGATCAATTACCCGCTGCAGTTCGCGCTTCCGAACTTCTATTTCCACGTGACCGCCACCTACGCGATCCTGCGTCACTGCGGAGTCGAGCTTGGCAAGCGCGACCTCATCGGCGCGCTCGACTAGCGGCGTGAACGGCCGGCGGCGCGCCGTGGTGGTGGCGGCGCTGTCAGCCACGGCAATGGCGGCGCTACGCGCGCGCGCCGAGGACAGCTATCCCAGCCGGCCGGTCAAGCTCATCGCGCCGCAGGCGCCCGGTGGCGGGGTCGATCTGGTCGCTCGCATCATCGCCGATCGCCTGCGCATCGCGATGGGCCAGCCCTTCGTCATCGAGAACCAGGCCGGCGCCGGCGGCGCGATCGCCACGCAGATGACCGCGCGCGCGCAACCCGATGGCTACACGCTCGAGATCGGCTACGTCGCCACGCACGCGACCAACCCGGCGGTGAAGCACAATCTCGGGTACGACGCGGTCAAGGATTTCACGCCGATTGCCATGCTCGGCGGGACGCCCAACGTGCTGGTGGTGGCGCGTGCAGTGCCGGTCGCCACGCTGCGCGAATTCGTCGCCTACGCCAAGGCCAATCCGCGCAAGGTCGACTACGGAACGTCGGGCGTGGGCACGCTCAACCATCTGGTGATGGAGCAATTCAAGCACGCCTCGGGAGTCCCGAGTATGGCCGTCCCCTATCGCAGCATCGGCCAGGCGTTCACCGACGCCATGGGCGGCCAGATCCAGGTCGTCTTTCCGGGACTCGCCGCCGCGATGCCACATATCCGCTCGGGCGCGTTCAAGCCGCTGGCGGTGACCGGCGACCGACGCCAGCCGCTGCTTCCCGACGTTCCGACTTTCAAGGAATCGGGCTACGAAGGCTTCAACGGCCTCACCTGGTACGGCATCGTCGGCCCTGCGAAGCTGCCCGAGCCCATCGTCAGTAAGCTCAACGAGGAAATCAACAAGGTGCTGGCGTCACCCGACTTGCGCGACGCCTTTGTCGCGGAGGCGCTCACTGTGATGCCGATGACGCCGCAGCAATTCGGCAACTACATCGCCGACGAGATCGCGCACTGGACGGCGGTCGCGCGTGCCAGCAAGATCGAAGCCGAATAGCGACACGCGGGCACGATGTCGCTTCCGGAGATTTCCATTTTGCAGCGCCTCGCCGCCGCTTTCGCGGCCGTGCCATCGCGAATGCCCGACGCGCTCGCCTCGACGTGCGCTGCGGTGATGATCGACGTCGCCGGGCTGTGCGTGGCGGCGCGGCGTAGCGATTATGTGCAGGCAACGCTGCGCGCGAGCGCCGAGCCCGGCGCCTGCACCGTGATCGGCGACGCCGGAAGCTACAACGTCGCCACCGTGGCGCTGTGCAACGGCACCGCCGCCCACGGCGAGGACTACGACGACACCTTCGAGGGCGGTCCGGTGCATGCAGGCGCCGTCGTCGTTCCCGCGCTGCTCGCCACCGCCGAGCAGCACGAGCTCGCCGGCAGCGATACCCTGCGCGGGCTCGCCGTGGGCTGCGAGCTGATGTGCCGGTTGTGCCTGGTCGCGCCCAAGCGCGTCCACAAGGCCGGCTTCCATCCCACCGCGGTGTTCGGCGCACTCGGCGCGGCGGCGGGCGTCGCGACCGCGTTGCGCCTCGACGCTGCGCAGTGGGTCAACGCGTTGGGCATCGCCGGCAGCATGGCCTCGGGCATCATCGAGTACCTTGCCGAAGGCGCGTGGACCAAGCGCATGCACGCGGGATGGGCGGCGCAGGCGGGCTATCGCGCTGCTCGCATGGCGCGCGAAGGATTCACCGGGCCGCGCACGCTGTTCGAGGGCGAGCACGGTTTTTTTCACGGCTTCGCGCGTAGCGACGGCTGCGACTTCGGCGCCATGCTCGATGGCGTCGGAATCATGTGGCTCGCGAGGGACATCGCGTTCAAGGCCTACGCCTGCGGCACCATGGCGCATCCCTACATCGACTGCGCGCGCAGCCTGGTGAGCGAGGGCCTGAATCCGGCCGAGGTCGCAGCGATCGAATGCGAAACCGCCGAGGGGATCGTGCACCGTCTGTGGGAACCCCTTGCCGCCAAGCAGCGCCCGCCCAACGGCTACGCGGCCAAGTTCAGCATTCCCTATGCGATCGCGGTCGGCATGCTGCGTGGCGATGCGGGACTCATCGACTACGAGGAAGCCGTGGTGCGCGATCCGGCGGTGCGCGCGCTCGCCGCCAAGGTGCGTTACGTCGTCGACCCGGACAATCCTTATCCGCGCCAGTTCACCGGCCACGTGCGCGTGATCCTCGAGTCCGGCGAAGTACGCGAGGCGCGGCAAGATCATTTTCGCGGCGGTCGTGACGAACCGATGTCGGTCGAGGCGCTCGAGGCGAAATTCATCGCCAACTGCATCTACGGTGGCTGGGACGCGAACCGGGCGCGCCGGGCGCTCGGCACGCTGCGCGCGCTGAGCGACGCGCCGAGAGTCGACCTTACGACACTGAGAGGCTAGCGGTTTGGATACGCCTCCGCTTCAAGGCAGGGTCGCGCTGGTCACCGGCGCGGGACGAAACATCGGGCGCGCCATCGCACTCGCGCTCGCCGATGCCGGCGCGAAGATTGCCGTCAACGTGCGCGCGAGCCGCGGCGAAGCGCAGGCGGTGGTCAGCGAGATCGCGGCATACGGCGGCGAAGCCATGATGGCTGCGGCTGATGTCACCGAGCGCGCCCAGGTCGATGCGATGATCGTCGCGATCTCGGAGCGCTTCGGCCGCCTGGACATCGTCGTCAACAACGCCGCGATCCGGCGCGAAGCTGCGTTCGCCGACCTGTCCTTCGCGGAATGGCGCGCCGCGCAGGCGGTGTGCGTCGACGGTGCATTCCATTGCACGCAGGCGGCACTGACGTTGCTGCGCAACAGCGGCGCCGGCGCAGTGATCAACATCGGCGGCATGACGGCGTATACCGGCGCGTCGCATCGCGCGCACGTCGTGACCGCCAAGGCGGCGCTGGGTGGGCTCACTCGCGCGCTGGCGCACGAGCTTGCCCCGTTCGGCATTACCGTCAACTGCGTGTCGCCCGGCCTGGTGGATACCGTTCGCAAGAGCGCGAGCGCGTCGGCGGCGCCTGCGCATCGCGCGCACTCGCACACCCTGCTCGGACGTCGTGGCAACCCCGCGGAAATTGCGAGCGCCGTCGTGTGGTTCGCCGGTCCCGGTGCTCGTTACGCGACCGGGCAGACGCTGCACGTCAACGGCGGCGCTTACCTCGGCGGCTGATCGACGAAGTGCCTGAGTCAACAACCCTGATGGTGACGATCGTGTCTCGCGCTACAGCTGAGCGGAAAGCCGCGATCGTGCCACGTCGACGCCGATGCCGCAGCGCCGTGCATAGTCGACGACCTGGTCATCACCGATCTTGCCCACCGCGAAGTACGTTGCCTCGGGGTTCGCGATATAAAATCCGGCCACTGACGCCGCTGGCAGCATCGCGTAGCTTTCGGTGACGGCCATTCCGATCTTCGAGGCCCGCAGCAAGTCGAAAAGCGGCGCCTTGACGCTGTGCTCTGGACACGCCGGATAACCCGGCGCCGGACGAATGCCGCGGTACTCCTCGCGAATCAGTCGCTCGCTGTCGAGCTCCTCTGCCGGCGCGTAGCCCCAGAGCTCGCGGCGTACCACGCGGTGCAGCCATTCCGCGAATGCTTCGGCCAGCCGGTCCGCGATCGCCTTGAGCATGATCGCGCTGTAGTCATCGCGCTGCGCTTCGAACTCGGCCAGCCGTTTCTCGATCCCGAGGCCCGCGGTGACGGCGAACATCCCGGCGTAGTCGGCGACCGCGGACGTTTTCGGCGCCACGAAATCGGCTAGGCAGTAGTTGGGCTTGCCGGTCGGTCGCTGGTTCTGCTGCCGAAGATTGCACCACATCAGGCTCGTCGCGCTGCGCGACTCGTCGGCATAGAACACGATGTCGTCGCCGACGGCATTCGCCGGAAGCAGCGCAACCACGCCGTGTGCGGTGAGCCAGCGCCCTTCGATCACGCGCTTGAGCATGGCGAGAGCGTCGGCGTACACGTTGCGCGCCGCCTCGCCTACCACGGCATCGTCGAGGATCGTCGGGAACGGTCCGGAGAGCTCCCAGGTCTGGAAAAACGGTCCCCAGTCGATGTAGCGCGCAAGCTCGGCCAGATCGGCATTACGGAATTCGCGTCGGCCGATCAGCGCTGGACGCGTCGGCGCGTAGTGCTTCCAGTCGGCGACGAAAGCATTGGCGCGCGCAGCCTCAAGCGACAGGAGCGACGGCCCCTTCTTGCTTGCGTGCTGGACACGAACCTTTTCGTAGTCGGAAGCGATTCCCGCGACGTAGTCGGCCCTGAGCGAATCGGAGAGCAGGTTGCTGGCCACGCCCACTGCGCGCGACGCATCGGGCACGTAGACCGTGACGCCGGAATAGCCGGGAGCGATCTTCACCGCGGTGTGCACGCGCGAGGTGGTCGCGCCGCCGATTAGCAGCGGCTGCTGCATGCCCAGGCGCTGCATCTCCTGTGCCACGTGCGCCATCTCCTCCAGCGAAGGCGTAATGAGCCCCGACAGACCGACGATGTCCGCGTTGCGTTCGACCGCAGTGTCGAGAATCCTTTTCGCGGGCACCATCACGCCGAGGTCGATCACCTCGAAGTTGTTGCAGCGGAGCACCACGCCGACGATGTTCTTGCCGATGTCGTGCACGTCGCCCTTGACCGTGGCCATGACGATGGTGCCGTTGTTCTTGCCCATGTCGCCGGTGCGCAGCTTCTCTTCTTCGATATAGGGCAGCAGGTAGGCCACGGCTTTCTTCATGACGCGGGCGGATTTGACCACCTGCGGAAGGA
>DASXBS010000053.1:0-14413 GCA_036491555.1 Casimicrobiaceae bacterium
GCTTCCCCGACGGGTTTCTGCAAGCCAGTCCTTCGCAATGGATCGCGCTTGGTCTACGGTGAGCTCTCCGAAGAGGCCGATTGCGGGCTTGCGGCGCTGCGAACTATTTGTACGATATTGCAACATGAACACCTTGCGCCCGGTCGGTGTGATCTTGCAAAGAAAGCCTGGCACAAGCGTATCGCGCAATTCGGCGTCTCTGCTTGATGGCTGCGCCGCTTCCACAATACTCTTTGTTAGTCTTACCTTTGCCATGTTCAGACCTTAGTCAGTGTTGGGGCTAAGGGACAAATAGGAGCCACCACAGAGACAATTAGATCGTGGCGCGTCGTATGTTGGCATAGGATGCGATGCACGTTCGCCTATGGAAACCGGCGCCAGCGCGTATCCGCGGGTCGTAGCGAAGATCAGCGTAGCAGAAAAGCGGTCGCTCAAAATCCAGTTCTGGCAACAGAGTGGGGGTTCGATTCCCCCTCCCGTCACCAAACTACAGAATGACGGCGGCGCCGTTCATCATCCTCAGTACAGTCGTGATCGCGGCCACAACGGCATAGAATCGAGTCGTCGCTGTTCCGCACGAACGGCAGCCCGCGATGATGTCCTCCGCTTCGGAATCGATCGTCCCCGCAACGCACAGGCGCTGGGTGCGTCGGCTGCTCTATGCCGCCGGTACCGTCGCGCTCCTCGTGCTGGCCGTCTGGGGTCGCGGTTCCGCCGATTGCGCGCGCGCAGCGCTGCGCTGAGGGACCCTAGCCAAAGTTTGCGCATGCGCTGACGAAACGACAGCACGTCGGATTTCGTAACCACAATGCGCCCGCGTCACAGGACGCGCATCAGCGCGTTACGTGCAACACCGCAGGGGTGGATTGCATCCGGGTTGCCGTTGGTCTGCTTCAATGCCAAAGGAAACCACGGCCAGGATGAACAAAGGGCCAATACGATGGCACCGCCACCGATTCGGCCGCGCGCCGAACTGGTTGACCCATCGAACACCCGAGGACGCGCGACCTGAAGTACCTCTGCCGTTACAGCCTGCGTCAGGCGTTCAGGCGGGAACCAGGCGTAAGACCTCGATGATTGGTCCGGGCGGAACGAAGACAGGTGGCTCGAATGGTGCTTCATGAATGGCAAGCAGCCCTAGAAGGAGCACGGCAGCAGCTGTAAATATGCCCAATGCGGCAACCTGAGGGCGTGGCTTATCGAGATGCACCACGGCGATGGCAATCTGGGTAATGAGAGCAAGCAGCAGGACCGCAGCCCATTTCGTCACGACAGTGCGATCGTTGCTGATCGCGATCCGATCTTCATGGGCGGAGCGCACTTTCAACGCCATGTCCAGCATCGTCCGTTGGACGCTGGCGTCTTTGGCGCTTGCAGGTAGCGCCACTTCGCGCAGAAGAAGATTCAGTGCCGCATCAGCCTTGGCCGACCTTTGCTGCATTGCAAGTCGAGGCCACTCGTCCTCTACAACGGCGCTGACGTATCCTCGAATAGCCGATCGCAAGGGCGGGTTATCGGACCCGCTCGCGGCGCTGAGACTGTAGAGCGCTATGAGCGTATCGCTTTCCGTGAACACGGTACGCTCGGCTAGCCTGTTGCGCTCCCAAATGTCATTCGACAGGAACGCGATGAGCAAGCCGAAGATAATGGCGGTTGAGCCGAAGAATGGCGCGACGACTCCCTTGAAGGTCTGGATGCGCCCGCTAAGCCTCGATCGAAACGACAGCCACACCATCAGTCCGGCCACGCCGAGGTAGAACGCAGCGAGACTTGCGAAAATCGCCAACACTGGCAATCCGAGCCACGCCGCGAACCAGTCTTGCATAATGTCTCCCGGACCACTGCGCTCGCTAGAACATTAGGGATCGTCCCTTTCGCCAGTATGCGAGCATCGCTCCGTCGAGCGCACGTACTGCCAGATCGATACTACCCGACCTGTCAAAGGCCGTGCGGAGATCCGTGCCAAAAATCATCTCGCAGTCGGGCACGCGCTAGGGTCACGCGTAGTATCACGCTATGAGCGCACGAAAGTCCTCGTCGGCAGAGCACGCGTACCGCGCAAGTACCTGCGATTGGCTACACTTTCGCTGATGAGCTTTCGAATGCAGGCCGTCGCCGCCATCGTCGCGCTCTTTAGCGCTGCGCTGGCGTTTGCGGCGCCCACCCTGAATGTGGGGTCCAAGCGCTTCACCGAGTCGTATATCCTCGGCGAGATCCTGAAGCAGACCGCGCAATCCGCCGGCGAGGCGAGCGCCACACACAGCCAGGGCCTGGGTAACACGGCAATCGTGCTGAACGCGCTCACGACCGGCAGCATAGATGTCTACCCCGAATACACGGGAACGATTGCCAAGGAAGTCCTGAAGCTCGACGGTGTTCCGCCACTTGCCGAACTCAACGCCAAGCTCGCGCCCATGGGGCTCGCGGTCGCCGTTCCGCTGGGCTTCAACAACACCTATGCGCTGGCGATGCGCGGTGACGATGCGCGTTCGCGGAATATCGCGCGGTTGTCCGACCTCGGATCGCATCCCGATCTGAGGCTTGGACTTTCACAGGAATTTATCGGACGCGCAGACGGCTGGCCTGGATTGAAGCGCACGTACGCACTGCCCTTTGACACGCCGCGCGGCCTCGATCATGGCCTTGCCTATGAAGCCATCGCGCAACGTCAGGTCGACGCGATCGACATTTACTCGACCGATGCCAAGCTCGACAAGTACGGCTTGACGGTGCTCGAGGACGATCGCAAATATTTCCCGCGCTACGATGCGGTGTTGCTGTATCGCGCGGATCTCCCGCAACGATTGCCACGCACGTGGGCCGCGCTCGGCAGGCTCGAGGGCACCATCGACGATGCGTCGATGCGCCGGATGAATGCGGAGGCCGAACTGGAGGGCAGGGACTTTGCCACGGTCGCCGCAAGTTTCCTGGCGCGACAGCCTGGGGTTTCCGCCAGTGCGGAACCAGCTGCAAAGGTGCGTGGGTCCGAAGATTTCTGGCACAAGCTCTTCGGTCCCGACTTCGGTCGCCTGACGCTCGAACAGCTGGGACTCGTCTTCCTTTCGCTTGGCGCCAGCATCGTCATCGGCATCCCTCTCGGGATTCTCGCCGCGAAGCGTCCGGCGACGGAAGGCTTGATCATCGGCGCAACCGGCGTCGTGCAGACGATTCCTTCGCTGGCACTGCTTGCCGTGCTAATTCCGTTGACGGGCCGGATCGGCGCGGTACCTGCCTACATTGCGCTCGCGCTGTATTCGCTACTGCCCATTGTGCGAAATACCCATGCGGCGCTGTCGCAAATATCGCGAGGCATGATCCAAGCCGCCCAATCGCTGGGCATGCGCCCCGGTACCATCCTGCAGAAGATCGAGCTGCCCTTGGCCGCACCGACCGTGCTGGCAGGGATCAAGACTTCGGCCGTGATCAACGTTGGGACTGCGACTATCGCCGCGTTCATCGGGGCCGGCGGCTACGGCGAGCGCATTGTCACGGGCCTGGCGTTGAACGACCATGCGATGCTGCTGGCGGGCGCGATTCCGGCCGCCGTGATGGCGTTACTGATCGAACGCGGCTTTCGCTATGGCGAGCAGTGGCTGCTCCCGGCGGGTTTGCGCATCTCCAAGGTAGAAAAAAGCCGATCAGTCTGATCTGCGCCGCGGTCAGGGGTTGTCGAGCACGGTTCGCTGCGCCTGCACATCTGAGAGCTCGCAAAGCACCGAGCGCCGTCTCAGCGCGAGCGGCGCTTGCGCCGCTTCGGCGCGACATCGGGCGGCGCGAGGACCCTGGCCCAAAAATCGACCGCCTGCGTGACGCCCTCGGTCATCAAAGCGGCCGCGTGGCGCCTACTCTCCGCGGCCAGTCTGCTGCGCGCCGAGCCTGCGATGGTATTTGCGGCGCTGAGCCACATGCTCATGTACGGATTACGTTTGGTCCAAGGATTTTTCATCGCGTACCTTTGAGAGACAGCCGTTCGGCATTCAAGCCAACGTTCGGACTTTGGGCTCGCGATCGAAAAAGCGTTTACCCGCGGCGACGATGAATTTCTTATCCAGCCCGGTCACGCCCTCGTCGCGAACGATGCCTGCTTTCTCGAGCAGCGGGTCGGCGTCGGCTGTGCAGCCAATGGCCTTGAGGTGGCCGAACGCGTCGCGCACGAAGTCCACCGCTGCAGCCTCCTCCGTCAACCTGGAGGCCGCCTCGCGCGTGAGCACGATGGCGACAGCGTCGAACAGGACTGACGGCGTTCCGGCGAGCTGCCCGTCCGCCTTCAGCGTGCCGCCTTTTAGCTTGATGCCACCGACCTTCGGGGCGATCAGCATCGCCTTGCCACCGTCCGCTTCCACCGCTGCCTTGACGCGATCGATATCGGCCTTAGCCGATCCATCGTCGAACAGGATGCCGACTTTGCGTCCCATGAGAGTAGCCTTCATCTTGCCCACGATGGACAGTGCGGGCGAGACGTTCATGTCGATGGGTGTGACCACCGGCGTCAACGCCGCTGGCAGCGCCATGCCAAGACCCTCGGCCACTCGGCTTGCGAGTTCCTGTGCGACATTGCGCAGGCTGGCGAGCACGCGCAGGCGCACGTGCTCGAGCTCCACTTTCGAAAGCTCGAAGACGAGCGCAGACGCGATATGCGCCTGCTCGATCGGGGTTTGCGAGCGGTAAAAAAGTCTCGCTTGACTGTAATGGTCGGCGAATCGCTTCGCACGAGTTCGCAGCTTCGCGGCAGGATCAGCCTCGAGAGCGACGGTCCCGGCGCTGACGAATCCCGCGTGCAAGCTTTCGCGCGGGCCGCCATCCTCCCCGGCTTGCGCCAGACTATTGGGCTCATAGTTCGCGCGGCCCCTGAATATCTGCGTTTGCATCATCCCATCCCGCTGGAAATTCTGCATGGGACACTTCGGCGCGTTCACCGGAATCTGGTGGAAATTGGCGGTGCCCAGGCGCGACTTCTGCGTGTCGAGATACGAAAAGAGGCGGCCTTGGAGCAGAGGATCGTCGGAGAAATCGATCCCCGGAATGACATTCGACGGCATGAACGCTACCTGCTCCGTTTCAGCGAAGAAATTGTCCGGCCACCGATCCAAAACAAGACGCCCTATAAAAAGAAGCGGCACGTCTTCTTCCGGAATGATCTTGGTCGCGTCGAGTATGTCGTAGGGTTGCGCATCGGCAAACGCCTGGTCGAATATCTGCACGCCGAGATCCCACTCCGGCGCCATGCCGGCAGTGATCGCTTCCCACAAGTCGCGCCGATGATAGTCCGGGTCGGCACCAGAGATCTTCACCGCCTCGTCCCAAAGTGTCGACTGCATGCCAAGGCGCGGCCGCCAGTGAAACTTCACGAACGAAGATGCGCCCGCGGCGTTGACGAAGCGGAACGTGTGCACGCCGAAGCCTTCCATCATGCGAAGTGATCGCGGAAGCGCGCGATCCGACATCGCCCACATGATCATGTGCATGCTTTCGGGCATGAGCGACACGAAGTCCCAGAATGTATCGTGCGCCGACGCCGCCTGCGGGAAGCCGCGATCCGCTTCCGGCTTGACGGAATGGATGAGGTCGGGAAACTTGATCGCGTCCTGGATGAAGAACACGGGAATGTTGTTGCCAACTAGGTCCCAGTTGCCCTCGTCAGAGTAGAACTTGACCGCGAAGCCGCGAACGTCGCGCGGGGTGTCCTTGGACCCCTTCGAGCCCGCCACGGTGGAAAAGCGACAGAACACGGGCGTGCGCTTGCCCTTTTTCGCGAACACCGTCGCGCGCGTCAGCTCGGGTATTGCGCGCGTGCACTCGAAGTACCCGTGGGCTCCCGAACCTCGCGCGTGGACGATGCGCTCCGGAATCCGCTCGTGATCGAAGTGAAAGATCTTTTCGCGGAGAATGAAATCTTCGAGCAGCGTCGGTCCGCGGGCGCCAAGGCGCAGGCTGTTCTGGTTGTCCGAGATCCGGATGCCATGGTTGGTAGTGAGGTACTCGGTGGCCGCGGCCTCGCTGCCCGAAACTTGCTGGTGGGTTTCGCCGCCGCCGCTCGGTTGCGAGTCCTTTGCATCTACGGCATTGGGGCGCGGTTTGCGCGGTAGCGTGCGTGCCATGGTGTGACCTCGAAAAGAGAACGGGTAGCTTAAGCGGACGTTAACGACCGCGCTGTCGGTGCGGCGCCGAATCTGGCGTAGGACCGCAAGCGGGCAGTGCGATATTCTTTGACCGCCGGGCGCAGCGCCCACCCAAAAAGTCAGGCAGCAATGAACATCACCGACCTTCCTGCGCACGCGCTCTCGGACGCCATTCACAACCGCAAAATTTCGTGTCGCGAGGTCATGCGCGCGACGCTCGAGCGCATCGGTGCCGTCAATCCCGCGCATAACGCCATCGTGAGCCTGCGCGATGGCGACGTGTTGTTGCGCGAAGCCGACGAGCATGACGCACAACTCAGGTGCGGTGCGACACCCGAAGGGCCCATTGGCTGGCTGCATGGCATTCCGCAGGCGATCAAGGACGTCGTTTCGACGGCGGGCATTCGCACGACGTGGGGGTCGCGGGTGTTGCGCGAGTTCGTTCCAGCACACGACGCGCTGATGGTGCAGCGAATGAAGGCAGCAGGTTGCATCGTCATCGGAAAGACGAACACGCCCGAGTTCGGTCTGGGTTCGCACACTTTCAATGAGGTGTTCGGCATCACGCGCAACGCTTACGACGCATCGAAGTCTGCGGGCGGCAGCAGCGGCGGCGCGGCGGTTGCGCTGGCGTTGCGCATGCTGTCGGTCGCGGATGGCAGCGACTTCATGGGCAGCCTGCGCAATCCGGCGGGATGGAACAATGTATTCGGCATGCGCCCGAGCCAGGGCCGCGTGCCGTCATGGCCTGACCCCGACGTGTGGGCGCCGCATCTGAGTACCGCGGGACCCATGGGAAGAACCGTGCAGGATGTCGCGATGCTGCTCGACGTGCAGGCGGGTTACGACGCGCGCGTTCCGACCTCGCTGGAGGTGACCGAGCCCTTCGCGCCGGCGCTTGATCGCTTCGAGCCAAAAGGTGTTCGGGTCGGCTGGCTGGGCGACCTGTCTGGATACCTGCCCATGGAGCAAGGCGTGCTCGAATCCTGCCAGCAGGGACTACGAAGACTGGAGCACATCGGCTGCGCGGTCGAGTCGATCCGTCCAGAATTTGCTCCCGAGGAAGTCTGGGAGACATGGCTCGTCTGGCGACGCTGGCTGGTCGCTGCGCGTCTCACGCCTCACCTCGCCAACGCGCACAACCGCGCGCTCATCAAGCCCGAAGCGCTGTGGGAATACGACCAGGCGGCGAATCTGAGCGCCACCCAGTTTTCTGCCGCGAGCGCGCGACGCGGCGCTTTCTACCAGCAGATGCTGGCGATGTTCGAGCGCTGCGACGCACTGGCGCTTCCGACGGCGCAGGTATGGCCTTTCGACGCCGAGCTGCGCTGGCCGACATCGATCGCGGGCAGGGAAATGGACACCTATCACCGCTGGATGGAAGTGGTAATCTACGCCACCTTCGCGGGGTTGCCCTGCATCAGCGTGCCAGTTGGCTTCGGCGCGACGGGCCTGCCGATGGGCATGCAGCTCATCGGAGGACCGCGCGGCGATCGGGCGTTGCTGCAATTGGCGCACGCCTACGAGTCCGCAGCACAGGACGTGCTGGGCGTGCGTCCACCGCCAATCATCGGCGTAGCGTCCGTGCGCTAGCGTACCGAATCGTGCCAACGCCTCCGCGGGTTCGCGTGCGACGAGGCCACGCGCTATTGGACCCTTCCCGGCGCACTTGATGGCGTCGGCACGCCGTCTTTTTCCTGCGCTGTAGTACTCAACACGCGTGATCGAGCGAGACTTCCTTTTGTCCTACAAGATCTTCAGATTCGCTCTGATAGGCGAATGCCGCCCGGACGGCAGAATCATGAAGCTGCGACGAAGCTGGGAAGTAACGACGAGGTAAGTCCTGGCACCGGTATCACCATTTCGGTCGCCGGTGAGCAAGCGCAGCGGTTGACATGGCAAGCGCCCTCGGGAGGGTTGCATGGCAAGCATCCGCAGGACCGGGTCGAAGTCCCCGACGCCGCTCGAGTAGATGTCGCTCGCGGCCGCGCAATCGAGAATCGCTCTCGCGTCCACACAGCCGCACGGAGCGCTGTTGTCGCGCTCCGCGATGTGCGATTCCTGTCCATTCCTCTGCTCGCAGGGGTCGACGTTCCGCGCGTTGCCCGCGGAGACCTGCCGCCGCATATCACCATGTACCACAGGCGCCCGAGCGCCGGCTCAAGTCTGTTGAAAGTTGTCCAGGAGCGAATGATGAAAGCCTTGAACCCCGTCGCCGAGAAAAAGGCTCGCAATGGAGCAGGAGTGCGCGCCAGCGCGGAGTCGACCGACTCGCTGGATCGCCGCGTCCTTCTGGCGGCGCTGCAGGCCGTGGCGGAGGGTGACTTTTCGGTGCGCCTGCCGGGTCATTGGACAGGACTCGACGGCAAGATTTCCGATCGCTTCAACGACATCGTCGCGTCGAACGAGCACATGGCACGCGAGCTGGCGCGCGTCGGTGAAGTCGTGGGCAAGCAGGGCAAGACGCAGCAACGAGTGCGTTTTCCGCGCGCGATCGCTGCATGGGGTGAGATGCAGGTTTCGGTCAACACCCTGATCGACGATCTCGTGCGCCCGACGACCGAGGTCACGCGTGCGGTGACCGCGGTCGCGCAGGGCAACCTGCTGGAAACGATGCGCCTGGACGTCGAGGGACGACCGCTCGAAGGAGAATTCCTGCGTTCCGCGACGATCGTCAACACGATGATCAAGCAGCTGGGCGTGTTCACTTCCGAAGTGACGCGCGTCGCGCGCGAGGTCGGCACGGACGGAAAGCTCGGCGGACAGGCGCAGGTTCCCGAAGTGAGCGGCGTATGGAAGGACCTCACCGAGAGCGTCAACCTGATGGCGAGCAACCTCACCGCGCAGGTGCGCAACATTTCCGACGTGACCATCGCCGTCGCGAGCGGCGACCTGTCGCGCAAGATCACCGTGGACGTGCGCGGCGAAATACTGCAGCTCAAGGAGGCCATCAACACGATGGTAGACCAGTTGCGCTCGTTCGCCTCCGAGGTGACGCGCGTCGCGCGTGAGGTCGGCACCGATGGCCGGCTCGGCGGTCAGGCGGTGGTGCCAGGCGTCGCCGGGACGTGGAAGGACCTCACCGACAACGTCAACCTGCTGGCGGCCAATCTGACCACGCAGGTGCGCAACATCGCCGAGGTGACCACCGCGGTCGCGCGTGGCGACCTTTCACGCAAGATCACGGTCGACGTGAGCGGCGAGGTGCTCGAGCTCAAGAATACGATCAACACCATGGTCGACCAGCTCAACGCGTTCGCCTCCGAGGTCACGCGCGTTGCCCGCGAGGTCGGCACCGAAGGCAAGCTGGGCGGCCAGGCGCAGGTTCCGGGTGTGGGTGGCACCTGGAAGGATCTCACCGACAACGTTAACTTCATGGCCAGCAATCTGACCGGGCAGGTGCGCAACATCGCCGAGGTGGCGACCGCGATCGCGACCGGCGACTTGTCGAAAAAGATCACCGTGAACGTGAGCGGCGAGATTCTTCAGCTGAAGGAAACGCTGAACACCATGGTCGACCAGCTCAACGCCTTTGCGTCGGAAGTCTCGCGCGTTGCGCGTGAGGTGGGCACCGACGGCCGCCTTGGCGGCCAGGCGATGGTGCCGGGTGTGGCGGGAACGTGGAAGGACCTCACCGACAACGTCAACCTGTTGGCGGCGAATCTGACCACGCAGGTGCGCAACATCGCCGAGGTGACCACCGCCGTGGCGCGCGGCGACCTGTCGCGCAAGATCACCGTCGACGTGAGCGGCGAGGTGCTCGAGCTCAAGAACACGATCAACACCATGGTCGACCAGCTCAACGCATTCGCCTCCGAGGTGACGCGCGTCGCGCGCGAAGTCGGCACCGAAGGCAAGCTGGGCGGACAGGCGCAGGTTCCGGGTGTCGCCGGCACCTGGAAGGACCTCACCGACAGCGTCAACTCGATGGCCAGCAATCTGACTGCGCAGGTACGCAACATCGCCGAGGTCGCCACCGCGGTGGCGCGCGGCGATCTGTCGCGCAAGATCGCGGTCGACGTGAAAGGCGAGATTCTCGAGTTAAAGAACACCCTCAACACGATGGTCGACCAGCTCAACGCCTTCGCCGGCGAGGTGACGCGCGTCGCGCGCGAAGTGGGCACCGACGGCCGCCTCGGCGGCCAGGCGGTCGTTCCGGGTGTGGCGGGCACATGGAAGGACCTCACCGACAACGTCAACATGCTGGCCGCCAACCTGACCACGCAGGTGCGCAACATCGCGGACGTGACCACCGCGATCGCCAACGGCGACCTCTCCAAGAAGATCGCCGTCGACGTCAGCGGCGAAGTCCTGGAACTCAAGAACACCATCAACACGATGGTGGACCAGTTGAACGCCTTCGCATCCGAAGTCACGCGTGTCGCGCGCGAAGTTGGCTCCGAAGGCAAGCTCGGCGGGCAGGCACAGGTGCCGGGTGTAGCGGGAACCTGGAAAGGCTTGACCGACAGCGTCAATTCCATGGCAGGCAACCTCACTGCGCAGGTGCGCAACATCGCCGAGGTGACGACGGCGGTCGCGCGCGGCGACCTCTCGCGCAAGATTACCGTCGACGTGAAAGGCGAAATCCTCGAGCTCAAGAACACGATCAACGTGATGGTGGACCAGCTCAACGCCTTCGCTTCCGAAGTCACGCGGGTGGCGCGCGAGGTCGGCACCGAAGGCAAGCTCGGCGGTCAGGCACAGGTTCCCGGCGTCGGCGGCACGTGGAAAGACCTCACCGACAACGTCAATTTCATGGCCAGCAACCTGACCGCGCAGGTGCGCGGCATCGCCGAAGTGGCGTCCGCGATCGCCGGCGGCGACCTGTCGCGCAAGATCACCGTCGACGTGCGTGGGGAGATTCTGCTGGTCAAGGAGACCATGAACACGATGGTCGAGCAGTTGCGTGCGTTCGCGTCGGAAGTGATCCGCGTGGCGCGCGAGGTCGGTACCGAGGGCAAGCTCGGGGGACAGGCGGTGGTGCCGGGCGTGGCGGGCACGTGGAAGGACCTGACCGACAACGTCAACCTGCTCGCGGCGAACCTCACCACGCAGGTGCGCAACATCGCCGAGGTGACCACGGCGGTCGCGCGGGGAGACCTGTCACGCAAGATCACCGTCGACGTGAGCGGCGAAATCCTGGAGCTCAAGAACACCATCAACACCATGGTCGACCAGCTCAACGCGTTCGCCTCCGAGGTCACGCGCGTCGCGCGCGAAGTCGGCACCGAAGGCAAGCTCGGCGGGCAGGCGCAGGTTCCCGGCGTCGGTGGAACGTGGAAGGACCTGACCGACACCGTCAACGTCATGGCAGCCAACCTGACCGAACAGGTGAGAGGCATCGTCAAGGTTGTGACCGCGGTCGCGGAAGGGGACCTCAAGCAGAATCTGTTCGTTCAGTCCAAAGGCGAGGTCGCGGCGCTGGCCGACACCATCAACGACATGACCAAGACGCTCGCCATTTTCGCCGACCAGGTCACCTCGGTCGCACGTGAGGTCGGTGTCGAAGGCCGCCTCGGCGGGCAGGCCAACGTGCCAGGCGCGTCAGGCACGTGGAAGGACCTCACCGGCAACGTCAATCTGCTCGCCGCCAACCTGACCAACCAGGTGCGCGCCATTGCCGAAGTCGCGACTGCCGTCACCAAGGGCGACCTGACGCGATCGATCCAGGTGGAGGCGCGCGGCGAAGTCGCGGACCTCAAGGACAACATCAACACCATGATCGACAACCTGCGCCTGACCACCGACCGCAACACGGAGCAGGACTGGCTCAAGACCAACCTGGCGAGGTTCACGGGCATGCTGCAGGGCCAGCGCGACCTGGCGACTGTCGGACGGCTGCTGCTCTCGGAGCTGGCGCCGCTGGTCAATGCGCATCAGGGGCTCATCTACCAGATGACCGAGGATGGAGGTGTGTATCTGAAAATGCTGGCGAGCTACGCCAACGCGGTAGACGATCCGTACCCAGTTGAGATTGCGCTTGGCGAAGGCTTCATCGGCCAGTGCGCGTTAGACAAGCGCCGCATCATGCTTACCAACGTACCCGAGGACACGATCGCGGTCGGGCCCGTGTTCTTCAACGCATTGCCGCGCAGCGTCGCCGTGTTTCCGGTGATTTTCGAAGGCCGCATCAAGGCGGTGCTCGCGCTCGCGTCGCTGAATGAGTTCGACCCATCGCATTTGGCATTCCTCGAGCAGCTGACCGCCAACATCGGCATCGTGCTGAACAGCATCGAGGTCACGATGCAAACGGAGGCTCTGCTCAAGCAATCGCAAAAGCTGGCCGCGGAACTGCAGGCTCAGCAAACCGAGCTGCAGCAAACCAACGACCAGCTCGGCCAGAAGGCGCAGCAGCTCGCCGAACAGAACGCCGAGGTGGAGCGCAAGAACCGCGAGATCGAGCAGGCGCGGCGCGCACTGGAGGAAAAGGCGACCGAGCTGGCGCTGACTTCGAAATACAAGTCCGAATTTCTCGCCAACATGTCGCACGAGCTGCGCACGCCGCTGAACAGCATTCTCATTCTTGCGCAGCAGCTCGGCGACAATCCGGAGCACAATCTGACGCCCAAGCAGGTAGAATTCGCGCGCACGGTTCACGGCGCGGGCACCGACCTGTTCAACCTGATCACCGACATCCTCGACTTGTCCAAGATCGAGTCAGGCACGGTGACCGTCGACGCGCAAGAGCTCGCTTTCGCCGACATCGTGGCGACGGTCAGCCGCGCGTTCCATCTCGAGGCGGAGCGCCGCAAGCTGGACTTCGACGTCCAGATCGGTCCCACACTCCCGGCGCGGCTGTTCACCGACTCCAAGCGTTTGCAGCAGGTGCTCAAGAACCTTCTTTCCAACGCCTTCAAGTTTACGTCCTACGGAAAAGTCGGATTGGAGGTCGATATCGCCAAGGGCGGGTGGAGCAGGGAGCATCCGATTCTGGGCACCGCGGAGATGGTGATTTCGTTCCGCGTGACCGACACCGGCATCGGCATCCAGCCCGACAAGCAGAAACTGATCTTCGAGGCGTTCCAGCAGGCGGACGCAGGCACCAGCCGGAAGTACGGCGGAACCGGCCTCGGTCTGGCAATCAGTCGCGAGCTGGCGACGCTGCTCGGAGGCGAGATCACGCTGCAGAGCGTGCCCGACGAAGGAAGCACCTTCGTGCTGTTTCTGCCGCTGCGCTATGTTGGACCGCTGGACCACGAAGGAGCCGTGGGACACGATGGCGAACGCAAAGCGCTCGCAACTTTTCCAGCCGTTCGCAACGCCGAGCCCGCCTTGCGCCCGATACCGGATGATCGCGACAACGTCCTGCCGGATGACCCCACGATGCTCATCGTCGAGGACGACCCGAGTTACGCGCGCATCATCGTCGACCTCGCCCGCAGCCAGGGCTTCAAGGTGTTGGTCGCCAGCCGTGGGGCCGATGCCATCGACCTCGCGCGCAGATACCGGCCGACCGCGGTATCGCTCGACGTTTTCCTTCCCGACATGCTTGGATGGACGGTGTTGAGCCAATTGAAGCGTGACCCCGCGACGCGGCACATCCCGGTCCAGGTCGTGACGCTCGATGAGGATCGCCAGAACGGGCTCGCGCGCGGCGCATTTGGCTTCCTGGCCAAGCCCGCGACGGCCGACGGACTCAGCACCGCCCTCTCGAGGATCAAGGCATTCTCGTCGTCAAGACGCAAGCGTCTCCTGGTGGTCGACGATAACGAGGTCGAGCGGGCAAGCATCACGGCGTTGCTCGATCACGACGATGTGGACATCACCACCGCCGGAACCGGCACCGCGGCACTGGTCGCGCTCAACGAACAGGCTTACGACTGCGCCGTGCTCGACCTTCGGCTGCCGGACATCTCCGGATTCGAGGTGCTCGAAAAAATACGCGACGAGCCCTCACTGAAGGATCTCCCGGTCGTGGTGTTCACCGGCAAGGAGCTCTCGCCCGAGGAAGACGCGCGGCTGAAAGCGCTCGCGCGCAGCGTCGTCGTCAAGGGCGTCGAATCGCCGGAAAGACTGCTCGACGAGACCGCTCTTTTTCTGCATCGCGTGGTGGCCGATCTTCCCGCCGAGAAAAGACAGATGCTCGAGCGGCTGCACAGCTCGGACGAGGATCTCATCGGCAAGCAGGTGCTCGTCGTGGACGATGACGTTCGCAACATCTTCGCGTTGTCGAGTGTGCTGGAGCGGCGCGGCATGCGGGTGCTGAGCGCGCAAACCGGCCACGAGGCGATCGCGCTGCTCGATGCGAAACCCGATGTGGTGCTGATGGACATCATGATGCCGGAGATGGATGG
>DASXBS010000054.1:0-5487 GCA_036491555.1 Casimicrobiaceae bacterium
TTCATCTGGAACATGATCGGCGCGCTGGTGCTGATTCCCGCGCTGTCCTACTTCCTCCTGCCGACGTCGATCGTGCGGCGGCGGCACGGCTGAACGTGACACGCAGGCGATCATGGCTTTGACCGGATACGCGATGACCACCCTGGAGGATTTCAAGGGACGTGAAATCGGTGTTTCCGAGTGGGTCGTCGTCGACCAGAAGCGGATAGACGAGTTCGCCGATTGCACGGGCGATCGCCAGTGGATCCACGTCGACGTCGAGCGCGCGCAGCGCGAAAGCCCGTACGGCGGCACGATCGCGCACGGCTACCTGACACTGTCGCTCGCCGCCTCGCTCGCGATCGAAGCGGGGGTGATACCCACCGACGCAGGCGCAGCGCTCAACTATGGCCTCGACAAGGTTCGCTTCGTCGCGCCGGTGCGGGCCGGCTCGCGCGTGCGCAACCGTATTGTGCTGCGTGAAGTCGAGAACAAGGCGGACGGCCGCGCATTGCTCACGATGGAGAACACGATCGAGATCGAGGGCGAAACGAAGCCGGCGCTGGTCGCGGAATCGCTGGCGATGTTGGTGCGCGCGCCGGGCAAATGACGCGAATGAAGGGCGCCACGACGATGACGACCGCCACCACTCCCCGCCGCTCGCGGGCGCCGCGAACGACTGCGGCGGAACAAGCGCGTCGCGACGCCGACGCAGAGTCTCTGGTCGAGCTTGCGTCGCAGCACACGGTGGCGGCCAACCCGCTCATCGGCGTGCGGCGCAAGGAAGTGATCGGCGCTGCACAGGCGCTGGTTGCGCAACTCGCGCTTCAGCCGCGGACGGTATCGCGCCAGTACGTGCGGCTGCTGCTGGAGTCGGCGCGCATCGCTACCGGTCGCTCCGCGCTGGCCGCGACGCCGGGTGATCGCCGATTCGCCGATCCCGCTTGGGTCGACAGCCCCGTGTTCCGGCGCGTACTGCAATCGTACGTCGCGCTCTGCGGGACGCTTGACCGCTGTGTTGATGAGGCGAACCTCGACGCAGTGGCCGGCGGGCGTGCCCGTTTCGCAGTCTCGCTGATCGAGGACGCGCTTGCTCCAACGAACTTCGTCGCCGGCAATCCTGCAGCGCTGAAGAAGCTCTTCGAGTCCCGGGGAGCGAGCGGGCTTCGCGGACTGGCGAACCTCGTCGACGATCTCGGAAGCGGCACGTGGCTGCCGCGACAGGTCGACGCGCGGCCGTTTGCGGTCGGGAAGAACCTCGCAACGACGCGCGGTGCGGTGGTGTACCGCAACGACATGCTCGAGCTGATCCAGTACGCGGCGACGACGCCCAAAGTACACGCCCGCCCACTGCTGATCGTGCCGCCGCAGATCAACAAGTACTATGTCTTCGACCTGGCACCGACGCGCAGCCTCGTGAAGTGGTCGCTCGATAGCGGCGTATCGACATTCATGGTGAGCTGGCGCAATCCGACGCGCAAGCAGGCGGACTGCGGGCTCGACACGTACGTGCAGGCCCTCGAGCAGGCGGTCGACGCCGTCAGGGACATCTGCGCATCGCGCGATGTCAACGTCTTTGGCGCGTGCTCGGGTGGCATCACGCTGTCCGCGCTGCTCGGCTACCTGGCTGCCGGCCGACGTCGCGCGGTGCACGCGGCAACGCTCGCCGTATGCGTGCTCGACACGGCGGCGATGCAGAACACGACGGCCGGGCTGTTCGTGACCCCAGCCACGATCGCGGCCGCACGGGCCGCGTCGCGCAAGCGCGGCATCGTCGAAGGCACCGATCTCGCCCGGATGTTCGCGTGGATGCGGCCCAACGACCTGGTGTGGAATTACGTCGTCAACAACTACCTGCTCGGCAACGATCCACCGGCGCACGACATCCTGTTCTGGAACAACGACACCACGCGCTTGCCGGCGCAGCTGCACTCGGATTTCCTCGACCTGTTCGAGTCCAATCCTTTCAGCATCCCGGGCAAGCTTCGCGTCCGCGGCAGGAGGATCGATCTCTCGAAGTGCGGGATCGACACCTACGTCGTCGGCGGTCTCGCCGATCACATCACGATATGGCAAGGCGCGTACCGCACCGCGCAGTTGTTCGGGAGGGCGCGCGGCACGTTCGTGTTGTCCAACGGTGGCCATATCCAGAGTCTCGTCAATCCTCCGGGAAACAAGCGCTCGTGGTTCGTCGCGGGGCCCGCGCGCGCCGCAACAGCGGAGACATGGCTTGCGGGGCGCGAGAAGCACGAGGGATCGTGGTGGCCGCACTGGCGGCAGTGGATCTGCGCCCGATCGGGAAAGCTCAAGCCTGCGCCCGCCACGCTCGGCAGCGAGCGCCATCCGTGCATGGGCGAAGCGCCCGGCGCCTACGTTCTAGAGCGGTAGATCATGAAGGCGCGCAGCCGACCCAGGCGTCCACGCACCCGGATGCGAATCGACCACGCCCGGCTCGCGGGTCGACGTATCCGCTACGGCACGCGCGATGGCGATCCCGCCCGGCCTCCGCTTCTCATCCTGAACGGGCTCGGCGCCAATATCGAGCTGGCGCAGCCGTTCATCGATGCGCTGCCGGGGCCGGTGGTCGCGATCTTCGATGTTCCGGGGGTCGGGGGATCGCCGACGCCGCCGATGCCCTATCGTCCTTCCGGGATTGCCCGACTCGCCGCGGTCCTGCTCGATCGCCTTGGTTACGCCGAGGCTGATGTGCTCGGCGTGTCTTGGGGCGGCGTCATCGCGCAGCAGTTCGCGTTCCAATATCCCGCACGCTGCCGACGACTGATACTCGCCGCGACGGCGCCCGGGGCACTGATGGTGCCGGGGCGCCCGTCGGTGCTGGTCAAGATGGCGACGCCAAGGCGCTACATCGACAGCCAGCACGCGCATCGCATTGCGGGCGATGTTTATGGCGGTGCGTTTCGGCGCGATCCCATGCTCGTTTCGCGCACGCTTCGCCACATCCGGTTTTCGGGCAAGGCTGGCTATTACCTTCAGCTTGCAGCCGTCGTCGGCTGGACGAGCCTGCCATGGCTTTTCTCGCTGCGCCAGCCGACGCTGGTGATGGCGGGAGCCGACGATCCGCTGATCCCGACGATCAACGCCCGCATTCTGCAGTGGCTGATCCCGAACTCGCGGCTCGAGATCGTCGATTGCGGGCACCTGTTTCTCGTTACCGTTCCCGCGGAGTCGGCGCGCATCGTCGACGCGTTCCTCACGGAGCCCGACGAGCGTCGCGCCCCGTACGCGACTAACATCACCAGGAGCATCCCATGAAGTCGCTTGCCATCGTCCGCACGTCGTCGGCGCACGACGCACCGCTGTCGATCGGACACATCCTCGACCGTGGTCTCGCGGCCGCACCGGCACAGGAGATCGTCTACGCCGATCGCCTGCGCTACACCTACACCACGCTCGGCGAGCGAGTGCGACGCCTCGCGAGCGCACTCGCCGCACTCGGCGTCAAGCCCGGATCCACCGTTGCCATCATGGACTGGGACAGCCATCGCTACCTCGAATGCTTCTTCGCGGTGCCGATGATGGGCGCGGTCCTGCACACGGTGAACGTGCGCATTTCCCCGGAGCAGGTTCTACACACGATCAATCACGCCGAGGACGATGTCATACTCGTCAACGCCGAGTTCCTGCCGCTGCTGGAGGCGATCCACGCGAAGATTCGCCCTGGCGTGAAGCTGGTGCTGATCAACGACTCCGCCTCGAGTCCGGAGACCAAGATCGCGTTCGCGGGTGAGTACGAGACCATGCTCGAAACAGCGGCACCATCGTTTGCCTTCCCGCAACTCGACGAGAACACGCGCGCTACGACGTTCTACACGACCGGCACCACCGGATTGCCCAAAGGCGTCTACTACAGCCATCGCCAGCTCGTGCTGCACACGCTGGCGACGATGGCTGCGCTGGCAAACGCGCCGCACGCGAGTTTCACGGCGGGCGACGTCTACATGCCGATCACTCCGATGTTCCACGTCCACGCCTGGGGGCTTCCGTACGTTGCGACCATGCTGGGCGTGAAGCAGGTCTATCCTGGCCGCTACGTGCCGGACCTGCTGCTCGGGCTGATTGGCCGCGAGAAGGTGACGTTCTCGCACTGCGTGCCGACGATCCTGCAGATGATGCTTTGCAGCCCGGCGCTGGCCAACGTCGATCTGCGTCGCTGGAAGGTCATCATCGGAGGCTCTGCGCTGCCGCTGCCCCTCGCTCGCGCCGCGCTCGAGCGCGGTATCGACGTGATCGCCGGCTACGGGATGTCGGAAACCTGTCCCATCCTCACGCTCGCGCATCTGCTGCCGCGCATGCTCGCATCGCCGTCCGAAGAAAGCCTGCCGTACCGCTGCCGGGCAGGGCGCCCGATCCCGTTCGTGCAATTGCGCATCGTCGACGCGCAGATGAATGACGTCGCGCACGACGGCGCGAGCCAGGGTGAAGTCGTTGTGCGCACGCCTTGGCTCACGCAGGGATACCTCGGCGAGTCGAAGAAATCCCAAGAGCTGTGGTACGGCGGCTGGCTGCACACCGGCGATGTCGGTGTGATCGATGCGGATGGGTATCTCAAGATCGTCGACCGCATCAAGGATGTCGTGAAGACCGGCGGCGAATAGGTGTCGTCGCTGGATCTCGAAGACATCATCCTGCGCGTCCCAGGGGTTGCCGAGGTTGCGGTCGTCGGCATGCCTGACGAGCGCTGGGGCGAGCGTCCGATCGCGCTCGTGGTGGTGAAGCCGGCACAGGCTGAGCCGCCCACCGAAGCCGGCATTCGTCGCCACGTCGACGACTATGTGCAACGAGGTGCCATCTCCAGGTATGCGGTGCCGGACCGCGTCCATTTCGTCGACGCCATTCCGAAGACCAGCGTGGGCAAGCTCGACAAGAAGCTGATCCGCGCCAAGCTTCACGAAGAGGCTGCGGTGCGCTAAGCCCGAGGCGCCCACCACCGTACCGGAGCACACGATGAGCCAATACCGAGCGCCGCTCGCAGAAATGCAGTTCGTCATGACCGAGCTCGCGGGACTCGACGACGTTTCGCGCCTGCCGGGCTTCGAGGACGCGACGCCCGACACCGTGGGCGCGATCCTCGAGGAAGCCGACAAGTTCGCGACCGAGGTCCTCGATCCGCTCAACCGCACCGGCGACCGCGAGGGAGCGCGTCTCGAGCCCGACGGACGGGTGACGACGCCGGCGGGATTCCGCGAGGCCTATCGGAAGTTCTGCGAGCTGGGGTGGAACGGGCTCGCGAAAAGCACGGACTTCGGCGGGCAGGGGATGCCGCAGCTCGTCGCCGCAGCGATCGACGAGATGTGGAACGCGGCGAACATGGCCTTCGAGTTGTGTCCCATGCTGACCGGCGGTGCGATCGAGGCGATCGAACGCAACGGGTCCGATGAGCTCAAGCGCATCTACCTCCCGAAAATGGTCTCCGGCGAATGGACCGGCACGATGAACCTGACCGAACCGCAGGCGGGGTCCGATCTGGCTGCGGTGCGGTCCAAGGCG
>DASXBS010000055.1:0-11236 GCA_036491555.1 Casimicrobiaceae bacterium
CGACGTTGCGCACCTCGGCGCGTCGGCGCGCGCGCCGTTGAGTCTCGCGACGTCTGCCGACCAGCGCGAGGCGGTCGCGCAGAAGCTTCACGCGCTCGCCGATCAGCCGGCGATCGGTCTCGAGCTGGGTCTCGCCCGGACCGCGCAGGCCGATGCCGCCCTTTTGTCGCTCAAGGTGCGTCCAGCCGCGCACCAGCCGCGTCGACAGGTGTTCGAGCTGCGCGAGCTCGACCTGCAGCTTGCCCTCCGCGCTTTGCGCGCGTTGCGCGAAAATGTCGAGGATCAGCGCCGTGCGGTCCACGACGCGGCAGTCCAACGCGCGCTCGAGGTTGCGCTGCTGGGCTCCGGACAGCGCGTGATCGAAAATGACGAGGTCGGCGTCGGTGGCAGTGCGCAGCGCAGCCAGTTCCTCGACCTTGCCCTTGCCGGCGAACAGCGCAGGGTCGGGGCGCTTGCGGCGGGCGGTGACTACGCCCGCGATGTCGGCGCCCGCGCTTTGAGCAAGCGCGGTAAGTTCCGCAAGCCGCTCCGCGGATTCGCCTTCGCCGAGGTCAAGCTCGACCAAAACCGCCCGATCGCCGCCGTCGGGGCGATCAAGCATCTGCACCCTCGCGCTTCCCATTCATTGCCGGCCGGGCCGGCGCGGGCGGATCAAGCTTCGCGGTCGTTATCGTGCGCCGGCATGGTGACGGCGCGTGCGGGGACGACGGTCGAGATGGCGTGCTTGTACACCATCTGCGTGACCGTGTTCTTGAGAAGGACGACGTACTGGTCGAACGATTCGATCTGGCCCTGCAGCTTGATGCCGTTGACGAGATAGATCGACACTTGCACGTGCTCCTTGCGCAGCGTATTCAGAAACGGGTCTTGTAGCATTTGCCCTTTGTTGCTCATCGCGTGCTCCACTTTGTTATCGGCTGGACCCCTGCCGGTTATCCGCTTCGGCTGCGCTCGGTCGCGTTCCGCCGAGTTGTTAGGCTCGGTTGGCCTTCAGCTAGCGCGTCGCGAGCGGCTCGAACCGCGTAACCGCCGCTGCGCGGCAGGGTCCGCGTAGGGATTCGCGCCCGTCTTGAATTGTATCCTAAGCGGTGTTCCCCGCAGTTGGAACGCGTCGAGGAAGAAATGTTCCAGGTAACGCCGATAAGTGGGCGGCACATGCTGGAGGGCGCTCCCGTGGATCACGATCACCGGCGGGTTCATGCCGCCCTGATGCGCGTAGCGCAGCTTCGGACGCACCAGACCGGAGCGGGGCGGCTGCTGCTGCAGCACGGCGGCCTGCAGCATCCGGGTCAGCCGTGGCGTGGCGAGCTTGGCGGTAGCGGCGGCGTAGGCGCGATCGACGGCCTTGAGCAGGCCGCCGATGCCCTTGCTGTCACGCGCTGAAATCGTGTGCATTTCGGCGAAAGCGAGAAAAGCGAGCTTGCGCGACAGATCACGCTTGACGTCGTCCTTCGCCTTCGCGGATAAGTCGTCCCACTTGTTGACCGCGATCACCAGCGCACGTCCAGCCTCCAGGATATACCCCGCGATGTGCGCATCCTGCTCAGAGACGTCGGCTTGCGCGTCGACCAGCAGGATCACGACGTTGGCGTCTTCAATTGCCTGCAAAGTCTTGATCACCGAGAACTTCTCGATGGTGTCGCTTACCTTGCCGCGCTTGCGCACGCCGGCCGTGTCGATGAGCGTGTAATGTCGCGCGCCGCGATCGAAGTCGAGGTAGAGCGAATCACGCGTGGTGCCCGGCTCATCGAAGGCGATGACGCGTTCCTCGCCCAAGAGTGTGTTGATGAGCGTCGACTTGCCGACGTTGGGACGACCCACGACCGCGACCTTGATGCGTCTCGATGCTTCCTCGCCCTTGGGTTCCTCGTCGGCGGCGGCAGGGCAGAGCGAGAGCGCGATCTCCACGAGGTCGCGGACATTTTCGCCGTGCGCCGAAGAGATGGGCAGCGGCGTTCCCAGCGCAAGCTCGTGAAAGTCTGCAGTGGCGCGCTCGGCCGCCATGCCCTCGGCCTTGTTCACCGCAAGCAGCAGCGGACGTCCGGACCGGCGTAGCAGATCGGCGATGACCTTGTCCTGCGGCGCGACGCCTTCGCGAGCGTCGACCAGGAACACGACTACATCGGCTTCGGCGATCGCGGTGCGCGTCTGCTTCGCCATGGCATGCATGATCCCGGACGTCGCCTTCGGCTCGAAGCCGCCCGTGTCGACGACCAGGTACGGGCGATCTCCGCCCAGGCCGCGCCCATAGTGCCGGTCGCGAGTGAGTCCGGGAAAATCTGCGACCAATGCCGCACGCGACTGGGTCAGCCGGTTGAACAGCGTCGATTTGCCGACGTTGGGCCGGCCAACGATGACGAGAGTCGGAAGCACGACGCCCGCTCGAGCGCTACTTCGCCGACGCGCTGATGAGATTGCCGGAGGCGCTTTGCCAGACGATGCCCGCACCGTTGACCACCGGCTGCGACAGGGGCGCGGCGCCATCGGTCGCGACGCGGCCAACCAGGCTTCCATCGCCGCGATCGAGCACGTGCAGATATCCCTCGATATCGACGACACCGAGGTAGTCACCGATCACCGCCGGTCCGCCCGGATAGCGCATGGCCAGCTTGTCCTGCTTCCACGCCGAGGCGCCGGTCGTCTTGTCGAGCGCCTGCACCGCTCCGTCGTCGGTCGTGATGTAGAGATAGCGGTTGTCCATGGTGATGCCGTAGAGGCTCGAGAAATCGCGCGACCAGATCAGCGTTCCGCGGATGACGTCGAAGCAGGCGACGCGGCCCTGAAACGCGGATGCGCATACCTGGCGCTCCTCGATCACGGGGAGGCTGGTCACATCGGCGATGCGCTCGAGCTCGGTGATGCCCTTGGGGGTCGCCACGCTCGCTTCCCAGCCGAGCGCGCCGGTAAGCAGATCGAAGGCAAGCAGCTTGCCGCCGGCGGTCCCCGTGAACAGGCCGCCGCGGCTGGTGACACCACCCGCGAAGCGCCGTACCGTCAGCGGTGGCGTCGCGCGCTGGTAGACCCACTTACGTGCTCCGTCGGCCTCGGCGAGCCCGAAGATCTTGCCATCGAGCGACCACACCACCACGATCCCTTCGGCCACGGTAGGCGGGCCCGACACTTCGCTGGAAATTCTGCCGTTCCACAGCGGCTTGCCGGTCGTGTCGTAGGCGTAGACCTCGGCCTTGTCGGTGCCGACCACGATGGTCTTGTCGCTGGCGCCGACACCCGCCGACAGGCGACGTTCGGCACTCACGCGCCAATTCTGACGGCCGGTCGCCGCATCGACGCTGACGATGGCCCCATCGGGACTGGCCGCGTAGATCACGTCCTTTTTCACTGCGGGCGCAAAGGCCTCACCGCGCTTTCCGCCAAGCGATACCTGCCAGTCGACATGGGCGGTGGCTTTGGCGTCGAAGGCCGGCAGCGGACCGGGCTTTTTCGGGCCGCGACCGATCCCGAGCCATGACAGCGAGGGAACCGGAATGCTCGGGATCCACGACGACATCGTCTCGCAGCCGGCGAGCGGCAACACGCAGGCAAGCGCGAGCAGGCGCAGCGCGCGCGCCGGACGACTGATCTGCACAGCGCGCGAGATGCGCGCCGGGCGTGTGATCACTTCGCCCCTCCCAGCGCGTCGAATTTCACCTGCACGAAGTTGCGGTAGGGTGACTTTGGATCGATCTTGGACAGCGCCACGCCGTACGCGGCCTTTGCTTCGTTCGGCTTGCCGGCTGCGCTGAGCACATCGCCGCGCAGGTCCGCGAACAATCCCGCAAAAGGTTCGTCGGTCTTCGCATCGAGCACGACGAGAGCCGCGTCGTATTGCTTGTCGTCGAGCAGCGATTCGGCGAGGCGAAAGCGCGCGATCGACTTGAGCTCATCTTCGCTGGCGTGGTCGATCACCCATTGCAGCTGCGCACGCGCGCCGGCGTGGTCGCCGGCATCGTTGAGCAGCTTCGCGTACATCAGTGCCGCGCGCGGCGCGTAGGCGGTGCCTCCGAATTTTTCCTCGATCTGACCCGCCGGCTCCTTGGCCTTGGCGATGTCGTTGTCGTGCGCGGCCTGGCTGACCGCCTGATAGAGCACGCTCGCCTGCGCCGACTGTCCTTGCTGGTACCAGCGCCATGCGATGGTGGCGGCGAGAATCGCGGCGACGAGACCGAAGGCCATGCCGACGTATTTGCCGTACTGCAGCCACCACGCCTTGAGGTCGTCGAGCTTCTCTTGTTCTTCCAGATCGTAGACTGCCATCGTTGTTTCCTTGAAAAGATCAGTGAGTGTCGATAGCCATCGAGCGAATGCGCGCGGCAAGCTGTCCGGGGAGGAAGGTCAGCTGTTCTCCCACGCCGCGCAGCGGCTTGACGGCAATGCGCCCGGCGGCGACCTCGTCCTCGCCGATGATCAGCGCGTGACGCGCGCCGCTCGCATCGGCTCGCTTCATCTGCGATTTGAAGCTTCCGCCGCCCGCGTTGACCACGATGCGCAGCCCTTCGTCGCGCAGCGTCTCGGCCAGCGAGCGCGCGAGAGGCGCAGCGCCATCGCCCACGTGCACGATGTAAGCATCCGGCGCCGCCGCGCTTGCGATGTCCGCGGCGAGCGTGCTCTGCTCGAGCAGGAGAATTACGCGTTCGATGCCGATCGCGAACCCGCACGCGGGCGTCGGCTTGCCGCCAAGCTGCTCGAATAGGCCGTCATAGCGACCGCCGCCGCCGATGGTACCCTGCGCACCGAGTCGGTTGGTCATCCATTCGAAGACGGTGCGGTTGTAGTAGTCGAGCCCGCGCACCAGGCGCGCGTTGATCTTGAACGCAATGCCGTGGTCGGTCAGCAGCTGTTGCAGTCCGTCGAAATGCGCGCGCGAGGCGACGCCGAGATGGTCGAGCAGTTTGGGAGCGCCATCGATCAGCGCCTGCATCGCCGGGTTCTTGCTGTCCAGTATGCGCAGAGGATTGGTGGACAACCGGCGCTGCGAGTCGGCGTCGAGGCCCGACGCATGCCCGCTCAGGTAGTCGACCAGCGCAGCGCGATGTGCACGGCGCTCGTCGGCGTCGCCGATGGAATTGACGTGGAGCTCGACGTCGTCGAGTCCGAGCGCGCGCCACAGGCGCTGCAGCATCACGATCTGCTCGGCGTCGACATCGGGGCCGGCGAAACCTAGCGCTTCGGCGTCGAACTGGTGAAATTGCCGGTAGCGGCCTCGTTGCGGACGCTCGTGGCGGAACATCGGGCCGCTGGTCCATACCCGCTGCGGCCGCTCGTACACCAGGCTGTGCTCGATCGCCGCGCGCACGATGCCCGCGGTCGCCTCGGGACGCAGCGTCAGGCTTTCGCCATTGAGGCGGTCCTCGAAGGTGTACATCTCGTGCTCGACGACGTCGGTGACCTCGCCGATGGCGCGCACGAACAGTGGGGTAGTCTCGACCAGCGGGACCTGCAACGCGCGGTAGCCGTATTGCGCCGCGACTTCGCGCGTCGCGGCGTCGAAGCGAAGCCACAAAGGCGCCGCTTCGGGCAGCACGTCGTTCATGCCGCGCACGGCCTGGATCATCCCGGCCATGGACTTACGCGACCGCCTTGACGGAGAGCGTTTTGCGTTCCGGCTTCAGGCGCGCGGTCGGGGGTTCTCCGCCATAGGTGGCACGCACGTACTCGTCGACGATCTCCTGGAACTCCTCGGCGATGCGCTCGCCGCGCAGCGTGACGGTTTTCTCGCCGTCGACATAGACGGGCGCCACCGGCATCTCGCCAGTGCCCGGCAGGCTGATCCCGATGTTGGCCATCTTGGATTCGCCGGGGCCGTTCACCACGCAGCCCATCACCGCGACGCTCATCGATTCCACGCCCGGGTAGCGTGCGCGCCACAGCGGCATCTGCGCGCGCAGGAACGACTCGATGCTCTGTGCAAGCTCCTGGAACACCGTGCTCGTGGTGCGCCCGCAGCCGGGACACGCGGTGACCTGAGGCGTGAACGAGCGCAGTCCCATCGTTTGCAGGATTTCCTGGGCGACGATGACCTCGCGCGTGCGATCGCCTTGCGGCTCGGGCGTGAGCGAGACGCGGATGGTGTCGCCGATGCCCTGTTGCAGCAGTACGCCCATTGCCGCGGTCGACGCGACGATCCCCTTCGAGCCCATGCCGGCCTCGGTGAGCCCGAGGTGCAGCGGATAGTCGCAGCGGCGTGCAAGCTCGGAGTACACGGCGATCAGATCCTGCACGCCGGAGACCTTGCACGAGAGCACCATGCGATCGCCAGGAAGCCCCAGCTCCTCGGCGCGCTGCGCGCTTCCGATCGCGGACACCACCAGCGCCTCGCGCATCACGTGCGCCGCATCCATGGGAACACTCGCGCGCGCGTTGTCGTCCATCATGCGCGCCAGCAGGTCGGCATCGAGGCTTCCCCAGTTGACGCCGATGCGCACTGGCTTGTCCCACTGCAGCGCCTGCTCGATCATGATGGCGAACTGCGAATCGCGCTTGCTGCCCTTGCCGACGTTGCCCGGATTGATGCGGAACTTGGCGAGCGCACGCGCGCACTCGGGGTACGCAGCGAGCAGCTTGTGACCGTTGAAATGAAAGTCGCCGATCAGCGGCACCGCGCATTCCGCGGCATCGAGTGCGTCGCGAATGCGCGGCACCGCAGCCGCGGCTTCGGCGGTGTTGACGGTGATGCGCACCAGCTCCGATCCGGTGGTTGCGAGCGCGCGAACCTGAGCCACCGTCGAAGCGATGTCCGCGGTGTCGGTGTTGGTCATCGACTGCACGACAATGGGCGCGCCGCCGCCGATGGCCACGCCACCGACGTACACGCGGCGCGTCGGATGACGCGTGATCGCCTCGTGCGAGGAAATGGAATCGCTCATCGAAGCAAGCCGGCAAAAAGGATGAACGTCGCGCTCATCGCAGCCTATTGCAACGTGAGGCGGGCGACGTTGTGCCGCGTGTAGGGCGCCAGATCGACGGGTTTCCCACGGTAGGTGAGCGTCACCGCGAGTGCGTTGCCGAGCAGGATGTCGTAGGGCGGATCGCCGGCGACGGGCTCCACGGAATTGGCGGTCACCAGACGCGACACCACGAGCTGTCCGCTGCGGTCACGGATTTCGGTCCACGACGGGCCGGAGTACGAGATGAGGAGCGGCGTATCGCCAAGCAGCGTCACCGGACTCGCGTCCGCAGCTACCGGCTTCGGGTCTTCGCTCACTGCAGTGGCGCTGACCGGTGCGCTAGTCACCGGCGTGGCCTCGCTGGCTAGCGGATTGGGCAAGGGCATGCTGGTCGAGCCTGAGGGGCGGGGCTCGGTGCCGCTGAATGTCTTCGCCGGACGGGGCGCATCGGCGGCAGCCGGCGGTGCGCCCCGATACCATTCGTACGTGGCGGCACCCACGATGCACCCGATGAGCAGAAGCGGAATCAGCCAGCGTGCTAAACCGCTGCGCTTGCTCGAATGATTGCTCGGCAGTTCGGCGATCATGGCGCTGGTGGAATGCAGCGCGGGCGATCCCAGCGCGGGCGCGAGCGCGACGTCGGGCAGATCCTGAAGCAGCAAGTCGGGATCCAGGCTCAGCAGTCGCGCGTAATTGCGTACGAAGCCTCGACTGAACGTGCGCCCCGGCAGCTCTGCGAAGTTTTCGTCCTCGATCGCCTGCACCTGCCGCTGCGCGAGCTTAAGTTGCTGCGCAACCTGGTCGAGCGAAAGACCCGCCGCCTCGCGAGCTGCGCGCAGCCTCGCGCCAGGACCGAAGGCCGGTGCGATCGCAGCGTCGCCCGAAGATTGCGCGTCGATCGCGGTCATTGGCAACCCTCGGTCGCGATGGCCTTGGTTTCCGCCGCGTCGGGATAGCGATTCTTCATCTGCGAGACGTACGATAACTCGGCCTGCGTGTCGCCGAGCTTGCGCTCGACGCACATGCCCAGATAGAGCACCTCCGGCTGTGGGTTGGTCGTCTGCATGACGCCCTTCATCCAGTTGCGCGCGTCGGTGTAGCGGGCTTCCTTGTACGCGATCAGCGCCAGACCGTAGCCCGCGAGCGCGTTGCCCGGCTGCGCGACCAATGCACGCCGGAAATACGATTCCGCGAGGCGCATGTCGCCGAGCGTGATCGCGCACCGTCCCGCGTTGACCAGCGCGATTTCGGGCGACTTGTACAGCGGGTTGCGCACGGCGATATCGAACTGCGCCAGCGCTTCGCGTTCGCGCTTGTGCTGGCAGAGATACCAGCCCCAATTGTGGTGGATGTCCGAATCGCTGGGCGCGAGCTCGAGCGCGCGCATGAAGTTCTGCTCAGCCTTCGCGTTCTCGCCGAGTACCGAATACACCAGCCCGTAGACGTTGTACGCCGGCGCGTAGTTGGCGTCGAGCCCAACGGCCAGGTTGAGCTCGTCGATCGCGATGTCCATTTGCCCGCGCTCGTAGTACCCCGCGGCGAGATCGGTATGCATTCGTGCACGAACCGCCGGCGGCGTCGGTTGGGGTTGCGGCAACGAAGCGCGCTGCTGCGCAGCCTGCGCGCGCTGCGCAGCGGCGGCATCGGGCGGCGGCTTGGTCTCGGTGCTGCTGCAAGCCGCGAGAATGAACGCGAGCGTGACGGAAAGGGCGAGTGCGATTGGACGCATGGTATTCGATCAGTTAGGCGCAGCGGCGCGGTGAAGCTTGACCGTGCGGCGGGTCTTGTCCTGCACCTGACCGGCGAGCTGCCCGCACGCCGCATCGATGTCGTCACCGCGCGTCTTGCGCACCGTGGTGACGAGCCCGGCGTCCTGCAGGATGCGCTGGAATGCGACGATGCGATTGCGCGAACTGGTGGCAAAGCCCGAATCGGGAAACGGGTTGAACGGGATGAGATTGATCTTGCAGGGCACGTCGCGCACGAGGCGCGCGAGCTCGCGCGCCTGCTCGGGCGCGTCGTTGACGCGGTCGAGCATGACGTATTCGAAGGTGACGAAATCGCGCGGCGCCTTTTCGATATAGCGCAGGCACGCCGCGAGCAGCGCCTGCAGCGGATATTTGCGGTTGATCGGCACCAGAGAGTCGCGAAGCGCGTCATTAGGCGCATGCAGGCTCACGGCGAGTGCGACCGGGCAAGCGTCACGCAGTCGATCCATCGCCGGAACGACGCCCGACGTCGACAGCGTCACGCGCCGTCGCGACAACCCGTACGCGTTGTCATCGAGCATGAGATGCATCGCCGCCACGACGTTGTCGAAATTGGTCAGCGGCTCGCCCATGCCCATCATCACCACGTTGGTGATCGGATGACGACCCTGCTCGACCCACGGTGTCGCCGCGCCCTCGATTTCGTTCGCCGCGATCAGGGCGCGGTTGGCAAGCCAGAGCTGGCCGATGATTTCGCCGACGCTGAGATTGCGGTTGAAGCCCTGCCTGCCGGTCGAGCAGAACGCGCATTCCAGCGCACAACCCGCTTGCGACGATACGCATAGCGTGCCGCGATCGTCTTCGGGAATGTACACCGCTTCGACCGCATTGGCGCCGCCCACGTCGAGCAGCCACTTGCGCGTGCCGTCGCCGGCAATCGAGTCGCGAACGACCGATGGGGCGCGGATCTCGGCATCGGCGGCCAGTGCCGTGCGCGTGGTCTTGGCGAGGTCGGTCATCGCGTCGATGCGATCGACCAGGCCGTGGTGCACCCAGCGCAGCGTCTGCTTTGCGCGAAACGGCTTTTCCCCGCGCTCGGCGAACAGCGCCGTCAGTGCGTCCTGATCGTAGTCGAGTAGATTGATCATCACGCTTCTCGCCGGAAAGGGAGCGAACCTACCGGGTGTGTATCTCCAGAGTCGGAAAAAAATACGCGATCTCGGTAGCCGCTGTCTCCGGCGCGTCGGAACCATGCGCAGCGTTGGCGTCGATGGAATCGGCGAAATCCGCTCGAATCGTTCCCGCCGCCGCTTTTTTCGGATCGGTGGCTCCCATCAGGTCGCGATTCCTGGCGATGGCGTTTTCACCCTCCAGCACCTGGATCATGACTGGTCCCGAGGTCATGAAAGCGACCAGGTCCTTGAAAAAAGGGCGCCCCTTGTGCACCGCGTAGAATCCCTCCGCGTCCGGCTGAGCGAGCCAGGTCATCTTCGCCGCGACGATCTTGAGCCCCGCGCGCTCGAAGCGCGAGTAGATCTCGCCGATCACGTTCTTGGCGACGGCGTCGGGTTTGATGATCGAAAGGGTGCGTTCCACAGCCATGCCTGCGCTCCGAGTGGGAAAGACGACAAGTTCGAGGCGGAAAGATCCAAAACTGGATAAATCCGAGCAAATTCAAAATTATACCACGTCGGGGCTGCCTTCTGGCAGGGTACGGTGCGGCGCCGCCGGTGGCGGCGCTAATTGCAGGAATACAAAGAAAAACACCCCTCCAAGGCGCGCCGGCACCGGGCGGGCGCCGCGGCGGTGGGGCGGTCAATGCATCATGCCCAACGCGCGCGGCAGCACCAGCGAGAGTCCCGGCCAATAGGTCACGATCACCAGGAAAACCAGCATCGTGGCAAGCCACGGCCATACCGCGATGGTGAGCTCGGTAATGCCCATCTTGGCGATGCCCGACGCCACATACAGGTTCAGGCCCACCGGAGGGTGGCAGAGTCCCACTTCCATGTTCACGGTGATCAGGATGCCGAAGTGCACCGGATCGATGCCGAGCTTCATGGCCACCGGGAACAGGATCGGCGCCATGATGAGCACGATCGACGAGGGCTCCATCACGTTGCCGGCGACCAGCAACAGGACGTTGACCACCAGCAGAAACGTGATCGGACCGAGGCCCCGCGAGAGCATCCATTCGGCCATCTGCTGCGGAATCTGCTCCGAGGTCATCAGGAACGAGAAAAGCACGGCGTTGGTGATGATGTAGAGCAGCATCGCGCTCATGCTCGCCGAATCGAGCAGAACCTTCGGCACCTTGGCGAGCGTGAGGTCCTTGTAGACGAACACGGCGACGAAGAATGCGTAGACCGCGCTCATTGCCGCCGCTTCGGTCGGCGTGAAGATGCCCGTGTAGATGCCGCCGATCACCACGACGATGAGCAGCAGGCCCCACACGCTTTCGCGGAACGCGCGCAGGCGCTCGTTCCAGCCTTTGCGCTCCATGCGCGGGTAGTTGTTCTTGCGCGCGATCCACCAGGTAGTGAGTCCGAGCATCGTCGCGAGCACCAGGCCGGGAACGATGCCGGCCATGAACAGCTGCCCGACCGAGGTGTTGGTCGCGACCGAATACATCACCATGACGAT
>DASXBS010000056.1:0-2942 GCA_036491555.1 Casimicrobiaceae bacterium
CCACTGGCAGGCAGCAAAGCTGTGGGCCAAGCGCGTGCCCTACCTGGCCAAACCGCTTCCCCCGCTGCAGCGAACGACCCGATGACTTCGTTTCATGCACCGCATCCCGGTGGCGCGATGTCGCGCCGCGACATCCCGGCCACCGGCCGATTGTTCCTGGCATTGCTCGAGCGCATGGAGTATGGCGCGCTCACGCTGAGCACACCGGATGGCATCACGCGCCGCTTCGGCCCCGGCGCGGCGCCCGGCGCGCGTGCCGACGTGCCGGCCGAAGCCGATCTCACACTGCGCGACTGGAGACTTTGCCGCGAGGTCCTGACCGGCGGCGATGTCGCGTTCGCCGAAGCGTACATGGATGGACGCTGGGAAAGCTCCGACCTCGGGGCACTGCTCACGGTGGTCGCGTTCAATCAGCGTGCCCTCGAGCTCGCGTTCTACGGGCGCAGGTGGCGCCAGTTCATCTTCCGTCTCAGGCACGTGATGCGCAGCAATTCCAGGCGCCGGGCGAGGCGCAACATCGTCGCGCACTACGATCTGGGCAACGATTTCTACGGCCTGTGGCTGGACGCGACGATGACGTATTCGGCGGCGCTGTTTGCCGGCGACCGCACCCGCTCACTCGAACAGGCGCAGCGCGCGAAGTACTCGCGGTTGCAGTCCGAGCTCGATCTGGGTAGCGGGGCTCACGTGCTCGAGATCGGCTGCGGCTGGGGCGGATTCGCCGAAAGCGTCGCGAGCGCGGGACACCGGGTCACCGCGATCAGCCTCTCTCAGGCGCAGACCGCTTACGCCCGCGCGCGTATCGCGGCGCGCGGCCTCAGCCAGCGCGTCCAATTCCGCATCCAGGATTACCGCGACGTGGGCGGACGCTTCGACGGCATTGCATCGATCGAGATGTTCGAGGCGGTGGGAGAACGCTACTGGCCGGCGTTCTTCGAGACGCTGCGGCGCGCGCTACGACCCGGCGCGCGCGCGGCGATACAGACCATCACCATCGCCGACGAGCGCTTCGAGCAGTATCGCGCGACCAGCGACTTTATCCAGCAGTATATTTTCCCGGGCGGCATGCTGCCGTCGCCGTCGCGTTTCGTCGCAGGCGCGCGGGCGAGCGGGCTCGAGGTCGCGGCGTCGCACCGATTCGGCCACGACTATGCGGAGACGCTTCGCCGATGGCTCGCCGCGTTCGATGCTCACGTCGACGAGGTGCGTTCACAAGGCTTCAGTCAGCGCTTCGTACGTTGCTGGCGCTTCTACCTGGCCTACTGCGCGGCCGGCTTTTCGAGCGAGACCACCGAGGTGGCGCAGTACACGCTCGTTCATGCGTGATGGTGTGGCAGCGCTGGTTCCGAGGCGAAACTGCGCAACCTGGGGCTGGAAGAAGCGCGTTGACCCTGCCGGCGAGCGCGCAACGTGCCCCTGAATCCGCCACTTCCCCAATGGAATGCGTGTCGCGTCTGGGTCATCGGCGCATCGACCGGCATCGGCGCGGCCACGGCGCGGTCGTTGCTTTCACAGGGCGCGCGCGTTGCTGTCTCGGCGCGCAATGCGGACTTGTTGGCGCAGGTCGCGGCGGGCAGTCCGCGCGCGCTGATCGAGCCGCTGGACTTCACCGACAGCACGCAGGTCAGTGCCGCATGGGAGCGCGTACGCAAGGCGTGGAACGGTGTCGATCTCGTACTGGTCGTCGCGGGAACGCACGCGGAGATCCGCGCCTGGGAGCTCACCGAGGCGAACGCGATGGCCTTGCTGCACACCAACCTTCACGGCGTGATCAGTACTGTCGCCACCGTTCTGCCGGCGCTGCTTGCGCAGGGCAACGGCGCCCTCGGCATCGTCGCATCAGTCGCAGGTTACCGCGGGCTTCCCAAGGCGCTCATCTATGGCGCATCGAAAGCGGCGCTAATCAATTTCAGTGAAACGCTTTATCTCGACCTGCATCCGCGCGGCATCGGTGTCTATCTCATCAACCCGGGATTCGTGAAGACGCCGCTCACCGAGCGCAACGACTTCAGCATGCCGCATCTCATCAGCGCCGAGGAGGCCGCGGCATCGCTGATCGCGGGACTGCGCGCCGGGAAGTTCGAGATCCATTTTCCGAAGGCATTCACGCGCCAGCTCAAGCTTCTGCGCGTGCTTCCGTACCGCCTCTACTTCGCGATCGTGGGCAGGCTGGTCAAGCCCTGAGGCGAGGGACGGCGAAGCGAGGACGCGCTTTGACCCGTAGCGAGCGAATCGCCTATAATTGCGGCCCTTCGGCGAGCTAGCTCAGCTGGTTAGAGCAGAGGAATCATAATCCTTTGGTCGGGGGTTCGAGTCCCTCGCTCGCTACCAATTTCGCAGGAACCGAGGTTACGTCCGCTCGGAAAACATTTACGACTCCCTGAACAATCCTCGGCGGTTGTTGCAACCTCTCACGTCGCCTCTAGCCAAGCATCTCACGGCATGATGATGGGGGCTCAGTCGGCCAAGCCCCGCTGCGTTTGTGACGCCACGGGACCGGCCACGAAGCGCAGGCGGTTGGCGATAACGCGGATGCCGGCCGCGGCCACCAGCAGGCCCGCGACCCAGAAGAGGAGCGTTACGAGCCCCGACAGACTTGCCTGTGGCAATGGCGTGCTCAGAAGGACCTTTCCACGCTCCATCATCCATTGCCATCCGATCTGCGCAACGAGGGCCGAGAGGATGATCATGCCGACCTTTCCTGGCAGCACGAAGCGCCTGACGAGCAGGAGCGCGGGCAGCATGACAGCCAGGACCAACAGCTGACCGAGCTCGATCCCGATGTTGAAGGCAAAGAGGGAGACCAGCAGGTGTGTGCCGGCAAACTGCAGGTTCTCCTGGAGACCATAAGAAAATCCGAAGCCATGGACCAGGCCGAATAGGCCGGTGACGAGCATGCGACGAGCAAAGTCGATGCCCATGATGTTCTCGAGCGCCATGTA
>DASXBS010000057.1:0-15251 GCA_036491555.1 Casimicrobiaceae bacterium
CCCCCGTCAACAGCACCGACCGCAGCCCGCGGCTTCCGGACAACAATCGCACGTGGATCGCCGTGGGCACGCAATACAGGGCCAATGCGAACTGGGCGTTCGACGTAGGTTACGCGTACATCTTCGTCGACAACGCCAGCATCAACAACAATGGCGGCAGCACCGCGCAGAACGGCCTCATCAGCGGATCGTACAAGGCCAACGTCAATCTCCTCGGTGCCCAGGTGACATACACGTTCAAGTAAGCGCAGCTCGCAACGCTGCTCCGTGCCGTAGGCTCTCCTGCGGCACGGCCTTTTCAGGCGCTCGCTTCACGCCGCCGGCAATCGCGGCAGGGGCGAACGCAATAACCGAGGGCGCGCATGCCCGACTTCTGGCCATCCTGCGGCTATCGTCTGCTCGAGGTCGATGAACGAGGACGCGTTCGCATTACGCCGGCGTTCCTGCGCAGCTATCTGCTGCGCCCCGAGCTGGCGCCGATTCCCGAATCATGTGCCGAGGAGCATGCGCTGCATGAGCTGCTCCTCTCCGATCCGAGCGCGCAGGTAACGCCCGATCGGACGAGCCGCATCGCCGATCCCGATGCGCGTGAGAATTACCGCATCTGGCTGCGTTTTCGCGACCGGTTGTTGCGCGCGTCAACCCTCGAATCGGCGTACGCCGCGCTGTTTGGCGGCGAAGGCGTCGATGTACCGCCGGCATTCGTCGCGCAGCTCACGCAGATACTGCTGCGGCATATTCTGGGAGAGTCCGCCGATCCGATGCAGGCGCGCGCGGCGGAGATGCTGTTTCGCGCGCAGAAAATCAGCGTCGCCGGGGACGGCGCGGTAATGGCCGCCGACGAGTTGACGGTCGAGCGCTTCGCGACCGGCACATTCGGTGCGCTGAGCGAGCTGCTGGCGCAGAATCGCACGCCGGCGCGCAGCATCGATCTCGACGTGCTGGACAACGAAAACGCGCAACGCTACTGGGACGGCGACGAACGCTTCGATTTCGCGGTCAGCATCAACCGCGGCAGGCCGGCGCTGGAGGCGCTATGCCGGGTGCTCGAGCGCTGGATCGGGCACTTTCTGGCGGTCGAGGTGTCCATCGCCACGCAACGCGAGATCGAGGATGCGCGCTGGGTGTGGCACGTCGGCCTCGACGCCGAGGCGAGTGCGCTGCTCAACGATCTGTACAATCGGGTCGAGGTGTCAGAGGAGCGGCGCGAACGCCTGCTGTGCCTGTTCGAGTTGAACTTCACTGACCCGTCGGTGATGCGTCCCGCGATCGCCGGACGGCCGGTCTACCTAGCGATGGCCATGGACGGCGAGCGTCGCCTGCGATTGAAACCACAGAACCTGTTGCTCAATTTGCCATTGGCCGGAATTCAATGAGGGATACGATGATCGATTCGATACGCACCGCGCTTTCTTGGCTGCTCGCGGCGTGCACCGTGACCGTGAGCGCGCAGACTCCGGCGCCGCCTTCCGCGCCGCCGGCTCAGCCTGTCGCGCCGGCAGGACTGGAAGCATTCGCCTGGCTCGCCGGCTGCTGGGAAGGCAAGGTCAACCAGCGCGACTTTCGCGAGGAATGGCTGCCGCTGAGAGGCGACGTGATGGTCGGTGCGAGCCAGACGGCGCTGCAAGGCAAGACGCAAAGCTACGAATTCCTGCGTCTGGAGCCGCGACCGGATGGTGTCTACTACGTGCCGACTCCGTCGGGCCACAAGGAGACCGCGTTCAAGGTCACTGGCAGGAAGCTCGAGGGCGAGGACGAGATCTTCACTTTCGAGAACACCACCGGCGAGTTCCCGCAGCGCATTCTCTATCGTCACGCTTCGAAGGGCTGGCTATATGCGCATGTCGGCGGCCAGATCAACGGTGAGAACAAGGAAGTGATCTATCCGATGCAGCACGTCGATTGCCAGACTGGAGAATTTCTACATAAGTGAGCCTGCGTGAGCCTGCACAAGTGAGTCGGCACTCGTGACTACCTCCGCAGGCGGTACCGAGGCGCTCGAGCGGCTGCTGGCCGCGGGCAAGGACGGCGCGCTGCTGCGCTTCGGTCTGGGAAGCGCTTATCTCGGTGCTGGCGACGCACTGCGCGCAGTGGAGCATCTGCGCCGCGCGGTCGCGCTCGATCCCACCTATTCGGCGGCATGGAAACTGCTCGGCAAGGCACTCACCGCGTCCGGACAGGAAAGCGCGGCACTCGAAGCGTATCGCGAGGGCATGAGCGCCGCGGAGAAAAAAGGCGACAAGCAGGCGTTCAAGGAGATGCAGGTGTTCGCCCGTCGCCTTGCCAAGGCACCCCCGCGCGAGTAAAGTCGTCCGTCTTCCGCGCGAGCGCCCAACGCGTCGCGCCGATACCGTGGCCCGCGTATTCTCCCCGATTTTTCCCCGTTGAATACGGCCGGTCCGAGGTCATGAGGACCTACGAGAGATTGCGCACGCTGGTCATCGGCGCTCCTCTCGATCCGCTGAGCCAAACCACGCGCCAGCACATTGCGCTGGCGGCTTTTCTCGCATGGGTCGGCCTCGGCGCCGACGGACTGTCATCCTCGGCATACGGCCCCGAGGAAGCGTTCCGCGCGCTCGGCGCCCACACGCACCTCGGCGTTTACCTCGCGATCGCGACGGCGGCGACGGTGTTCATCATCTCGCTCGCGTACAACCAGGTCATCGAGCTTTTTCCGACGGGCGGCGGCGGTTATCGCGTCGCGACCAGTTTGATCGGGCCGCGTGCCGGTCTTGTATCCGGCGCAGCGTTGATCGTCGACTACGTTCTCACCATCGCGATTTCCGTTGCCAGCGGCGTCGACGCGCTGTTCAGCCTGCTTCCGCCAGGACTCGGCGCATTCAAGCTCGGCACCGAGCTCGTACTGGTCGCGCTGCTGATGGTGCTCAACCTGCGCGGGATGAAGGAGTCGATCAGGATCCTGCTTCCCATATTCGTGGGATTTTTCGCCACTCACGTGCTGCTCATCGGTTACGGCATCCTGGGTCATTCGCAGGGCCTTACCTTAATCGTGCCCGACGCGCTGACCGAGACGCGCCAGCTCGCGCACGATATCGGCTGGGTGGCCGCGATTTCGCTCTTCCTGCGCGCGTACTCGCTGGGCGGAGGCACGTACACGGGAATCGAGGCGGTCTCAAACAACGTGCAGACGCTGCGCGAGCCGATCGTGCGTACCGGCAAGATCACGATGTTCTACATGGCAACCTCGCTGGCCTTCACCGCCGGAGGCATCATTCTTCTGTACCTGTTGTGGCGCGCACAGCCGGTCGAGGGACAGACGCTCAACGCAGTGGTGTTCGGAACCATCATCGAAAGCCTGGGCCTGCCCGCCGGTCTCAGCCATGCCGCTCTGCTGATCGTGCTCGTCACCGAGGCCGGGCTGCTTTTCGTCGCCGCCAATACCGGCTTCCTGGGCGGTCCGCAGGTGCTGTCCAACATGGCCGCCGACTCGTGGCTGCCGCACCAGTTTCGACACCTGTCGACCCGTCTGGTCACTCAGAACGGCATCGTCATCATGGGCGTGGCGGCGCTGGTGATCCTGTTGTGGAGCACCGGCAAGGTCGACCTGCTGGTGGTGCTCTATTCCATCAACGTGTTCCTGACCTTTTCCCTGTCGTTGCTGGGGTTGTGCATCTACTGGTGGCGCGCCCGCGCGCGCGACGAGCGCTGGCTGCTGCGGCTCGCTTTTTCGGCGCTGGGATTCGCCGTGACTTCAAGTATTCTCACCGTTACCGTCGTCGAAAAGTTCGGCGAGGGTGGCTGGGTAACCGTGGTCATCACCTCGTTGGTGATCGGATGCTGCCTGGCTATCCACCGCCACTATGACGCGGTAAAAGCGCGGCTGCGTGAAGTCGACGAGGTCTTCACCGCGGCGCAATCGCCGAAGTGCGAGCACCCGCCGCCTCTGGACCCGCAGGCGCCGACGGCGGTATTCATGGTGGGGTCCAGCCGCGGCGGCGGCATCCACACGCTGCTGTGGGTGCAGCGCCTGTTTCCGGGCAATTTCCGCAATTTCATTTTCATCAGTGCCAAGGCGGTCGATTCGCAAAGTTACGGCGGCGCCGAGCACATCGACGAACTCAAGGCGAAGCTCGATCGCGCGCTCAATTTCTACGTCGATTATTGCCACGCCAACGGCCTGGCGGCGACGGCGCGATTCTCGCTCGGCACCGATCGTGTCGACGAGCTGATGAAGCTCGCCGAGGAGATTCAGCTCGAGTTTCCGAACTGCCTGTTCTTCACCAGCAAGCTCGTGTTCCAGAACGAGAACTGGGTCACCCGCCTGCTGCACAACCAGACTGCGCTGGCGCTGCAGCGGCGGCTGCATTTGAACGGCATGCAGATGGTCATCCTGCCGATGCAGCTCTAGCGGATCACCTGAGCGCGGCGGGCATCGATCGCTTCAGTTGTGGCTAGCCGGCGGTGATGTCGGCGACGCCGCGGTTGGCGAGCGCATCGGCACGTTCGTTGCCCGGCGTGTCGTTATGACCTCTGACCCAGTGCCATTCGATGTCGTGCTGAGCGACCAGCGCGTCGAGCTCGCGCCACAGGTCCTCGTTCTTGACTGGCTTGCGCTCGGAGGTCTTCCAGCCGTTTTTCTTCCAGCCGTGGATCCACGTCTGGATCCCGTTCTTGACGTATTGCGAATCGGTATAGATCACCACCGCGCAGCGGCGGCGCAGGCTTTCGAGCGCGCGGATCACCGCGGTGAGCTCCATGCGGTTGTTGGTCGTCGCCGAGTCGCCGCCGAAGATCTCGCGCTCCTTACCGTCGTACTGCAGCAGCGCTCCCCATCCGCCCGGACCGGGATTGCCTTTGCACGCGCCGTCGGTGTAGATCACCACCGGCGAGGTCATCGAGGCCTTTCGCGCTTCGCGCTCCTGCCTTCGCGCTCGCGTCGGCAGCTCGCGCTCATGGTTCGCTCATTCGAGGACGTCGGTGCACTCGCGCGCGTGCCTGGCGACTGAAGCCAGCGCCTTTTTGCGCACGCGGCGCGACCATTGCGGGGTGATCACGCGCATTCCGAGCAGCCGCTTGGTTGCGCGCAGGAAATACACGCCACCGGCGATCGGCCACCAGCGGTCGCCCGTCTTTTCGAAGAATCCGAAGCGCCGGATCCATTTTTCCTGTGAATGCGGCGGCACATAGGCGTCGAGGCTGCCCCCCGCGACCTCGAAGCCGAGCAGCGATAGCCAGTCCTTGAGCCGATACAGCGCGATGAAATTGCCGTTCCATGGCATGGTTTGCTCACGACCGAAATATCGTTTCGCCCCGAACAGGGAGAAGGGATTGAAGCCCGCGATAACCAGTTGGCCTTCGGGACGAATGACGCGGTGCACCTCGCGCAGCAGCTGATGCGGCTCGTCGGTGAATTCGAGCACATGAGGGAGCACGATTAGGTCCATGCTGTTCTCGGCGAAAGGCAGCCAGTGCGGATCCGCGAGGACCTGCGCGGGCTCCTCGAGGTCGACGGTGATCCGCGTAGTGATGCGCGAGGCCTGCAGAAACGGGCATTCCGTCAGGCCGATCTGCAGCGCGTGGTAACCGAAGATGTCGGCCAGGGCTTGGTCGAAATACGCCTGCTCGCGTCCTCGCAGGTAGCGCCCCAAGGGCGTCGCGAACCAGTCGGCGAGCGTTACGGTTGACAGTTGTGCCGGCGCTATCGAAGATTCGCCCATGCCATCGATTATCCCCATCCCGGCCTTTGCCGACAACTACATATGGTCGCTGCGCGAAGGCAGTCACGTCGCAGTGGTCGACCCAGGCGACGCGGCACCGGTCATCGCGTACCTCGATCGCGAACAACTCGATCTGTGCGCGATTCTCGCCACGCATCATCATGGCGATCATGTCGGCGGCATCCGTGATCTGGTCACGCGCTGGAACGTGCCGGTGTACGGCCCTGCGCACGAGACGATCCCGGCGCGAACGCAGGCGCTGGGCGAGGGTGATTCGATCGTCGTTCCGCGCCTCGGCCTGGCGCTGTCGGTGCGTGACATTCCGGGCCATACCTCGGGACACATCGCCTTCGTCGGCGAGGGCAAGCTGTTCTGCGGCGATACGCTGTTTGCGTCAGGATGCGGCCGATTGTTCGAGGGCACCCCGTCACAGATGCTGGCATCGCTGGACAAGCTCGCAGCGTTGCCGCCGGCAACCGAGGTATATTGCGGACATGAATACACCTTGTCGAACCTTCGCTTCGCGGCCGCAGTCGAACCGGGGTCCGTTGCGGTGCACCAGCGCCAGAATCGCGAGCAGGCGAAGCGGAGCCGAGGACTGCCCACGTTGCCGTCGATGATCTCCGAAGAACTGATCACCAACCCATTCCTGCGCGTGCGCGAGCCCGTCGTGCGCGCCGCCGCCGAACGTCATGCCGGACGCACGCTCGACTCGGCGGTGGCCGTATTCGCCGAGCTGCGAGCCTGGAAGAACAGCTTTTGAGGGCCGCTCGTAGATCCACGCGGCTCGGCCAAGCCGCACGCAAGCGCGACCCTTACTTCAAAGTCGCGGCCCACGCATCCGAGGTGGCGCGACTCGCCTCCGCGCTGCTGTGCGCGTTCGTGCTCGCGTCGTGTGCGACGCCTTCGCGGCTTCCATCGGAGCCGATCGCGCTCGCGCCGCCTCCTGAACGTCCTCCCGAGCCCGTGCCGCTATCGACCGACGCGCCCGTAGAGCCGGCGCCTGTCTTTTTCCGCGCCGGCGGAGACAATCCGGACGCCGATGCGCAGACCACCTCGATTCCTTTCGAGTACGGCGACCTGTGGATGCGCATTCGTCAGGGCTTCGAGCTGCCCGATCTCGACACCCCCGAAGTGAAGGCGGCGGAGACGTGGTACGCCACGCGTCCCGATTACGTTGCGCGCATGGTCGATCGCAGCCGGCGCTATCTCTACTACATCGTCGGCGAAGTCCAGAAGCGGGGCATGCCCACCGAGATCGTTCTTCTTCCGATGATCGAGAGCGCGTACAACCCGATGGCCTACTCGAGCAGCCGCGCGTCCGGCATCTGGCAGTTCATACCCTCGACCGGCAAGCATTTCGGCCTGGAGCAGAACTGGTGGCTCGATGAGCGGCGTGACGTCGTTGCCGCGACCGGACGCGCGCTCGACTATCTGCAGCAGCTCTACGCCGAATTCGGCGACTGGTACCTCGCGCTGGCCGCGTACAACTGGGGCGAGGGGTCGGTGCGGCGCGCGATCGCGGCCAATACCAAGCGCGGGCTGCCCACCGATTATCAGAGCCTGAATATGCCCTCGGAGACACGCCAGTACGTGCCCAAGTTGCAGGCGGTCAAGAACATCATCAACGATCCCGAGAAATTCGGGCTCGACCTCGCCGATGTTCCCGACGCGCCGTATTTCGCGGTGGTGCGCACCAACCGCAGGATGGACATCAAGGTGGCGGCGGAGCTCGCCGAGATGCCTCTCGACGAATTCCTCTCTCTCAATCCGCAACACAATCGCCCGGTGATCGCCGGTGCCGACGCGACCACCTTGCTTCTGCCGTACGACAAGGCCGAACTGTTCGCCGCCAAGCTGGAGTTGTCCGATCAGCCGATGGTGACGTGGCAGGCGTACCGGACACGACCGGGCGAGACGCTCACGCAGGTCGCCGCGCGCTACGGGATGCCGCTGGAGACCTTGCGCGCGGTGAATGGCATCGGCGCACGGACCAACACGGTACCCACGGGACACGCGCTGCTGGTGCCCTCGCAGGCGCCTTCCGATGCGACGGCGGCGACGTTGCAGGATGTAGTGTTCACCGCGGTGCCGAGCTCACGGACCGTGTATCACCGCGTCGCGAAAGGCGAGTCGCTGGCCTCGATTGCCGCGCGCTACGACGTGACACAGCAGGATATCCGTTCGTGGAACCAGGGGCTGGGCAGCAAGCTTTCCACCGGACAGAAGCTTCGCATCGTGAGCGACAGCGGCCCGCTCAAGGCCGCGCGCACCAGCCGAAAAAAGGCCCCTCCACCACCGAGCAACGCGCGCGGCACGCGCTCAACGGCTGGCCGCGCCGCGTCGCGCGCCGCTTCCGGGCAGATCCGCTGACCGCTTCCTGAAAACAAAACAGGCGACACTTTCGCATCGCCTGTTTTGGTGCCCGCTGCCGTCCGGCAACGGACCATTCGCCTGCCGAAGCTTAGATCTTCTTTGCCTTGCGCGCCTTCTTGGCTGGCTTGCGCTTGGCGGCCTTCTTCTTCGGAGCGGCCTTTTTCTTGGCGGCCTTCTTCTTGGCGGGTTTCCTCTTCGCGGCCTTCTTCTTCGCAGCCTTCTTCTTCTTCGGGGCCGCCTTCTTCTTCGCCGCTTTCTTCTTGGTCGCGGCTTTCTTCTTCGCCTTCTTCTTAGGCGCCATGGCCGGAGCGGCCGGGGCCATCGTCATCATGTCTGCCATCATCTTTGGTTCTCCTGTCTGAGTTCCATAACTGTTATGAGTGCTTCTGTTTCATCGCAGGTTGCCGTCGAATCGGTCATCGGGTTTTGCGAACCTCTTGACAAACCCATTGACACCTGCTGCCTGAATTCTAGCCATTTTTTTTCGAAATACAAGATTTAATTGCGGTTTTGAGTGACGCAAAACGTCACTGTTGCGAATTTGCACAGGCTATTTTCGCGCGATTTTTACGAGATGCGCGCGCTCAAGGAAGCAGCGATTCGTTCGCGAAAAGATCGGCGTTGCGCTCGCGCGAACGCACCAGATGCACCGTCGCGCCGTCGACGATCACCTCGGCCGCGCGAGGACGCGAGTTGTAGTTGGAGCTCATCGCCATCGCATAGGCGCCGGCCGATCCGATCGATAAGAGGTCGTGCTCGGCGAGCGCGAGCTCACGGTCGTGCCCCAGGAAATCGGCGGTTTCGCAGACCGGTCCGACAACCTGCCACAGTGCGCTTTCGCCTCCGTGCGGCTGCACCGGACGCACGTCGTGCCAGGCGTCGTAGAGCGCGGGCCGAAGCAGGTCGTTCATTGCGGCGTCGACAATGGCGAAGTTCTTTTCCGCGCCCGGTTTCAGGTAGAGCACGCGGGTCAGCAGGACTCCGGCGTTGCCGACCAGATAGCGGCCCGGTTCGAGCATCAACTCGAGCTGGCGATCGCCCAGTACCGCGGCGATCGAGCTCGCATAGGCCGAGAGATCGATGATTGGCTCATCGCGATAACGGATGCCGATGCCGCCACCGATGTCGAGGTGTTCCAGACGGATCCCTTCGCTCGACAATTGGTCGACGAGCGCGACCGATTTTCGCGCCGCTTCAACGTGAGGCTCCAGGTCGGTGATCTGCGAGCCGATGTGCATATCGATGCCGCGTAGCGCGATATGCGGCAGGGTCGCGGCATGGCGGTAAAGTGCGCGCGCCTCGCCGAAGGCGATGCCGAACTTGTTGTCGCGCAGGCCGGTCGAGATGTACGGGTGCGTCCTGGGATCGACGTCGGGATTGACGCGAAAGCTCACCGGCGCGCGCGTCTTGCGACGGGCGGCGACTGCGTTCAGACGCTCCAGTTCGCTGGCCGACTCGACATTGAAGCAACGGATCGAAAGATCCAGCGCCTGCGCCATCTCCGGGTCGGTCTTCCCGACGCCGGAGAATACGACCTGGCGCGGGTCGCCGCCTGCGGCGACCACACGCGCGAGCTCGCCGCCCGATACGACGTCGAAGCCGCTGCCCAGGCGTGCGAACAGGTTGAGCACAGCTAGGTTGGAGTTCGCCTTCATCGCGTAGCAGATCTGATGCGGGATCGCTGCGAAGGCTGCATCGAAGTCGCGATAGGCGCGCTCCAGCGCCGCGCGCGAGTAGACGAAGCAGGGCGTCCCGAAGCGTCTCGCAATCGCACTCAGCGCAACCTGCTCCACCGCGAGCACGCCGTCGCTATACGAGAACGCGCTCGGCGCCGCGGTCACTCCTTCGGCCCTTCGGGTGCCTTCGGCACTTCGGTTGTTGCGTCAGGCAACGCGGGGACCGGTGTTTCTGCGCTTGGGCGCGCAGGCGGCTGCGTGGTCGCGGCCTCCGGTGCTCCGGGTTTGGCGGGCGGGAGCCGGAGGGGCCCCTTGATGCCGCAACCGCTGGCCGCGCAGGCGGCGGCGATGAGCAGCGCGGCAACGGAACGGCGTAACATGCAAAGGTCCATGCGACAGCGATTCACGATGCGATTGCAACGCAGTCTAGCATGCATGCCCGCGAGGGTCCGATGAGCGCGGAAAGCGATTTCAGCGCGTTGACCGACACTGTCCTCGCGGCAATCGGCGCCGCGCTCGATAAGAGCGACGCCGACCTCGACTGGACGATCAACGACGGCGTGCTCACCATCGACTGCGCCGATGCGGGGAGGCTCATCGTGAACCGGCACGCGCCGAGCCGCGAGATCTGGGTCGCGGCGCGCTCGGGGGGCTTTCACTTTCGCGCGCTCGAAGGGGAGTGGCGCGATACGCGCGACGCCAGAGAGCTCGGCGACGCGCTTTCGCGGCTTCTTCTCGCGCAAGCCGGAATCGCCGTCGATTTCCCCAGGCTGCCGGCGCCGCTCTAGCGCCAGGCGTAAGGAGCTAGCCGAGCATCGGTGTCAGCGCATCGAGCTCGCGACGCGCCGCGACGTGCCCGGGCAGCAGCGATTCCACCAATGCCCAGAAGCGCGGCGAATGATTGAGCTCGATCAGGTGCGCGACCTCGTGCGCCACCACGTAATCGGCGATGTGCGGAGGCAGCTGTACCAGCCTCCAGTTGAGGCGGATCTCGCCTCTGTGGTTGCATGTCCCCCACTGCGTGCGCGCGTTGGAAAGTTTCACCGTGGGCGGGATGGATGTCACCATGCGCGCAAAGTGCGCTACGCGCGGAGCGAGCAGCGCCAACGCCTGCTCCTTGAGCCAGCTTCCGACATACGCACCGATCTGCTGCTCGTCGGCGGGATTGGGATGCTGCACGGTCAGATGCAGCAAGTCGGCGGCGATGGTGCGCCGGCGCGAGGAGAAAAGGGCCAACGTCAGCGGACGGCCCAGATAGAGCAATGCAGCGCCCTCGCGCCAGGTAGCGGGTAGCGCTTCGCACTCGCGTCCTTGCCATTCCGCCAGCGTGACGACCACCCATTGCGCCCGCTCGACGAGCGCCTGCTCGATGTCGCGAATGCTCACCCAGGGTGGCGCGCGTACGGTGAGTCCGGTTTGATCGATCAGCATGCCGATCGACCGGCGGCGCGCGCGAAAAAGGCGGTAGGAAACGCTTTGCCCAACGAGCATCAAGCTGCGCTCGGTGAAGCTGCCGTAGCGATGCAGGCGCGCGCTGGCGCGTGTTATCGCAGTGGATTGCCCAGACGTGCGACCTCGTTCTCGATCCAGGATTCAACCTCGTTGATGAGGCGCTGCATGTCCTTGCCTTCGGACTCGATCGGTTCGCCGATCGACATCGTCACCGTGCCCGGCATCTTGCCTAGAGTCCCCTTCGGCCACAAGTAGCCCGCATTATGCGCCACCGGCAGCACGGGAACACCCAGCGCGATCGCGAGCCGCGCACCACCGGTCTTGTAATGCGTGCGCGTGCCCGCGGGAATGCGCGTTCCTTCCGGGTAGACGACGATCCAGAAGCCCTGGCGCAGACGCTCGCGACCCTGCGTGACAATCTGGGTCATCGCGTCCTGTCCTGATTTGCGGTCGATGGTGATCGGCGATGCGCAGCGAAACGCCCAGCCGAAGAAAGGGATCGAGAGCAACTCTTTTTTGGCGACGAAGGCGAGCGGTGGGCAGATGAAATTGAGCGCCAGCGTCTCCCAGGTCGACGAGTGCTTGCACATCACCACGTGCGGACGGTCGAAAGGGGGCAGGTTCTCGTGTCCGATGACGCGCTCGCGGATTCCGCAGATCCAGCGCGCACCCCAGAGGTTGAGCCAGCACCATCCGGTGATGAACTTGAAGCGCGGGATGGGCGGCAGCCAGAAGAGCAGCAGCACCAGCACCGCCCAGATCGGCGTGACAATCAGCTGGTAAATCGTGAAGAGGATGGACCGAAGCGTCGACATCGTGCGTCGACGGGTCAGTCGCCGGCGAGCAGCGCGGTCGCGACAAAAGCGAGATCGGGAAAGATCACGGTGTTCCTGGGGAAATTGCCTTCGCGCAGCGTTTTCTCCCCCTTGCCGGTGAGCACCAGGATGGGCTGACCGCCGATGGCCGATGCGGCCTCCAGGTCGCGCACGCTGTCGCCAACGCACGGAACACCCGTCATGTCCACGCCGAAGCGACGCCCGATCTCGCCGAACATGCCGATCTTCGGCTTGCGGCACTCGCAATTTGAATCGGCAGTGTGTGGACAGTAGAAGATGCCATCGATGCGACCTCCGACGGCGGTAAGCGCCTTGTACATCTTCTCGTGGATCGAAATCAGGGTGGCCATGTCGAACAGGCCGCGACCCAAGCCCGACTGATTGGTTGCGACCACCACACGAAATCCCGCATGGTTGAGCCGGGCGATCGCCTCGAGGCTGCCGGGGATCGGCCGCCACTCCTCGGGCGCCTTGATGAACTGGTCGCTGTCGTAATTGATCACGCCGTCGCGGTCGAGCACGATCAGCTTGGCGTGACGCGTCTGCACGACCGATTCGGTGAACTGGACCATGGACGCCGCGTCAGGCCGCCAGCTTCGAAATGTCGGCGACCTGGTTCATCGCTTCGGCGAGACCGCGCAGCAGCGCCAGGCGGTTGGCGCGCAGCGCGCGGTCGTCGGCCATCACCATCACATCGTCGAAAAAACGGTCGACCGGCGCGCGCGCCGACGCCAGCACGCGCAACGCCTCGGTGTAGTCGCCGCGATGCACATGGCCGTGCACCACCGGCAGCAGCGACTGCACCGCAGCATACAGATCGTGCTCTGCGCCCTCGTTGAGCAGCGCGCGATCGACCGCGGGCGCCGCCTCGTCGCCTGATTTGCGCAGGATGTTGGTGATGCGCTTGTTGGCCGACGCCAGCGACTCCGCCTCCGGCAGCGCGGCGAATGCCTTGACCGCAAGCATCTGCCCCGGAACGTTGTCCATGCGCACGGGACGCATCGAGAGCACGGCGTCGACGTGGTTGGCGGTGTAGCCTTGATCGCGCAGGTATCCGCGCAGGCGCTCGAGCATGAAGGTGTGAACCTCGGCGCGTGCATCCTGCACGCCGGGGACGCCCGCGAAAGCGCGAAACCCTGCGTCGACCAGCGCATCGAGTGGCAGCGCCACGCGTCCCTCGATCAGGATGCGCAGGACCCCCAGCGCCGCACGGCGCAACCCGAATGGATCCTTGTCGCCGGTCGGCGCGTTGCCGATGCCGAACATACCGGCAAGCGCCTCGATCTTGTCGGCCAGCGCCGCCGCAGTCGCGACCGCCGTGGCTGGGAGCGCATCGCCGGCGAAACGCGGACGATAGTGCTGCTCGATGGCGTCGGCGACCATCGCCGGCTCGCCGTCGTGCAGCGCGTAGTAGCGGCCCATAAGGCCCTGCAGCTCGGGAAACTCGCCGACCATCTCGGTCACGAGATCGGCCTTCGCGAGATGCGCAGCGCGGTCGGCGAGCGTCTTGTCCGCGCCGAGGCCGGCGGCAATGGAAGCGGCGATGACGCGCAGCCGCGCGACGCGATCGAGCTGGCTGCCGAGCTTGTTGTGATAGACGACGCCGGCAAGGCGCGGCAGCCGCGATTCCAGCCGTTGGCGGCGGTCCTGGTCGTAGAAGAACTTTGCATCGGCAAGCCGCGCGCGCAGCACGCGCTCGTTGCCCTGGATGATCGCTGACGGATCCTCGCAGCGCAGGTTGCTCACCAGCAGGAAACGGTGGCGCAGCGCGCCCGAGTCATCGGCGAGCGCGAAGTACTTCTGGTTCTGCTGCATGGTGAGGATCAGGCATTCCTGGGGCACTTCCAGGAACGCGCGGTCGAAGCTCCCCGCGTAGACCGCCGGCCATTCGACCAGCGCGGTGACTTCGTCGAGCAGCGCGTCGGGCATGATCACGCGCGCGCGCTCCGAGGCCTGCTCGAGCGCGGCTTTAATGTTGGCGCGGCGCTTGGCGAACGACGCGATGACCTTGCCTTCCGCTTCGAGCGTGGGCTCGTAGGCGTCGGCCGAGGCGATGTGCAGGTCGGCGCGGCCCAGGAAACGGTGCCCGTCGGTGACGCGTCCGGCTTTTAGGCCCAGCACGTTAAGGTCAACTTCGTCTACGCCGTGCAGCGCAATCAGGCGATGCGCCGGGCGGACGAACTTGCGGTCGTTGTAGTAACCGCCGGCACCGGCGTAGCTCATGACCTTGGCGATGGGAAGCGCCTCGACCGCTTCGTCTAGTGATTCTTCTAGTCCGCGTCGGAGAGGCAATCCCGTTGCAAGGCTTTTCAGATAGACATAGTCCGCCCTGCCGTCCGATGCCACATAGATCGCATCCGAGCCATCCGTTGCGTCCAGGGTATCGGTAGCGAGGTGTGATCGGCCAAGACCTGCGAGCTTCTTAGACAGTGCTTCGGTTACTCGCCCGGTCGCGTCGCGCGCCACCTTTGCCGGCATGAGCTTGTCCACGACCTCGGAATCGGGCGCGACGGCGCGTACGTCTGAAATCGAGACCGCCAAGCGGCGTGGCGTGGCGAAGACCACGACGGCAGCGTCGGGGCCAAGATAGTTGCGTTGGCGCAGGCCATCGGCAAGTCCATTCGCGAACGCCTCCGACAAGCGCCTGAGTCCCTTCGGCGGCAATTCCTCGGTCAGAAGCTCGACCAGCAGCGTCGCTGAAGCGTGCATCACGCGGCCCTGCGCAGCGCTTCGGGGAGCATGGGAAATCCCAGCGCGGCACGCGCGTCGACGTAGGCCTGCGCGACCAGGCGCGAAAGCGCACGGATGCGGCCGATGTAGCCGGCGCGCTCGGTCACCGAGATTGCGCCGCGTGCGTCGAGCAGGTTGAAGGCATGCGCCGCCTTGAGAATCATCTCGTAGCCTGGTAGCGGTAGCTTCGCTTCGAGCAGGCGCTTGGCCTCGCTCTCGTAGAGCGTGAACTGCTCGAACAGGCGAGGAACGTTCGACTGTTCGAAGTTGTATGCGGACTGCTCGACTTCGTTCTGGTGATAGACGTCGCGGTACGTGAGCGCACGTTCGACATCACCCTCCTTCCAGGTTGTCCACACCAGGTCGAAGACGTTTTCCACGCCCTGGAGATACATCGCGAGGCGCTCGAGACCGTAGGTGATCTCGCCGGTGATAGGATCGCAGTTGAGACCGCCGATCTGCTGGAAGTACGTGAACTGCGTGACTTCCATGCCGTTGAGCCA
>DASXBS010000058.1:0-12296 GCA_036491555.1 Casimicrobiaceae bacterium
CTGAACGTGGCGCTCCGATTCCGAGTCGAGCGCCGACGTCGCCTCGTCGAGAATGAGGATCGGCGCGTTCTTGAGGATGGCGCGCGCGATCGCGAGGCGCTGGCGCTGGCCACCCGACAGTCGCACGCCGTTCTCGCCGACGACGGTATCGAACCCGTTCGGCGTGGCGCGGATGAACTCGAGCGCGTGCGCGGCTTGCGCGGCGCGCTCGACGGCCTCGCGCGGCGCGTCGGACATTGCGCCGTACGCGATGTTGGCTGCGATGGTGTCGTCGAACAAGGTGACGTCCTGGCTCACCAGCGCGATGTGGCTGCGCAGATCTGACAGCGTGAGCGCGTCGATGTCGTGTCCGTCGAGGAGTATCCTCCCCGACGACGGTTCGTAGAATCGCGGGATCAAGTTGACCAGCGTCGACTTGCCGCTGCCGGAGGGTCCGACCAGCGCGACCGATTCGCCAGGCGCGACGCGCAGATCGACGCCGGTGAGCGCGTCGCGATCGGCGCCCGCGTAGCGCACGAATACGTCGGCAAAGGCGAGCTCGCCTCTCACCGTGGAAAGCTCGAGGAGTCCTCGATCGGCCTCGGGTTTCTCATCGAGCAGGGCAAAGATGCTTTCCGACGCTGCGAGTCCGCGCTGGATGTTGGCATTCACGCCCGAAAGTGCGCGCAGGCGGTCGAGCAGCGTAAGCAGCGCGATTACGTAAGCGGTGAAGGGGCCGGGGTCGAAGCCGCCGGCCTCGCTCTGCTTGAGCATGAGGTAGACGATGACACCCACCGCGCATGCACCGAAAAACTGGAGCATCGGCGAGCTCGCCGCGCTTGCCGACGACTGCTTGCTCATGGACTGGCGCAGCCGGTTGGCGGCGGCTACCGCGCGCGCTCGCTCGTAGGGCTGACCGCCGAACACCTTGACCACGCGCTGGCCGCCGATGATTTCCTCGAGCACCTGCGTGATCGCTCCGGTGCGTTGCTGCACGTCGCGCGCGACGCGGCGCAGGCGGCGGCTGAAGTAGCGAACGGTAGCCGCGACCAGCGGAAAGGCGACGATCGAGATCAGCGTGAGCTTCCAGTTGAGCCAGAACAGGAAGCCAAGACTGCCGGCGATGGTCAAGGTGCTGCGCACCGCGGTGGTGATCGCGGACGAGGTCGCGGCGGCGAGCTGGTAGGCATCGAAGGTGAACTTGGAGATGAGCCGTCCGGAAGCGGTGGCGTCGAAGAACGCCGTCGGCAGCGACAGCACGCGGTCGATCATCTGACGGCGCAGATCGAACACGACGCGATGACCGGTCCACGCCATGCCGTATTCCGACATGAACGATCCCAACCCGCGCAATAAAAACACGCCGACCACCGCGAGAGGAAGCTGCAGCGTTGTCTCCGGATCGGGATGCTGCAGCTTCTGGATGATCGGCATGACCATGTAGGCCATGAGCACATCGCCCGCGGCGACGATCACCATGCCGACGACCGCGAGCGCAAAGGCCCACCAGTACGGGCGAACGTAGGAAAGCAGGCGCCGATAGAGGAGCAGGCTGGACGTCACGAAAGCGCTGGCGATAGGCGGCGCCGGCGGGCGCCGGCGCGTGTGGAAGTGCGCGGGATTATAGCGCAGCGAGGCCGTGGCCCCCGCTGGCGCCTCGGCGTTGGAACGCGTTGAAAATCGTCACGCGCGGGGTGGGATCGATGCGCCGGGTTTCGCTGCGTACGCTTCGGCCAGCAGATCGCGATAGAGCAGCGCGAGCTGCAGTGTCATCGCGGCGGGGGTAAGCGGCAGCACCGCGGCGCGCGCCCGTTCGCCCTGAGGCACGCGAACGGCGGGATCGATCGATGCCCGCATGTGCGCTGCCAGCGCATCGATATCGCGCGCGGGACACACCCGTCCTGCGTCGTGCTCGAGCACCAGCTCGGCGGCGCCGCACTTGGTGCTGGTGATCACGGGAAGCCCGCACGCCATCGCTTCGAGCGCGGCGTTGGGGCACGGATCGTAGAGCGTCGGCAGGACGAAGACATCGGCGGCGCCGTAGAACGGCTTGGGCTCGTCCTGTGCTCCGAGCAGCGCGACGCGCGCACCTATGCCGAGGCGGCGGGCGAGGCGCTTGTAATGGCCTTGCGCCTTGTCCCTCCCGACGACGATGAGATGGCAGTCGTCCGGAAGCTGCGCGAGCGCGCGCATGGCGCGCGCGACGCCCTTGCGCGCGTAGCCCGATCCGAGCAGAAGAAAGACGGTGGCTTCCTCGGCAATGCGCAGAGCGGCGCGCAGCGCCGCGCGGTGCTTGCGAAGCTCTGGCGAGAACGCCTCGCTATCGACGCCGTTGTAGATCACCGGCAGCCTTTCCTCCGGAACGCCGAAGCGCTCGTGGATCTCGGCGCGCACCATTTTCGAGTTGCAGATCACCGCGCGCAACACCGGGCTCGAGAAGAGCTTGCGCTCGATGCCCATGATGTAGCGATGGTACGGCCGCACTTCCACCAACCAGCGCCGCAACGGCGAAGCGTCGCGCAGGCGCTCATCGAGAAAAACGCGGTGAACGCCGTCGCCGGCGCGATAGACGTCGCAGCAGAGCATGCGCTCGTGCGACTGCACGAGCTCGGGCGGGTCGCCTCCTACCTCGTGGCAGACGGCGCGCGCAAAGCTCCAGTCGCGCCAGAGCCGTCCGATGTAGAAGGGGTTGCATATCACCGGCTCGATGAGCTGCAGGCGCGTTTGCGGCCACGAGCGCGTATACAGCGATATCGCGATGCCGCGCTCGAGCAGCGCCTCCAGTGCGCCTTCGACGAAGCGCTCGGCGCCGCCATACGGCGTATAGCGCTGCCTCACGATCGCCAGGCGCATCAGCGCGTCCCGACCGAGGCTGTGCCGGCGGATCGTTGCGGCACGCGTGCTTTCGAACCGCCCACTAGGCGCTCCGTGCCGGTGCGACGCTGAGCATCTGCGCAAGCGCCGCGTGCACACGGTCGACCGGCAGGGTGGACAGACATTCGGAAACCTTGCCGCCGCCACAGCCGTCGATGCCGCAAGGGCGACAGGGATGCGACGTCGACGCGACGATGCGATGTTCCACTCGCCACGGACCCCACTCCACTTCGCCGCTGGGGCCGAACAGCGCGACTACCGGCGTGCCCACGGCGGCGGCGATGTGCATTGGCGCCGAGTCGACTCCGACGAAGGCGCGCGCTTCGCGGGTGAACGCGGCGAGTTCGCGAAGAGTCATGGTCCCCACGAGATCGACGATACGGGAGCGCGAGGCACTCGCGCATGCCGCGAGGATCGCCTCGACCAGAGTGCGCTCGCGCGCGTCGGGCGCGCCGGTGACGGCGACGCGCAACCCGTCCGCCGTGAGGCGGTCGAGCAGGGCGGCCGAGTGCTCGGGTGGCCAGCACTTGAAGAGCCAGCGCGACCCCGGATGCACCTGCAAGAAGCGATGCGGCTCGAGTCCCTGCTGAGCGAGCAGGTTGCGTACCCGCGCCGCCGACTTGTCGTCCGGGCTCAGGACCAGCCGCTTGTCCTCGTCCGCGGGCTGCAATCCGATGCGTCGCAGGGCGTCGAGGTTGCACTCGACTGTGTGTCGCGGCGTCGCGCGCGGCAATCGGTACTGGTGGGTGAAGCTTTTGCGCCACAGGCGACCCGCGTCCTTGCGCTCGCGCCCGACCGCGTAGCGCGGCTTGAGCGCGCGCGCGAGCCACGCGCCACGCGGATGCTCGGTGAGGTGCACGAGCAGGTCGATATCGCGCGCGCGCAGCTTCGAAAGCAGCCGCCACTCGGCGCTCGCCTGGGCAATCAGGCCTTCGCGTTTCCACTCCCGATCGACGGTGTGGATGCGGGTGATCGCCGGGTGACCCTCGAGCATGGGCGCCGTCTCGCGGTACACGAGCGCGTCGATCTCGGCGCTGGGAAGCGCGCGCTTGAGCACGGTAAACACGGGGGAGGCCAAAAGCACGTCGCCATGGTGACGCAGCTTAGTCACCAGCACGCGACGGACCGCCGCGGTGTCGACGGCGTCCGGCAGGGGGTTGAACATGTCCCGACGATAGCAAAATGCCTTGCCCCGTACAAACCTCGGTGCTTAGCTGCAGTCAGGGCTTACTTGTCGATAAGACCGCATGTGCATTTGCATGCGTAGGCGTTCGGGTACAATTCCGCACCACCTGCAGCGATTCCGTCATGCCCGTCGAGGCCGCCTCCTCTTTGCTCAAAGCGCAGATCCTCGCGGAGGCGCTGCCCTACATCCAGCGCTTCCACGACAAGGCGATCGTCATCAAATACGGTGGCAACGCGATGACCGAGGCCAAGCTCAAAGCCGGTTTCGCGCGCGACGTCGTGATGCTCAAGCTGGTCGGCATGAATCCGGTGATCGTGCACGGTGGCGGACCGCAGATCGGCGACCTGCTCAAGACGATGGGCATCCACAGCGAGTTTCGTCAGGGCATGCGCGTCACCGACGAAAAAGTCATGAATGTCGTCGAGATGGTGTTGGGCGAGCTCAATCAGGAAATCGTGGGCCTGATAAACCAGTACGGCGGGCGCGCCGTGGGACTCACCGGACAGGACGGCGCGTTCATCCATGCGCGCAAGATGCTGCTCAAGAGCGAGACCCAGCAGGGCGACATGGTCGACATCGGGCTGGTCGGAGAAATCGAGCGCATCGATCCAGAGCTCATCAATCTGCTCGACTCGCGCGACTTCATTCCGGTCATCGCGCCCATTGGCGTAGGCTCGGAAGGCGAGGCGTACAACATCAACGCCGACCTGGTCGCCGGCAAGCTCGCCGAGACATTGAATGCCGAGAAGCTCGTGCTGATGACCAACACGACCGGTGTGCTCGACAAGAACAACAACCTGCTCACCGGGCTCACCGCGACCGAAATCGAGGCGCTCTTCGCCGATGGCACCATCCACGGCGGCATGCTTCCCAAGATCGGCTCGGCGCTCGACGCGGTGAAAAACGGCGTCAAGAGCTCGCACATCATCGATGGGCGCGTCGAGCACGCGCTGCTGCTGGAGGTGCTCACCAACGAAGGCGTCGGCACCATGATCAGGGCGGGCTAGCAGCGATCGGCGCTTCTGGTCGAGCGCGCGATTCTAGACGCGCACCGCCGGACGCGATCGAGGTTGTCACACGAATCAAGGGAGAAGGCGATGGCAATCAAACCCGGTGAGCGCAGGCTGCAGATCCTGCAGACTCTCGCGGCGATGCTGGAGACGCCGCGCGGTGAAAAGATCACCACCGCGGCGCTCGCTTCGCGACTGGAGGTTTCGGAGGCTGCGCTCTACCGCCATTTCGCGAGCAAGGCGCAGATGTTCGAGGGGCTGATCGAGTTCATCGAGTCGACGCTGTTTTCGCTGCTCAACCGCATCACCAGCGAGACGCCCGACGGCGTGGCGCAGGTCACGCAAATGGTTTCGGTACTGCTCGGCTTCGCAGAAAAGAATCCCGGCATGACCCGCGTGCTCATCGGCGACGCGCTGGTGAACGAGGACGAGCGCCTGCAGGCGCGCATGAACCAGCTCTATGACCGGATCGAGGCATCGATGCGACAGTCGCTCAAGATCGCGCACGCAGGCGGAGCGTGGCCGGGCGACGCCAGCGGCACTTCCAATGCGCTGCTCGCATTTGTGCTAGGGCGCTGGATGCTCTTTGCCAAGAGCGGTTTCAAGCGTCTGCCGCAGGAAGGATGGGAAACGCAGCGCAAGTTCCTGTTCGCCTGATGCGGCGGCGCTCCTCCGCTGCGCGCTAGGGCAGGCGTCGCGACACCGTATGGCCAGCGCCGACTCCCTGCTCAAGGACGCGCGCCGCGAGCTCATGGCGGGCCGCCGTCTCGCGGCGACCGCGTTCGTCGAGCAGGCGCTCGGGAAAAAGCTCGAAGCGACGCACGCCGGCGTGCTTTTCGATCTGGGCAATCTGTTCGCGGAAGCCGACGCCGCCACCGCGCGCGCGCTTTTCGCGCGAGCGCTCAGGCTGGTCCCCGGTCACGCGGGATTGCTGGTGAATCTGGGCGTGCAGCAGGAGCGCCTGGGCGACAGCGCCGCCGCTGAGCGTTCGTTTGGCGACGCGCTCGCGCGCCCCGGCGCCGAGATCGCAGCGCTGAGCAATCTCGCGCACCTGCTTTTTGCGCAGCAGCGTTTCGGCGAGGCGCTGCCGCTGTTCGAGCGCCTCATCTCCGTTGCGCCGGATGCGCCCGCAGAAGTGTGGAACAATCTGGGCGTCTGCCAGAAATCGCTGCGTCATCCCGGCGCCGAGGCGAGTTTCAAACGCGCACTCGCGCTTGCTCCGGAGTCGCCGCAGATATTGGCCAACCTAGGATTCCTCCTCGCCGGGCAGCGTCGCTACGACGAGGCGCGATCGCCTCTCGAGCGCGCGCGCTCGCTCGACCCGGGAAGGCTGCAGGTCGCCGCGCAGTGCCTCGAATTGAAGCTTCAGTTCGCCGATTGGGATGACTTCGAGCAACGTCGCCGTCACGTGGTCGATTCATTGGCGAGCGCAGGACCGGGGACGCAAACGCTCGCACCCTTCGCGCTGCTTGCGATCAGCGACGATCCCGGATTGCAGCTGAAGGCGGCCCGCAGCTTCGCGTGGCCGGCGCTCGCACCGGTGCCGTCGCACGCAGACCGCGACGCCGGCCGCCTTCGCCTCGGCTTCGCGGCATCAACATTCCACGACCATCCGGTGCCCAGGCTCGTCGCCGAAGTCCTCGAGCAGCTCGACCGCGATCGCTTCCAGGTTTTCGCCTACGAGCTCGACGCAAGCGCGCACGACGCGATGCGCGCGCGCATTGAGCGCGCGGTTGACAGCTATGCCGAGCTGGGAACGCTCGCATCCGAGCAAGCGGTGGCACGGCTGTGCGCCGACCGCATCGACCTGCTGTTCGATTTGAGCGGTCACACGACCGGTGCGCGTCCCGAGCTGTTCGCGGCGCGCCCGGCGCCGATCCAGGTCAACTATGTGGGCTACGCGGGGACCATGGGCGCGGCGTATTTCGACTACATCATTAGCGATGCGTTCGCGACGCCCGAGTCCGGGCAGCGTGATTTCGCCGAGACGCTGGTGTTGCTCGAAGGATGCTATCTGCCCAGTGACTCGCAACGCGAGATCGCCGCGCGGCCTTCGCGCGACGAGTATGCGCTGCCCGAGCACGCGTTCGTGTACACCAGCCAGGCGGCGCCGTACAAGATCCTGCCGGAGATGTTCGACCTATGGATGCGCGTGCTCGCGCAGGTCGAGCAGTCGCTGCTCTGGCTTCGTCCGATGCCCGACGAGGCGAAAGCCAACCTGCGCGCACAGGCCGAGCGACGCGGCATCGGCGCAGAACGGCTCGTGTTCGCGCCGCAGGAATCCCCCGCGCGCTACCTGGCGCGCTTTCGGCTGGCAAACGTCTACCTCGACACCTATCCCTTCGGCTCGCACACCACCGTCAACGATGCGCTCTATGCAGGGTTGCCGGTCGTGACCCTGGCCGGGCGCAGCATGGCGGCGCGCTCGTCGGCGTCGCAGGTCATCGCTGCGGGCATGCCGGAGCTGGTCGCCGATGCGCACTCGGCGTATGTCGACATTGCCGTCGGCCTGGCGAGGGATCGCGCTCGCCTGCGAGACAGTGCGTCGAAACTGGCCGAACCCGCGCGCTGCCGGCTGTTCGATTCGCGCGCGTACGTGCGCCGCTTCGAGGCCGCGCTGGAGTGGATGTGGAGCGATGCCTGCGCGCGCGGCGCGAGTCGCCCGCATGGCGCGCGCTAGGTCGCGAGGGTGGTGGACGGCGCAATGCGGCATCCGGCGATTCTCCACGAACCACCCGGCTGCCTTTCCATGATGTAGAGCGCGACGCGAACGGTGTTGTCGGCATCGATAAGGCGCAGCGGCATGACGATCGCGCCGTCGATTACCGCACCCTGCAGGAATTCGACATAGCGCGCGGTCAGCAGCGGAGCGTAGCCGCTGCGCACAATCTCGAGGAAGGTCGCGGGGTCGCCGAATTGCGCGCGGATTGCCGGCGTCGCGTAGCCGAATGCCTTGTCGCCATCGCCAGCGAGAAACGCGGCGCGCTGCGCGGTGATGACGGCCTGCATCGCCTTCCAGTCGGAAGCTCGCAGCTTGAGTTGTTGCCCCGACGCGGCGCCCGTCCAGACGCAAAGCGCGAGTGCAAGCGCTGTCGAGAAGAGCGCGGCGCGCCTCGATGTGACCCGCAGGAGCTGGCGAACGCTCATGCTCTCGACGCTGCGCAGACAAGGCAGCCCGGATCGCGCACGACGTGAACTTCGCGCCATTCGGTCGCGAGCGCGTCGAATAGCAGCAGCCGACCCGCAAGCGAGCGTCCGACGCCGGCGAGAAGCTTGAGCGCCTCCGCGGCCTGCGCCGCGCCGATGATTCCCACCAGCGGCGCGAACACACCCATCGTCGCGCAGCGCGTCTCCTCGAATTCGTCGCCTTCGCCGAACAGGCAGTGGTAACAGGGGCTGTCGGGGTCGCGCGGGTCGAAGACCGCCAGCTGCCCGTCGAAGCGTAGTGCCGCGCCCGATACGAGCGGCTTGCGCGCTGCGACGCTGACGCGATTCACCGCATGGCGCGTGGCGAAGTTGTCGCAGCAGTCGATGATGATGTCGGCAGCGGCGGCGAGCGGCGCCAGCTCGGTATCGCCGACGCGCGCCCCAACGCGCACCACCCGAACCTCGGCGTTGAGCGCTGCCAGTCGCTCTCCGGCAGCGTCGACCTTGCGACGGCCGATGGCGGCCGTGTCGAACAGAATCTGACGCTGCAGGTTGGTGAGGTCGACATCATCGGCGTCCACCAGGGTCAGCGTTCCGACTCCGGCGGCAGCGAGAAAATGGGCTACCGGGTTGCCCAGTCCGCCCACCCCGACGACCAGCGCGTGCGACGACGCGAACCGCGCCTGCGCGTCGACCCCCAGTTCGGGCAACAGCACGTGGCGGCTGTAGCGGAGCAGCTGCGCGTCATCCATACGCGGCCTTTCGAAGACAAACGCCCGGCAGGACCGGGCGTTGTCTGTGGAGCCCTCGCCGGGGGGGCTCGGTCGCTACTGCGGCTTGGCCTGCGCCGCCAGCGCCTTCGACGACGCGATGACGGGCAATCCCTTCAGCTGGTTGAGCGCCTGCTTGAGTTGGAAGTCGTCGGCCGCGCCGAACTCCAGGCGCTGCGGCGCCTCCACGGCCGGCTTGACGCCATCCTTCTCGGGCGCAGCCTTGTCCGGCACCTTCGGCAGCGCATTGGCATCGGTCGCCACCACGGCGGGCTTGCCGTCGATCAGGTGATGCTCGAGGTTCGCTTCGCGCATGCGATTGGTTGTTTCTCGTCCATCGTCAACCGCGACGTCCGGCTCGATGCCCTTCGCCTGGATCGAGCGCCCGCTCGGCGTGTAGTAGCGCGCCGTGGTCAACTTCAAACCCGTGTTCGGGCCCAGCGGGAGGATGGTCTGCACGGAGCCCTTGCCGAAGGTCTGCGCGCCCATCACCACCGCGCGCTTGTGATCTTGCAGCGCACCGGCGACGATTTCCGAAGCCGATGCGGTTCCACCATCGACCAGCACCACCATCGGAACGCGCTTGAGCGAGGCGGGAAGGTCCTTCAGGTAATCCTCGCCGCGGCCGCGGAGGTAGTCGCCCTTGGTTGCCGACAGGCGCATGCGCGCGTCGGCCGTGCGGCCGTCGGTGTAGACGACCAGTGCATCCTGCGGCAGGAACGCGGCGGCGACGCCGACCGACACGTTGAGCAGTCCGCCCGGATCGCTGCGAAGGTCGAGCACCAGACCGGTCAGGTCGCCCTGCTTGTAGAGGTCGCGCAGCGCCTTGGCCATGTCCTCGCCGGTGCGCTCCTGGAACTGGACGATGCGCAGGTACCCATACCCAGGCTCGATGAGCTTGGCGCGGACGCTGCGGAAATTGATGATCTCACGGGTGAGCGTAAACGTCATCGGCTGGTCGACGTCCTTGCGCGCGATGGTAAGCACGATCTGCGTGCCCGGCTTGCCGCGCATCTTCTCGACTGCCTTCGAGAGCGCCAGTCCGCGCGTGACGGTGTCGTCGATCTTGACGATCAGGTCGCCGGCCTTGATCCCGGCACGGAACGCCGGCGTGTCTTCGATCGGCGAGACAACCTTGATGATGCCGTCGTCGACGCCGACCTCGATGCCAAGCCCGCCGAACTTGCCCTGTGTGGAAATCTGCAGTTCCTTGAACGCATCGGCGTCGAGGAAGTCGGAATGCGGGTCCAACCCGTGGACCATGCCATTGATGGCTTCCTTGATCAGCTTGTCGTCGGGAACCGGCTCGACGTAGTCGCTCTTGATGCGGCCGAATACCGCGGAGAAGAGCTGCAGGTCTTCGTAAGGGATCGGCAATCGCGCTTCGCGATCCGCGAACGCCGAGAAATTGAGGCTCAGCAACAGCCCGAGCACCGCGCCCAGACCGACCAGTCCCGCCTTTTTCCAGCCATTGCCCATGTCTGCCTCGTCTTGCTTGCAACGCGACGGCGTGCAACCCTCGCGCGCGATGTTGAAATGCCCTGGGAACGAGTATACGCCCGTTTTTCGGGGAGCCCGGGCGCTGTCCGTATACCTGCTTAAGCCGCCGGTCTGGCTAATAGGCTCACACCACAGCGCAGGACTGACTTGTAGCCAACTGAGGGCCAACTGCAAGCCCACTGCGCGGCGCCGGTATGACGTGGACCGCACAACTGCTTGGCGGTTCCGCGAGCGCATCCGATTTAGCGCGCACCGACCGCTTGCCCTCAAGTCGCACATGTTGCGCGGGTTGCGCACGCAAAGCCCTTGCGCTGGCAGGGCAGGCGCCGCATATGCGAAGCAGGCGCTAGCCTTGCGCTATCATTTCGCTTTCCGAAAGATCGCATCCCGATGAGCATCGACGCTTCGCTGGTCCCCTTTTTGATGAACAACTGGCCGCTGGTGCTGGCGTTGGTGGCCTCCGGCGCGATGCTGCTGTGGCCGCTGGTCCAGCGCGGCTTGGGGTCTTCGCGCGAAGTCGGTGCGCTGGCGGCAACGCAGCTCATCAACCGCCAGAATGCGCTGATGATCGACCTGCGCGAGGGCGACGAATACGCGGCTGGACGCGTTCCCAACGCGCTGCACATCCCTCTTTCGCAGCTCGAGAGCCGAGCCAAGGAACTGTCGCGGTTCACCGGCAGGCCGGTGATCGCCTACTGCGACCGCGGCCAGCGCAGCCGCGGCGCGGTTGCCGCGCTGTCCAAGCTCGGGTTCGCCGAGGTGTTCCTGCTGCAGGGAGGGCTGCGCGGCTGGGCCGACGCGGGCATGCCGCTGGAAAAAAGCTGAACCGGTTTCTGGCGATGAGCGAAGTGATGATGTATTCCACGGCAGTGTGCCCGTACTGCGTGCGTGCCGAGAAGCTGTTGCGCTCGCGCGGTGTTGACGACATCGCCAAGGTGCGCGTCGACCTCGAGCCCGCGCGTCGCGTCGAGATGATGCAAAAGACGGGTCGACGCACCGTTCCGCAGATCTACATCGGCGACGTGCACGTCGGCGGCTACGATGACCTCGTGGTGCTCGACCGCGCGGGCAAGCTGTTGCCGATGCTCGAGTCGGCGACCGCGTCGGGGGGTTAGGCTCTTTAGGGCATGGCGGGCGGGGTCGTGACACGCGCCTGAGCTATAATCCAACGCTTTGCCGACGTTCTAGGAACTCGCATGGCTGACACGCAGCAACCTCAAACCGCGCCTTCGCTGGCCATCGAGAAGATCTATGTCAAGGACCTCTCGCTGGAAAATCCGGGCGCGCCGCAATCGTTCGCGCTCACCGAGGCGCCTAGGGTCGAGGTCGGCCTGCGAACGCGCGGAGAACAGATCGACGAAGGCGTCTTCGAGTGCATCCTGACCATCACCGTGACTGCGAAGACCGGCGACAAGACGCTGTTCCTGGTCGAGGCGGCCCAGGCCGGGTTGTTCAGGATTCAGGGCATCCCGATGGCCGACATGCAGCCGATCATGGCCATCCATTGCCCCAACGTTCTGTTTCCGTATGTTCGTGAAACCATCGCCGACGCGATTTCGCGCGCGGGCTTCCCGCCGGTGCATCTCGACCCGATCAACTTCGAGGTGCTCTATCAGCAACAGCTCGCCAATCTCCAGCAGCAGCCGGCGGCCTCGCCGGTGCCGAGCTGAACGGACGCAGCGCATGCGCGGCGCGGCGCGCCTGATCCTTTTGCTCGCGCTCGCAGGCAGCGCCTCAGTTGCCAGTTCCGTTGCCTGCTCCGCCGAATTCCGCTCGACGTCCGAGGTTGCGGTGCTCTACGATGCGCCGTCGAGCAAGGCCAAGCCGCTG